>NZ_JAGSYI010000003.1:600000-900000 GCF_025685625.1 Acidicapsa acidisoli
CCAAAATCCGCAGCTGTCGTAATGCCTGGGATAAGGAGAAAAGCTCCCTCTCCAAACAGCTCTACTTCGAGAGAGTTGAACCGTCCATTGCCAAGCGCTTGAAATAGAGATCTCTTTATCAAACAAGGCTCTCCCCATTTCCGCGTAATCCTAGCCGTACGCCTTGTGATATGTCAATCATAATATATGATCTATTAATCTAATAACGATCATGTATTATGATTTGTACCGCCTCGCAGCTTGAGCAGGACCTCGGCTACTAGAAGGTGAAGGGCCGACAAGATGTGAGTGCTAACGTTAGCTCCAAGAGGATCAGCTGATCGTTCTTGCGCGCTCAAGAACCGCGCATCCTCAGGAAATGTTGATTCGAGCTTGTGCATGCATTCCTTTTGCCGTATCGGGCGAGATGCTCGCCGCGCAGCGCGACCAGCGGGCAAGAACGTCAGCAGAATAGGACGGGACCTTGCGACAACACCGCTCTCAACAATACGAGTTGTCCGGTCATCGTCCCGCGCGCTGGGTTCTAACGCTCACAGTCCTTGCATTCACAGCATTTGGCCAGGCCGGGAGTGGGTTCCAGCTCGCAGCGTCGTCAACGACTGCGAGCGACACGGTTCGAACCACAACGGTGAACGATGGATATGTCGGATCGCAGGCCTGTGGTGACTGTCACGTTGCGATATACAGGGAGTTCACTCAAACAAGGATGGGCCGCTCCATATCTAGCGTCTCGCCTGCTCTCCTGCAAAAACTCCACCTGCCAGCCGTGTATTCCAATCAGCGACTTGACCGGCACTTCGACGTGACCGTCCGGGACGGGAAATTGTACGAAAGTGAATTTGCGCTGGATGGAAGCGGCACGGAGATCTTCCGCGAGGAGCATCAGCTCGAATGGATCGTCGGCTCTGGAGCAAATGGAATCGGCGCCATCGTCCGACGGGGCGATTATCTCTTTGAGGCGCCACTCACCTTATACACCAGTACCAAGAGGTGGGAGATGTCGCCAGGGTATGAATCGACGGATGTCGGATTTAGCCGGCCCATTCTTACAGCATGCCTCAACTGTCACAGTGGCCGCTCGAATCCGATCCCTAGTAGCGACGGGCGCTACGAAAACAACGTGTTCTCGGAGATGCCGATAGGTTGCGAAAATTGCCATGGTCCTGGAGCGGCCCACATAGATGCCGCGACGAGCGGCGCCATGGGCAAAGGGCGAAGCTTCGCGATTGTGAATCCTGCCCGCCTGACTCCAGACCTCGCGAACAATATCTGTATGAGATGCCACGAGATTGGGGATGAACGAATTCTCAAGCCCGGCAAAGAATACAAGGACATTCGGCCCGGAGAGCCTCTCGACAATACACTGTCGATTTTCATGACGCCTCCCACACGCAAGGCGCCGCCGGACAAGGATCATCTGCAGCATTACTATGCCATGACTTTGAGTAAGTGCTATCGCGCCAGCGGCGGCCGTCTGAGTTGCATAACCTGTCATGATCCTCACGTGGAACCTGCGAACGAAGAGGTGCCGATTTTTTTCAACAAGAGATGCATGAGCTGCCACACAGACCAAAACTGTAAGCTGCCAAGTGAGGCGCGCCGGCAAAGTAGTCCGCCCGATAATTGCATCGGCTGCCATATGCCGAAGCGCGAAATAGGCTTCATCGCACATGCCAGCCTTACAAATCACCGCATTACCGCCCAAGCCAATGAGCCCTTTCCGGACTCCGCGTTTTCACAGACCACGGCGGCCCTACCCGATCTTATCCATCTCAATCCTGCGCCGGGAAAGCAGGACGTCGCTCCTCCGCTCCTTACGCTACTGCAAGTCTATGGAGAACTCGCCGCACAAAAACCAGAGTATGTCCCGCCTTACTATAGGGTTCTCGATCAGCTTCAACAGAGGGAACCAAACAACGCCTTGGCGCAGGCGGCATTAGGGCGCCGATGCCTGCAAAGCGGAAACATGCAAGAAGCTATCGAGCACCTGAAGCAATCTTTGGCGATCGGAAAGCCTCAGTCAGCGGTCTACTCCGACCTCTCTGAGGCTCTGGATAAAACAGGTCAGCGAGAGCAAGGTCTCGCCATACTGCAGAAAGCGATTCAAGAGGACCCGTTCAATCCGCTGCTGCAAAGATCACTGGTCTTTCGCCTCATCGATCTCAAGCAATACACGAATGCACGAGCAGCTATGAGGCGTTACTCTGAAATCTTTCCACAAGACTTCTTTATGCGGCAGAAATTCGCCGTCGCCATGGAGGGCGCTCCTGAGCAATAATATGCCTGGTTGCGACCCATAAAGCGATTGGAGTAAGTCGTCCGAGTTCGGTCCAACTGAACACGCGCCCGCAGCGAGCCGTCCTCCAAAGGAAGCAGTGGCCCTCTATCGAGTCGCTTCAAGACAGTCTTCTACACCAGCACACTTGTAAACGGGGCCGGTGTAATTGCAGGCAGCGAAACATCTATGCCATCCCCGTTTTTCCTTAAGTGCGCATAGGCAGATGGAGATGGTTCTCCAGATCCAGCTGTGGCGGTCTTCATTCACTTGATTTGTTCAGTGCACGAATCGCTTCCAGGGCTTTCGCGGCGTCCCGATCTTCGGGGTTGAGTGCGAGCGCCCTGCGTAGCTCCTCGGCGCCCCGTTCAATCTGGCCGTCCCGGCAGAGAGTCAAACCTAGATCACGGTGGAGCGTGCTCTCGATCTCGCAATCTCCACAGGTTTCGAGCGCTTCACTGAAAAGGCGAACCGACTCGCGCCAGTCTTGCACCGTAAATGCGTGAAAAGCCTCATTAGCGCGCGCCTTGGCCTGATCGACGACAGAGTTCTGTGCCTTGAGCTGGTCGAACTGGGCGTGCAGCCTCTTTGATTCCTCGGGATCGGTGGTGTGAAGAGCGCGCGAGAGCTTATAGACGGCTTGCGCTGAATTGGGATCAACCGCCAGGGCCATGCGAAGCTCGGCTACAGCTTCGGCGGTCCGATTCTGATCGAGCAGATTATTTGCGAGCCTAATATGTGCGTTGACGTTGCCGGGTTCCAGCTTCACGACTTTCTGCAGCAACTCGGCTTCTTTGGCGAAATCTCCCCGCGCCCGCTCGGCAAACGACCAGTAAAAGTAACAATCCGGATTGCCCGGAGCGAGCCGAGCCGCTGAAACGAACTCGTCGCCAGCCTCCCGATCCTGCTTCATGTCACTAAGAATGCGCGCCCGATTCAAATGTGCGATCGCCAGACCGGGAGCAATAGAGATTGCGGTTGCCGTTTCCGCCAAGGCGCCGTCAAGGTCGCCAGAGTCAGCGAGAGCTATCGCAAGATCGACGTGCGCTTGGGCTGACTCCGGAGTTAGCCCAATCACGTGTTTGAGGAGGTCGACTGCGCCGGAGTACTCGCCCAGCCGGCCTTTGACCTTGGCATCCAGAGTCAGGATCACCGAATCAGACGGAGCTAGTTTCTCAGCGCGATCCAGGACTAATTCGGCTTCGGCAAGCTTTCCTGCCTTAAGTAGCTTTCTACCTTGTTCGAGGAGTTCCCTTGAAGTTGGACCTGTCCCTGCGGCAATTGCAAAGATCGAGCCGAAGTTAAGAACGAAGCATGCAACCATCACTGCAAAAGCGCGCGACCGATTGTTCTTGCCAGGCCGCCGCCTTGTTCGAGGAATGAAGGGTGCACCGTTGCCTTGCAACACGTTGTTACGGTTTTTTCGGCGCAAGAATAGCATTCGTCCTCCGTACGGCATTCGAAACGAAACGCTACCCTCCAGAGGCCCTTCACCCGCGTGATCTCAAACCAACAACGCAGTCATCTAAAAGATGAACTTCCCGGCTAGCTGGAGCTGTCGCGCTGTACTTGCGGTGCTGTTGATCGTACCAAAGGCTGATCCGCTATTGAGGTCGCTATTGGGCTGACCCAGGTCTACGTGGTTGAACAGATTGAATGCCTCGGCTCGAAACTCGAATCTTCGCCCTTCTCCCAATGGGAACTGGCGAAAGAGCGACATATCCAGATTCCAGAAGGCAGGGCCCGAGAGAGAATTGCGTCCCGCAGTGCCGAAGGTGTAAAGCGCCGGGGCGGCATAATTTGCGGTATTGAACCACTCCGCTGCGGACCTATGCGAAATGCCGGAGCTTTCCACCTTATTCAAATGTTCAGTAGTCAAAAACCCCTGTCCGATATTTGCGATATCGCTACTGATGGCGGGAGTAAAAGCAATGCCCGAATGTGTTTGGAACAGATCGTTAAGCTGCCAGTTCCCCAGGATGTAATCAAGCACGCCGTTCTTAGTGGAAAGCATTTTTCCCTTCCCAATAGGAACCTCGTAAAGCGTGTTCACAGTCAAAATGTGCCTTAAATCAAGTCCTGATACAGATCGATCATAAAGAGCCGGGTGATAGGGGTCCTGCGGAGCGCCGCCTTCAACACCGTAATATCCATCGCCTCCGACATCAATGGACTTTGACCAGGTGTAGGCCAATCCGTACGAGAAGCCGCTGGTGTACCTCCTCTCCAGCGAGACCTGTAGCCCGTTGTAATTGCCGCTGCCTACGCTGCGATCGTAGTACGTCGGGGCCATGTAGGGAAACAGAGCGCGTGACTGAGGGTCGCCAGGTCCTGGCGTAAGCGCAGTGTTATACATGCCGCCAACATCAAGCCGGTGCGACGACGAGCCAACATAATTCACTGTCAGTGTGGTCGAAGAGCTAAGAAGTTGCTGCACGCCAAAGTTCCATTGTTCCGAATAGGGATTCTTTAGATTCGGATCGTACATAAAGCCGACCTGAGCGAATGGAGTAGGCGCTGGAAAGAAGCTATTGCCTGCGCTTGCGAATGGATCCTGTGATGTAACTGTCGGTGTTGCAGAGCTTGTTTTCGGCACGTTCAAATTAACAGCTTGTTGCTGACCTGTGTCAGGCCAAAGTCCGGCGATATTCTGTGCATCTTGCAATACACCCGCCCAATTGTCATACACGATGCCGAAAGCTCCGCGAACGACTGTGCGATCCGTGAACTTGTAAGCAAAACCGAGGTGGGGGCCGACATTCGTGTCGGTGTTATGAAGTATTTTTTCGTTTGGAGACACGACGACGTTCGCAGGGAGCGTGCCATCTCCGGGAATGCACGGCGCAGCGCCGCGGACACTGCAGAGAGGAGGAAGCTTCTGAATGATATAGGTGCCGTTTTCGAGATCATCATCACCTGTCTCTGGCCCGCCGTTTTGACCGATTTGCTTGCTGGTCCCATAGGGTGGATTAAATGTGAGATCGTATCGAAGCCCCAGATTAACCGTCAATTTCGAGTTAACTCTCCAGCTGTCCTGCACAAATTCGCTCATAACACCGCCAGGACGCGTTTCCGAGTTCTCGTTGCGCCGCTGAGCTGAGTCTGGAGCGTTGATGAGAAAGGAGGCGACCGGATCGCCGGTATTGACGGTGTCAAGAGGATTTGTGTCGGCGGTTTCTTGCGCAGCGTATGTGAGGTTTGAAAGGGCGATCGGAGCCAAAAATTTATTGCTGATGAACCCTCCGCCTATGTGAAACTCGTGGTTTCTCCATATCTTCGTCAAAGCGCCACTGTATTGGTTGGAGTTCGGAACGTCCGGGTGGTTCGATATGTTCTCGGTTGCGCTGGAATATCCATTGATCGCAAGTTGTGGAAGAAGGCTTCTCGAATTTCCTATAGCGGTGTAACCGCCGGCGAACGCCTGCGCGAACCCAACCTGACTAATGATCCCCGCCGATCCTTTTGTGAAGAAAGCTGAGGCATTGGCTCCGGCAAGCGTTCGGCCGAATTCAGCCTGAAGAATGAGACTGGGATTGAAGACATGTACGTAGCTGCCGCCATAGTTCCTATTCGGATTGGTGTTAACGTTTGGTATTCCTGGGAGGCCACCGGAACTACTTTCTACACTGGTGTCATAACTATAGCGAAACCACGCCGAGTCATTCCCGCCAACTTTTTGGTCAATCCGGGCAGTCCATTGGTTGATGGTCTGGGTTTCGGGAGTTGTGTCAAGCACATTGTCTCCGTTTGCATCAAATGCTGGCCCGGCCGCCGGGAAAACGAAGTTCGCGTAAGCTTGCATGGCGGGGCTGATGTCACCTGGAGCATTACCTACAGGAATCTGGTTCCCCTGATATGGCTGACGGATGTACTCGCCGGGATTGGCTGGATCCGGGATGGTGGTATACGGGTTGTATATCTGTGTCGGCCAACTGCTCTCATCTCCAGCGAGTTGGGCGACGGTCGGAACTTTTCGAGGAGCATTACTGGTCTGCGAGAAGCGGAATCCCTGATATGCCCCAAAGAAGAAGGTCTTGTTCTTGCCGTTGTACAGTTTCGGGAGCCAAACCGGACCTCCTACGGCACCGCCGAATTCGTTCTCTTTATAAGGCGTCCTGGGCGTATCTGGCGGCAGGAAGTAGGCCTGAGCATCGAAGATATCATTGCGGTCATACTCCCACGCTGAACCGTGGAGACTGTTTGTGCCGGACTTAGTGACTACATTTATGACCCCGCCGGTTACCGACCCGTATTCCGCACTATCTGTGTGAGACACAACCTTGAATTCCTGAATTTCATCAATGATCGGCGGCACCGCATACACACTGTGGAAGGCGCCGAAGTTGCTCAGGCCATCTGTGAAAAAGTAATCAGATCGGTTGCCCTGCCCATTAACGGAGGGAATTGTGGATGCCTGATTAAGTGGCTCCGGTGTTGCATATTGGCCTCCGCCGGGACCGCCCTGCCCGTTGTTTACCGGAGATATACCCGGACTCAGGATCAGAAGCTGAGTAAAGTCACGCCCGTTAAGCGGAAGATCGTTTACCTGTTGAGTCCCAATGACGGTACCCAGATTCGCACTTGACGTCTCCAGTTGCGGAGTAGCGCCCTGAACCGTAACGACGGTACTTTGCGAACCAACGGTCAGAGCAAAGTCAATCGTCGCGGCCTGTCCGACGGTAAGTGTGAACTCGGGAACCCGCTGCTCCGCGAAGTTCGGAGCTGACGCCTGAACCGTATATCGCCCGGGAGTGATAGACAGGAAGAGATAGGCGCCCGCACCATTGGATGTGGTTGTGTTCTCGACGTCTGTGGCCACATTCCTTAGCACGATTTGAGCGCTCGGAACCACAGCGCCGCTGGGATCTCGGACAGCTCCGCTTAGCGAGGCCGTCGATAGCTGTGCCAACCCTGTGCCGGATAGCAGCAGGATGCCACTCAGTAAACACGCCTGCCACAGGGAAAATACTCTACAGGTCTTCCACCACTGAACTGAAAACTCCATCACATCCTCCTCAAATTGTCTTGCGGGCATACGAGATCGGTGTTTCCCAGTCGATGTACTTGTCGGGGTAGGCGTGATTGGTTGCCTCCAGCCATCTGGTTACGGCCTGATTGCGAGGTCATAGGAACACCGATTTCTTGTTGTCGGTCACAATAAGCGAGCGAAATCTGTGTTGTCAAGCACAAATATTGTCATTATATGCGTATTTCACTCACCATATGCGATTGTTGATCCATTACACGCCGTGAGTCTCCGGCCGGGAAACGAATGCCCTGAAGTTTTAACGTCGATAAAATCTAATGGTATATATCTGTATTTAATACACTTAAATAAACTCACGCGTTTGAGAATTCCAGGGCCCCTGGAGTCGGGAAAAAGCCTGATTGAGACATCGCTTCTCGCTCATGAACAGAGATTGAATGTCGGGAGTAACGAGGGAAGGTTTGAACCTTGCTTTCAAGGGTTGTAGATATAGAGCCGTGAAAAACCGAACACGGAATCGATTAAATCATATTTAATGCATTAAATGTCGATAATCGATCATTACATGCGATTGTTTTATTGACATTCGACCATTGTTTCCTTTAGCATTCTCACTCGACGCGCACTCCAGCCGAACCGACGACACGATAGGCAGATCTCGTTCCTCCGCATCAGGTTCGGAAGTCAAGTCCTGCACTTCAGTAGCAACTGTTTCTTACCGTAGCGTGAACAAACCGATTGCATGGCAGAGGGTTGCCCATTCGAAGGGCTGGTTGGCCATTTGTAGCAATACCGACACGATGCTGGGAATCAAATGATCTATCTCGGAGGCTTCAATAGGAATTGAAATGTCCAAGAGGGTGACAGCGTCATATGCGGTCTTTCGATCATCATGAGATCGCTTTGGCCGGTTTTGATTTCGGTGAAATACGCTAAATGGAGTTCTGTGAGCTGATGCGACGAGAGACGAATTACGATAGATTCCCCACATTTAGGGTAAGCGGGTGTGAATCGGAATGTTGGGAAGGTTGGCCCAGAATCCTGGAACGGCTGAAGACATTCGGAGTGTCAGAGAAGTGCACGATTTCCTTCGAATGTTATCCGGGCGTATATGAGAGAGCACTGATCAGCGCTCTGGTGGAAAGCCTGCGCCCCTCGGGCCTGATCGTCACGTCGGACCTGTTGAAGAGTCCGTCCGAAATCGAGCAGATGGTATCGGATGTGCTGGGCGACGATCCTGTGTTTGGTCAAATGAACCCTCTTGAAATTGCGGATTTTTTTGATAGTGCGAAGCTCGCAAACGGGCGCGAAATGGCCAAAAACTGGAAGCATGGGCTCTTGGTCATTGTCGGCACGGGGGCGTCTCTAGTATCCGGAGAACCGAATCTGCTCGTATATGCAGATATGGCTCGTTGGGAGATCCAGCAACGTCAACGACGGAATGAGGTCGGGAATCTGGGTACCGACAATCTCCAGGAAAGTCCGGGGCAGAAATACAAGCGGGCGTTTTTCGTCGATTGGCGCGCCGCCGACCATCTTAAGAAATCACTGTTGCAGAAGATCGATTTCTGGCTTGACACTAACGGAGATATTCCGAAACTCGTGACCGGCCGCGCTATGCGGGATGGACTACAACAGATTTCCCGTCGCCCTTTTCGGGTAGTTCCCTATTTCGATCCAGGGCCGTGGGGTGGCCATTGGATGGAGAGGGTTTGTGGCCTCCCCACGGGGATGCCGAATTATGCATGGTGTTTCGACGGCGTACCCGAGGAAAATAGTTTGCTGCTTTCTTTTGGAGGGACATGCGTCGAGATTCCAGCCATGAACCTCACCCTTCTTCATCCGCGCGAGTTACTGGGCGACGCGGTGTTATCCCGATTCGGAGCCGAGTTCCCGATTCGTTTCGATTTGCTCGACACGATGGGTGGTGGAAACCTTTCGCTACAGGTTCATCCAAGAACTCAATTCATCCGTGAGCACTTCGGCATGCAATACACGCAGGACGAGAGCTACTATTTGCTCGACGCCGGCGAGGATGGCGACGTATACCTCGGTCTTAGGAATCATATTGACCAAGAAGCCATGATTGGGGAGTTGAAAACGGCTCTAGGCGCCGATGTGTCGTTCAGGGCTGAGACGTACGTAAACCGCTTCCCTGCCAGGAAGCACGACCATTTCCTGATTCCGGCGGGCACCATCCATTGCTCGGGCAAAAACTGCATGGTCCTTGAGATAAGCGCAACTCCGTATATTTTCACATTCAAGTTGTGGGATTGGGACCGGCTCGGTCTGGACGGCTTGCCTAGACCGATTCATCTCGAGCACGGCTTGGCAAACATAGCTTGGAACCGCGACACGGATTGGGTTGAGAAAAACCTGATCAATCGGATTGATCCATTGGGCCAGGGCCACGGGTGGCGCGAGGAGCGCACAGGGCTCCACGAATTGGAGTTCATTGAAACGCGCAGGCATTGGTTTACGAGTTCGACGCCTCACGATACACTTCAGACGGTCAATGTTCTCAACCTCGTTGAAGGAGAGGAGGCTATCGTCGAAAGCCCGACGGAAGCCTTCGATCCGTTTGTCGTTCACTATGCTGAAACTTTCATTGTCCCGGCATCTGTGGGCCGATATTCAATCTCACCTGCAGGACGATCCTTGGGAAAGAGCTGTGGAACGATAAAGGCGTTTGTCCGTTCCTAGCGGCCATTCAGATGATGATCGGCAAGATCAAAGGAAGTGGGAATTGCGGAGTTAACGGACTAATCATCATAAGCGATATTGCATCGCCAACTTACTGGCCAACGAGGTTAATCTTGGTCAAGTCCGGACTCGGAGGGAACTGTGAGAGATCTCTTCAAAGATTCGCATGTAAATGGCTCGAATGAGCGGTCGGTGACATTTTCTAATGGAAGGCGCGTCCTTTTGGGGGGCATGGCGGCGTTAGGGGCCGGATTGGTTGGTTCAGCCAGCGTCCCCAGTGACCTGACGGCGCTACCGTCAGTGGGAACGCCGTCCAAGTCCCAAGCTGCTGCAGTTCCCTGTGCGCGAAACAAGGCCATTCGTTCCGACTCCACTACTGTGGTAGAGACAAGCGCGGGCAAGATCCGTGGATTTGAGCGAAACGGAGTCTACATTTTCAAAGGCATACCATACGGCGCTTCGACCTCCGGCCCGAGGCGCTTCATGCCAGCATCCAAACCTGAACCATGGACAGGGATTCGCAACGCGCTGGCATACGGTCGAGTCTGTCCACAGCAGGATTCCGCACACTTCAATATGGACGGAAAGAACCTCGCGAATTCCGACGAGGATGCCTTTCTGCTTCATCGGGGGTCCGCCACCACAGTGCCAGGCGAAGACTGCCTGCGAGTGAATCTTTGGACGCCGGAGATCAACGGTTCGCATAAACGCCCCGTCATGGTCTTCATGCATGGAGGTGGTTTCTCCGGAGGGTCCGGGCATGACCTTCTTTCCTATGATGGCGAAAGTCTCGCTCGTAATCACGATGTGGTTGTAGTGAATCACAATCATCGACTCAACGTTTTCGGCTATCTCAATCTGGAACCAATTGGTGGTGAAGAATTTGTAATGTCTGCCAATGTCGGAATGCTTGATATCGTCGCTGTTCTTGATTGGGTCCATACGCATATCGTGGCGTTCGGTGGCGATCCCGGGAACGTAACTATATTCGGTCAATCCGGAGGCGGAGGGAAGGTCGCCGCTTTGATGGCGATGCCGGCAGCTAAGGGGTTATTTCATCGCGCCATTATTCAAAGCGGCCCTTTTTTGAAAGCTCTCAATCCTGACTATTCTCTACGGATAACAGAACTGCTGATTGCTGAACTTGGATTGTCAAAATCTCAAGTCAAGGAGTTGCAGAAGATTCCGGTGGACCGACTTTTGGGTGCTGCTGCGGAAGCTATGAAGAACATGCCAAAGAGTCGACCGTTTCAGCGCGACGGATATGGTTGGGAGACCGCTGTCGGCTGGGGGCCCACCGTGGATGGGCACATCCTACCCAATCATCCATTCGACCCGGGCGCCCCCATGGTCTCGTCGGATGTGCCGCTGATCACAGGCACCAATCTCAACGAAAGTATCAATGGAGTCGACCGCCTCGACGCGGAATCCATGACCACTGATGAAATGATTCAATTGGTTCATGACACATTTGGCAGTGATGGCACTGCGATTATTGCTGCTTATCGGGAGGAATATCCCCGGGCAGATCCGTTCGACCTCTGGGCTGCCATTGCCGCATCTCAATGGCGGATCCCTGCGATCGCGCAGGCCACAAGGAAAGCCAACTTAGGAACGGCGCCCGCGTACTCCTACATTTATTCCTGGCGCACGCCAATGTTGAACAAGCGTCCAGGAACATTCCACGCATGCGAAATCTCATTCGCTTTTGACAACGCGGAAATCTGTGATCACTACAGCGCAGGCGATCCGGGTGCGTTCATCTTAAGTAAACAGTTGAGCAAGGCCTGGGTGAACTTCGCGCGAACAGGAAATCCCAATCACGATGGCCTGCCCAATTGGCCGACCTACACAGCCGAGTCCCGCGCAACCATGTTCTTCGATGCTCCGTGTGAAGTTCGTTACGATCCCGAAGGAAAGGGATTGAAAATCATCACACAATCTTAAGTCGAAGACTTGAGTTACTGTAAGTAACGGCTTGAGCCTGCAAGAATAAAAATCGCCAGCACGAGCACGGTCACGCCCGCCCACTGGACGCGAATGGGAAGTGGTCCGCAATCCTTCCATTCGCCGGTAAACATACCCAATATGGTCGCAGTAATCACGATCAACGACATGAACAACGGCCATCCAAGAATCGGACCCCAGGCACCCAGTTGGCCTGCTGCCAGTCCATAGAGCAGGGTACTTCCGAACCATAAGATGGCCATCATCGCCGCCAGAGCCCAGTATGATCGCCCCACCCTGTATTTTTGTCCGGAGCGGTTCCGTTTCATCAACCAAGCACAATACAGGACATTCGGAACCGCACCGGCAAGCAGCAGTGGAAGCCAAATCGCGTTAATCGCGTTGAGTCCGTTTGCGCCAAAAGAGCGAGCGACTTCGACCAACGGTGTTCCGAAAGCAACTCCGAAATTCATGAGGGATGCGGCGAGACCGCAGATAATCGCAAGCAGCAATCCCTGCGAGGTATTTTTGGGGGAGGCGATAGACAGTCTGATCGGTCTGTCTCGCAGCCTTCCGGCAGCGGCACAGAGCATCACGCCCAAGAGGACGAATGCGACTGCACCAATGACCGCATATCCAGCCGCGCTGTTGAGATGTTCTCGGTGCAGAGACACCATGGGAATCAAGCTGCCCACGGCCGCGGATGTTCCTAGAACGATAGAAAATGCGAGTGTAATCCCGATCATATCCACCGCAATGCCAAAAAACACCTGCGCTACTCCCCAGCCCGCCCCAAAGCTTGCGACTTCGAGAATTACGCCCAGAGGGGCTGAGCGGTAAACCATAGACAGATTCGGGATGGTCACCAAGGCGGCCACAAAAGGCAGAACAACGAGCGCGAATATCGTCCAGGCAAGCCAAGTGTTCTCCCATGCCCATTTTCGGGCATACTTCATGGGCATCGTGAAGCTGGCGTTCATTACGCCGGCGATGATGAGGGTTGCAATTCCGCTTGATGGGCTGGTCATTGTCGACTTCCTTCCGCTTTGCTTATGACGCTAACAGCTTGAAGCCGGTGCTGTCGGTTACGCCAGGTCAATGACTCGAGAGTCTCAAAATCTCATCTAAAAGGGCTTTTGCAGCAAACATCACCTGTGAGTATTCAAGATTGTCCGACCAAGAAGATCGACAATTCGATTACCAATTCTGGCGCGTCTCTTTCTGCCATCGCGCCCTTCAAAAACTTTCGGTTTTCAGTGTCACCCAGCCTGCGGTCGATTGAACTATGTGTTTAGTGCTTCGATGCGCAAGGTGACCAACTCCCAAGCGAGTACGTCCACATGCGTACCAAGCAGTTCAAGCGGTTGCTCGCCGAGGTTGCTACGCCAAACCTTGATTGGCCTACCATCTGTCCACGTTAAGTTGGCTCTACGGTTTTCTCCCGCGGCGCCGAACAGTCGTACAATCCACGCGGAGCCATCTCTACTTGGCTTGCACTCCTGCAGGAGTACATCTTCCTGATCTATCCGGAGCTTCAGGGACGTTCGAGATCGCTGCCCTTGGGCCGAAGCAATAAGGGGCTGTGACATGCTAATCGCAAATCGGCTGGCAGCTGCAGGCTCGTAACCGCTGTGCGGGCGAAGCGCATACCGAAACTCGATGAGTCCATCCTGATACGCGCGGTAATTCGTTCCCCAATGATTGTTCATGACCCAGGAATAGAACTTTGACGTGGGCTCAATATGCTTACGCCAGATCTCAGGATGGGTTTGCGAGCCTAGCATGGTGGCCGAAATATAGCCGATTTCAACCAGAGGCGCATCGAGTGTCGCACAGGTGACGCCGTACTCTGCATTTGCTACATCAATCCACCGGCCCACAAGTAACCAGTTCTTGCAAGATCCCGGAAGTTGATCAATCTCAGGCCGCATTACTGCAAGAGGAACATCGATGTGAATTTGACCGTTCTCAATAGCAAACGGAAAGGCAAATTGCATGCTTTCTTTGGACCCATGTTGAGCAAATTCTACGGCAGGTCCATCTTTGCCAGGGTGCGGATTCAGGGGTGCGCGTTTCTTATTTATGGTGTTGGATAGTTCAATCCAATCCATGTTAGCCTTCAATCGCACGCGGCGAACAAGGTCCAAACATCCCGGCGCGGAAGACTCGATACGGATCGTAGCAACAAGGGGGCCGGGGTCCTCGATTGCGATGCGCACAGGCCCGCTCGTGCTCACTCTTGAAACGTCACTACCTTCAAGGAACAGATACTTGTTTACCGCCTCGTTTGAACTGGTGTCCACGAGGTTGTGCGTGTTCCTGCTCGACGTCAGCTCGACGACGTTGCCGTTCTTGCTGTCGACTTTCGCGCGCACAACACCGTTATCCAAGACTCCATCCAGCACCGTAACGCGTATTGACGGAGCATGCGACGCTCCTGCTGAAAGATGAAAACTCGCACTCCCCAGCGCCGGAACATTCTCTGCGAGGAAAGCCAATTCTTCGGTTGAAAGACGCTGCGATGGAACAGATATGCCGTGTTCGTTCTTCACATGATCTTTGCCCCGAGACCCCTCTTTCGAGATCAGGACCACTTCTGTCCTGGGCCAGGAAGAGGTGTTATGTACATCTACGGTTGAGTTGTCGCTCCCGCTTGAGTATGCGTCGAGCACCCCGTCCAGGAGCCTCTTTGATTCATTCTCGGCGTCAACCGCGAATTGGCGTTTAACTTGCCATTGTTGTGCGACAAAGGGATTCTCTGAATCCGAAACACTATTCCACGCTCCCCAGGTGTGCTCCGAATACAACAAGACATTTCTCCAGGCTGCGTCAAAATCGGTGTTCTTATATGCCTGCGGCGCGAGCATCGTAGAGAGTGTTGCTGCCTGAACCAAGCGCTCGGCTGCTCCGCGGTTCATGCGTGTCTCCAAAGCCGATGATCCCGCTCCATCCTCCCAATAGGGAGTCAAGTCGCCCTTTAATTCCGGCAGTTGGTGCCCATGCTGTTTCTCGAATGCCGCGAACGCATCGCTTGTCGTCGAAATAGAGAAGCGCGGCCATTCGTATTCTTCATTCCATTGCTTCACGAACTCGCAAATGTCCGGATCAGGAGGCGCGTTGTCGCCTTGGCCCGACCACCGAATATAAGAGATCTGATAGGGGAAACCGATCTCATCCAGTCTCGCTTGATACTTGTTGACCCACTTTGGGTTTAGCTTCATGATGTGCGACATCGCATACCCGGTCCACGGAACCCAGAAAAGTACTCTTTCATTGCCTGAAGGAGAGACCCACCAGAATGGTTTATCCTGCCACTCAACCATAAAGCTCCCAATGCGGTCGAAGTAATTGGGAGCAGCCGAGAAGTAGCGTATACCTGCTTGGACCATCGCTGAGACCGTCCCCCAGGTATACCCTGGCACATCGCTAATCATGGCTGAGTCAACGCGGACTCCGCATTGATTGCCTAACTCAATTGAGTAACGAAGCAATTGTAGAAGCTCTTCAGGCCGGCAAAGGCCAGTAAGCTCGTTCGCATACATCCCGTTGATCGCAACCCAGCCCTTCTTCACCGCGCTGATGAACTCCTCGCGCTCTGGCGCGGCCTTAGTTCTTATGAACAGATCTGCTCCCCACAGAACTTCGAGGTTCCAAATGAACCGGGCTCCTGGCGGGTAGTCGGCCGTGTTTCGCGCTAGCTCGATTCCCTTGGAGATATTTGCCATTTGTTTTGCTTCAACATTCTTCTGAAGATCGGTGTATCCAAGGTCATGGTGAGAGTGAGGCAAGATGAAGATCTGGAGTTTGCGTACTGGTTCTATGCGAACTTGGGCCGAATCCGACTTGCCCGCGATCTCATAGTCGATAAGCAGTTGCCTGGCTGTTTCAACCGGATCAACAAAGACCGTAAACGTATGTGTCCCTGAAGTCAGAACGCGACGGTCGACTTCTTGGCGGTCGGCGCGTACGACCAATGTTGCGTCCGTTCCGGAGTGCGCAATCGTCAATTGGATCGGTTGGACTGGTCTTCCACCCTTATTCGCGATTCCGCGAATTGGCAGGGCGAAGCCCGGCTTTTCCATAAAGGTCTGATCTTGGCCAAGAGCCAAGCCCCGAGGTCGAGCACAAATGATCCCGGCTACACCCGCGATGCCTTTTATGACTTTACGTCTTTCCATATTTGGCGAGAAATTCCCTTTCTGGCCAGCGTGGACGGACCTGAATGAATGACACGCACGCCAGTGATACATCCGCTCAACATCTCGAATTAGATAGGAGCGGAACCGGAGGACCTCAAATTTCGTCGGTTCGGCTGAAATGCGGTGCCGCGTGAGAACACCAGTTGAGGTAGTGATCGAATGTCAGCAAAACACACCCATATGACGAGCAATGGTCGATTTCACCTGCATTAACACCAATCGATTCACGGATATGCGCTCAGCTTTGATCGCCGCCGAAGTGTAATTCCCCCTTCCTGAATTCCCAACAATTGTGACACATACTGAGATTAAAACATCATTTATCGCGATTTTATTTACTTGATACAATCATTTTTAATGGTTGACAAGCGCCATTTCGCTCGCCTACGATCGCCGGTAATCAAGAAAGCACAGTCTCGGCGACGGGGTATGGAGGCGTGTTGGGCGACGTGGTCAATGTGGTAAGTAAGTCAGGGACGAACACGGGGACGAATTCGTCGGCCGACTTTCCATTCCACGAGTCGGCCAAATCAGAGCGCCGGGCGCATGAACTCTTCCGGAAAATCGCCGACGGTGTTCCCATCTGCATCTGCATTATGGCTTCCGACGGAGGCATGGTTTACGCGAATAAAGTCGCGTCGACTGTTTTGGGAAAGCCGACCGAACAGATTCTTGGCAACCAGTGGATGCAGCACATTCATCCTGAACAATATGAAGAGGCGCACGAAAACTGGATGTGTTGTGTTGCAACCAGGACTCCCCTCGATACGAGATGGATGATGTTGCAATCTGATGGGCTATATCGCTGGCAGCATATTCTTGCAGTTCCATCATTCAACGAGGAGGGCCAGTTGGCGAACTGGTGCTTGGTGATTGTTGATATCGATGAGCAGGTACGCACCGAAGTTCATCTCCGAGAAATGCGCGCGAAACTTAACAATGCCTCACGAATCGCGACGGTTGTTGCGCTCTCTGCTTCTATTGCACACGAACTTAATCGACCATTGACGAATGTCGTCACGAGCGCTCAGGACGGAAAGCGATGGTTGGCTGCTGACCCGTCGAAGACTGGGGAAGCCGCCGCGTCACTTGAGGAAATGCTTCGCGACGGACGGGCCGTCAATGAAAATATGCAACATATATGTGCTTTGTTCAAACAGGAGACATTCGACAAGAAGGAAGCAAGCGTTTCTGAAATGATCAAGGAAGCCATACGAATGATCCAGCAAGTCCCACGTTGGCGAGATATTTCGATTGAGTACAGCTTCGAGAGAGATCTCGCGAAGATTTTTGTCGATCCGATCCAGATTCAGGAAGTGTTGATCAATCTCTTCTCGAATGCACTTGAAGCAATGGAGATTACCTCCGCCAGCCCGCGACTCCAAATCTGCGTTGCGATCGTTAGCGACAAAGAGGTGCTTGTACAGGTAATTGTCAACGGACCGGGCGTCGACGATCTCGAGAATATCTTCAAGACCCTTGTAACAACCGAGGAAAAGGGTATAGGCGTCGGTTTGGCTATCTCTCGCTCAATGGTCGAAACGCAGGAAGGACAACTTTGGGCGGAGAACAATCCCAAAGGCGGAACACGGTTCAATTTGCGGTTCCCTATATCCCGCATATCAACAGCCGCTCCATCATCTCGGTGGAGATAGGAGCCCCGAAGAGATCGTCTCCGGTTGGGATGAGTTACGACAACCTATTTCGGATCACGCCTTTAGTCCGGCGTTGAGTTCAACGACATTCTCCCCTAAGGCAGGTCCGTCTGAATCAAATCTGTGGATTGACTCTAGACCAGGGTGACATCTATACCGAGTTTTTTGAATGGCGCAATGGCTGAAGCGGATGCCCCCGTATCAGTAATTAACCTATCTATTTCCTTTGTTGGACAGAGGAGATACTTGCTGACAGAACCGAGTTTGCTGTGATCGGCCACAACGACCTTCACTTTGGCATTGTGCACCAGTTTGCGCAGGACTTCGGCTTCGGAAGGATTCGTGCAGGTCAAGCCCTTCTTCGCATCGATGCCGTCGACGCCGATGAACATGATATCGGAGAAGAGCATCTCAGCACCGGCGGTAGCGAGCGGACCCACGAGAGTAAACCAACTTCCGCGGAGGTGCCCTCCCGTCACAATCACCTCGATATCCTTCCTGCTACTCAATTCCATTGCCACATTTACGGTATTCGTAATGATCGAGATGCCGGTCAGCACTCTTAGGCATCGCACCACTTCGGTGGTCGTGGTACCTCCGCTCAACGCAACGGTTTGTCCCGTGCTGACGAGGCCAGATGCTGCCTGCGCAATCCGACGCTTTTCTTCGGCGAAGCTATTTATCTTGTCTTGAAAGGAATTGTCATGCCGAAACGGTTCGTAGAACAACGGCCCGATAGGTACCGCTCCGCCGCGTGTTCGCCTTAGAAGCGACCGGCTTTCAAGATCCTCGAGGTCGCGGCGGATCGTTGCTACCGATGCGCCAAGCGTGTTGCAAAGTTCGTCGACTTCGACTCCACCCGTCTCCTGCAGGCGGCGAAGAATGTATTCGTGACGTGCGACGAGATTATCAGTCTTGGGAGCCATATGGTTAAGCGTAACAAAGCCGACTCTTCGGCATCTTTTTCACTATATCTCATTTATGATCGAACAATCTTTATGTATGATCGAAACGCCACATAGTACTCACAAGAAGAAAGGCAATGCTGCGGCACAGCGCGAAATGTCGTGAATCTCTCTGGACTTGTGTTCTAGTAGCGGCAACCGCTGTGGATTGATCGAAAGCTGCCTAGACCGGCGCGCTTGTCGACTTTGGGAATCGAGGAACAGATGAAGGGGGCTGATATTCGGGTGGGTAAGGTTTCACGTAGGTCCTTCGCAACAGGTTCAGCACTGTCACTCGCATCGATGTGGCTTCAGCCCAAGATGATTGCGAGTGAGTTGCGGCAGGCGGATCACCAGCCATGGCGTTTCATCAATCCGTTGATTGGAGCGAGCACCAACATAAAACTTGGCGAAGGAAAAACGTTCCCCGGGCCAGCAACACCGTTCGGCATGGTACAGCCTGGACCGGACACGATCACTGGAGGAGACCAGGGGCCTGGCTACTCGTATGAACATACAACAATTGAGGGCTTCAGCTTCCTACGCATGAGCGGGGTTGGCTGGTATGGAGACTTCGGCAACTTGCTCGTGATGCCGACGACTGGCCAGATGAAGCTTGATAGCGGACGAGTGGACCATCCGGGCGAGGGATGGAGATCGGCCTTTAGCCACTCGCGCGAGGTAGCAGAGGCGAACTACTATGCAGTCACCCTAGATGACTATGGTATCCGCGCAGAGGTGACGGCTGCTCCGAGATCCGGAATGCTGCGGTTTACTTTTCCTCGCACCGAAACAGCACGCATACAATTAGACCTTGCGCGGCGCATTGGTGGCACCTCGACTCGCCAATATGTGAAGGTCGCAGGTGAACGGGCGATTGAAGGCTGGATGCGTTGTCCGGCGATCGGAGGCGGTTGGGGCAACGGTGAGGGGCAAGTTGGTTATACCGTACACTTCCATCTGGAATTCTCCGAGCCCCTCATCGAATATGGCGTCTGGAAGATCAATGTTCCCGATGGGACCTTTCCTGTAGCAAAAGGACTGGTCACCGATTACTTCACCAGCGAGCCATATCGAGAGTTGGTCAAACGTGCCGAAGTTCTCAATGGATGTAAGGAAATGGAAGCAAACCACATCGGATTCTTCGCGGAGTTTCCGCAGCACAATCCCGAAAAGCCCATCTTAGTAAAGGCAGGAATCAGCTTCGTCAGTGTGGAGGGAGCACGCCAGAACTTGGCCAGGGAGATTCGCGAATGGGATTTTGAGGAAGTACGCGATAGAGGGCGGGCCCTTTGGAACGATGCTCTGAATTCAATTCAGATTGAAGGCGCTTCTGACGTGGACCAGAGAATCTTTACGACTGCTCTTTACCATGTGATGATCGACCCGCGTGATATCTCTGATCTGAGTGGAGAGTATGTCGCTGCCGACAGTACAGTTCACAAGAGTGTCGGTTACACGCCAAGGACGATCTTTAGCGGTTGGGATGTCTTTCGAGGGGCATTTCCCCTTCTGACACTGACGAACGCGACCCTCATCAACGATGAGATTAATTCCCTCATTGCTTTGGCCGAAACGAGCGGCAAGGGCTATCTCGAACGATGGGAGATCATGAATGCATACAGTGGCTGTATGGACGGCGATCCCGCTACGTCCGTAATCCTCGATGCCTATACCAAAGGCATTCGTGGTTTTGATATCGAAAAAGCATATGCCTTTTGCCGACAAACCGCAGCCGGAGAAGATGGATCCACGAACCGCCTCCACAACAGCTTCTACATGAAGCACGGCTACGTTCCCGACCAAGTATCGTGGACTCTCGACAATTACTACTACGATTGGTGCGTCTCGAAGCTGGCAACGGCTCTCGGGAAAACAGAGGACGCCAAGGTGTTCGGTCAACGGTCAACACAGTTCAAATCCATCTATGATCCGCAGGTCGACAGTATGCGGGCGAAAGCTGCGAACGGTGACTGGATTCCATGGAAAGGAAAGACCGAATTCGGACAAGGGTGCACGGAGAGCAACCCTGGTCAGCAAACCTGGTTTGTTCCACACGATGTGCATGGGCTAATCGAACTCATGGGCGGCAAAGAAGTGTTCGCCAGGAAACTGGAAGACTTTTTTGAAAAGACGCCGGATTCCTTTGGGTGGAACTCCTATTACAACCATTCGAATGAACCGGTGCACCACGTACCCTACCTATTCGTATATGCCGGAAAACCATGGCTTACCCAGAAGTGGGTACGGCGAATTCTCGCAAACGCCTATCACGATGACGTCAATGGCATCTGCGGCAACGACGATGTGGGACAGATGTCGGCTTGGTACGTTCTGGGCGCACTCGGCTTTTACCCCGTATGCCCAGGCGATGGTATCTACGTCCTCAGTAGCCCACTCTTTCCAAAGGCTACCTTGAACCTTGACAAGCACTACTACAAAGGGGCGAAGTTTACGATCATAGCTCGTAACCATTCCTCCAAAAACAGTTATATCCAAAGTGCAAGATTGAATGGGAAGCCATTAAGCCGAGCGTGGATTCGCCATAGTGAAATTGCGGCTGGTGGGCAGCTTGAGTATGTGATGTCATCTGAGCCCAACCTGAGTTGGGGTACTTCAGACCAAGACTTGCCGCCTCCATCATCCCACTCCGCATGAACTCCTATAACGGCGCCATGTTGCGAGTTAAACTGACAGGTGATCGTACGCCTTACAATCAATTTCTCAATTTCACCCAGAGTCCCAGACTCGAAAGTCAGAGTTAGAGCGAAAACCCGGAGATAGAAGTCGGGATGTGATCTCCAGAGCAGAACAGTGGGCCGCAGCAGTCAGCGCCAGGATGCATCTTACTTTGTCGCTCCAGTCCTTTCGCCCAGCATTGGTTGGAGTTGTGCCGTTGGTAGTGTAGTAGATCGCCGCTCCGGAGGTTGCGCGGCAAGTTTCACGGATTGCGCGGCTGTGTAGGTGCTGCTACTGGCGATAAGGTGGTGTGGCTGCTGGATGCTGACACTCGTGCCTGGCTATGCCCTAAAGGAATTCTGGACGTCGTATCTGGATTGGTCGTGCTGACAATGATGCTGACCATGGCACGCGGTCGGTCGGCATAGCTCTAGCCGTTGGCTCGGTCCAGAGTTGCTTGCCGTTCTGAGGATCGGTGGGTAAGTCGCCGATTTGAAACTTACAGGGACCATCTGGCTCTGCGCATTCGTCCCGATGGCGAAGTCACACTCGCTAACTCCGGGCATCCCATCCCCCATCTCAACGGCGAACCCCTGGAAATGGAAGGCGCGTTGCCTCTGGGCATCGTCGAAGGCGCTGAGCCATCTCTGATGCACTTCCGTGTGAAGGACGGCGCTTATTTGGCGCGCAATGGTTCGATCACGGCTGCCATGTCCTCTTCGGCGAAACCCTTTTCGATAGCAGATTGAAAGAGACCTCTTGCGACCTCTGCCGTCTTCAAATCGACGTCACAGTTTGTTGCTTCGGCGTGGGCGTAAGCTAGGTCCTTCGTCATTAACCTGAGCAGAAAATTCACCGCATAATCGTGGTTGACCATTCGTTCTGAAATGGCGCTGAACAGAGGGCTTCCCGGTGCTCCTGATTTCAGCACGGAAAGTGCCTGCTCCCTGTTGAGCCCGCTGCGCTCAATCCAAGTCAGACCCTCTGCCAAAGACGCGACCTGGACGCCACACAGAAAGTTATTGATTAGCTTCATCTTGGCGCCACTCCCAACAGGACCGAGAAGAACGATCTGCTTGCTCATGGACTGCAGGACTGGTGTCGCGGCCTCAAGGGCTTTTTCACTGCCGCCCACCAGGAAAGTGAGTTGGCCAGCTTCGGCCTGCATGCGGCTACCCGTCACTGGGGCATCGAGCAATTCCGCTCCACGCTTCGCTGCAAGCCCAGCGAGTTCGGCTATCCATGCAGGACTCACGGTGCTCGACTCAATTAGAATCGCGCCGTGCGATGAGCCCTCGAGCGCTCCGTATTTGCCCGTCCATACTTCACGGGACGCGGCATCATCGGCCAACATTCCGATAACGATCGATGCCCCCTTCGCAGCTTCAGCAGGCGTCGAAGCCAATCGTGCTCCGGCACTCACGAGCGCGTGTGCCTTGGCCGCGGTGCGGTTATACACAGCTAACGAGAATCCACCTTTAAGCAGGTTCGAGGCCATACCTGCGCCCATCGTACCCAACCCGAGAATCGCTATATGATCTGCCACAGAATGCTCTCCCTTATGATTTCGAATCAGGCAAGTGAGCTTGCCTGCACAAGTCTGTAGGTGTCTTTTGACTCCGTCCGGAGCGGGTTGCGCAATGCCCTTCCGAAGCCGTCGAAGTGAATTTCCATCCAGTCGCCATCCCGCAGCGTAATGCCGTCGCCAAAGCTCAACGAGTGTGCTCCGAAGAAATGCACATGTACGTCGCCTGGCTGGCGATGTCCTTCGAACTTGAAGTGGTGATGTTCCAGATTCGCGAGACTATGGCACATATTTGCCTCGCCCGTTTCTATTTCCTTGGACCAGATAGTCTCTGCACCTCGCTTGATCTGCACTGAACCTTCAACTACTTCAAAATCTGCGCCAATCACGAGTTCCGGACCAATGCTGCAAATGCGGAGCTTGGAGCCGGCGAGGTTGAGATAATTGCGCTTTTCGAATTGATGGTCGGAGAATTCATTGCCAATGGTCATCCCGATCCGATAGGGCATTCCGTTTCCGCCGATGATGTAGATCCCTGCGATTTCTGCTTCTTCGCCGCCGTCCTCCGCATAAGCTGGGACTGTCAAGGGCTCGAATGGTCCGCGCAGCATCGCGCCGTTGCCCTTATAGAACCATTCTGGCGCAATCCCGATTTCTCCTGGCGCAGGGCGTCCGCGTTCGACACCCCACTGAAACATTCGCATGCTGTCTGTTACAGCAGCAGAAGGTTTTTCAGCAATTTCCGCGTCTCTTCCGGTGTTGGCAAGATGCATGGCTTGCCGATCTTTTGCACTTCCCAGATGGGTCAGACCAGTCCCGGCGATTGTGAGCCGCGAGGGCTGCTCTGGCACATCGATGGGAGCTAGCAGGCGCCACTCGGAAGTCCCCGTGTAGACTGCGTCGTAGTCCAACGTTTCTCCCTGCGCGAGCGCAAGCGCAAGGTCGCTGAGCCTCTCGCCACTTTGCAGGCAGCTTTGCGCTAGCTGGTAGATACTTCGCACGTCATTGAGGCAGCGGAGATAAGGCTCGTCAACCATAGCAACCCTGCGTGACAAGCCGTTGTCAATCTGAACCAGGTGAACCATGAAGTGGGTATCCTCTACTCGATGATTGTGAAGCGCTTCAGCGATTCTTCATTGACTGTCAGTCCGAGGCCTGGAGTATTTTCGTCGAGATCGATATAGCCATCGGTGGGAACCGGCTCGCCATCGAAAATGTACCAGAACAATTCATTGCCCACTTCGACATCAACCTTGGGAAAGAACTCTGCCATGGGCGAATTCAGGCTTGCCATAACGACATGGTAATTATGCATCTGGCCCGCATGGGGGATCACGGGGATCTGATACGCCTCTGCTAGCGCCGCAATCTTGCGTGCCTGACTGATGCCTCCTACTCGATTGGTGTCGAATTGAATATAGTCGAGTGCATTCGCTTCCAGCAGATCGCGAAATCCAAAGATCGTGAACTCATGCTCTCCCCCTGCGATGGGAACGCGCCGGTATGCCTTCAACTCCTTGTAGCCGCGTGTGTCATCTGGAATCACCGGCTCCTCGAGCCAGCGCAGATGGAACGGCTCAAGCAGTGGCAACATGCGTTTGGCATAGTCGAGCGTCCATCCCATGTAGGCGTCTGCCATTACATCGATGCCATCGCCCACCACTTCGCGGACGGTCTGCACCAGCGCCACGTTATGCTGCATGCCTTCCGCACCATCCACGGGCCCCCATCCAAAACGCAGCTTCATGGCCTTGTATCCCTGATCCTTATAGCGCTGCGCTTCCAGTCGCAATTCTTCAAGTGGCATGCTATAAAGACGGCTTGCATAGACCGGGATTCGCTTCTTCGTTCGTCCCCCGAGCAAGCGGTATACCGGCTGCTTCGCAGATTTACCCAGGAGATCCCACAGCGCGATGTCGACCGCACTGATCGCCGTCATGCCAACGCCTTTACGCCCGAAGGCCATTGTCCGCCGATACATCTGCTGCCACAAATATTCGATGTCCCACGGGTCCGCTCCCAGGAGCAGCGGCTTGAGATAGGTATCGATGCAGGTCTTGGTCACCAGTGGCGATAGAGCCGCATTGCCCAGGCCAACCAAGCCGGCATCCGTGAAGATTTCAACCAGTACCCACCCGTGAAATGCAAAGTTTCCCATAGACGCTTCGCGGAACATAATCAGGTCCATCGGATTGGTGCAGAAGTGAGGAGGCAGCGGTGTTGTCTCACCTTCCCACTGAACGACACGCGTGCGCACTTCGGTGATCTTCATATCGGGTTTACCTTTGTCAGGATGTCTGGGGTCTTAAGCGGTTGTATTCTGCCCCCCAGGAGCAGAATTGCCACGAAGCCGATAAGATGAAAGCTCCCTACGATGAGAAACAGCGTCTCATATCCAAATCCATGGCCGAGCAGAAATCCAGCGACTACGCCGAAGACAGCGCCCCCAATGGCTCCGCCAAATCCCACCAGCCCAGACACGGTTCCCACAGCAGAGAGAGGAAAGATATCGGCGGGTAGAGTCATGATGAGCCCTGACCACGACTGCTGGCAGAAGAATGCGATGCTGAACAACATCAGTGCCCACCCAACCTGCACACGCGGTACCAGCATCACTATGGGCATGAAAAGCGCGCTGAGACCGAGAACAAACTTCCTTGAGAAATCCAGTGACCGGCCACGACTCAGAATTGCGCTCGACAGCCATCCGCCGAGAAAGCTGCCGATGCCTGAGGCTGCATAAGGAATCCAAGCATAGTAGCTCACCTGCTTCACGTCGAAGCCACGAATATCGTAGAGATACTTGGGCAGCCAGAACAGATAGAAGTACCAAGCCGAGTCGCTCATGAACTTGGCGAAGACGAGCACCTGAACCCTGCGCATACCCGCAATTTCGAGGAATGACAACTCCCGCGCGACCATGCGCGCATCAAGAGTTGCGATCGAGACTTCGTTGTGCCCGCGGTAGCTGATGTACCACCACACCACCCACGTAAGCCCCACAGCACCAGCTGCAAAGAATACCGTCCTCCATCCACTCGTTAGAAGCACTATGCCTATCAACGGAGGCGCAAGTACGGACCCCACTGCCGTGCCGGCGTTGATGATTCCCATCGCTGTCGAACGCCGCTCCAGTGGAACCCACTCGGCTACTACCCTGGTCGCTGCAGGAAAGGCTCCGCCTTCGCCCATTCCAAGGAGGCAGCGCGCCACCAGCAGGAAGCCGAAGCTCGTCGCCAAGCCGTGGAGAGCACATGCGGCAGACCACCAAAGCATGATCAGCAGAAATCCACGCCGCGTACCTATCCCATCCAGCAAGCGACCGCCTGCCGCGTACAGCAGGGCGTAGGGGATCAGAAATGCGAACTGCAGCCATGAGAATTGCTGGTTGCTCAGCGGTATGGTTCGTTCGATTGCCGAGATGGCCACAGGCAGCGTCTGCCGGTCGAAGTAGCTGATGGCAATCGCCGCAGTCACCAACGCGACAAAATACCACTTCACTTCCATCGGTCTGGAAAGACCAGAGCCAAGCAATTTCGTTCGATACGATTCACTCAAGAGGGTCGCCACCAGGTCACCACGTCAACCGCATCAGAGATGTTGCCTGCCGTGGAAAGTTCGTGCCGATCGTTACTTTGCCTTCGTGTACTTCAAGCCATTCGGGCGAATTTAGCAGCTCCAGTTGCCCTGCCTCTTTTAGCCTTGCGTACTGCTCGGTATTCGGCGATTGCGGAGAGCCCATCGCCTTCCACACGCTATACGAATTGCTGTGTGTGTCATCAATCCTATAATGCTCAAGCAGAACCTTCTTGCCTTCGGCGGGAATGCCCGCGATTGTCACTTGTACCTCTGCGCCGGCCGCGGGAAGGTCGCCATGATGGTAACCAAAAGCAGGACCGCTGCCTGCTGCTCTGCCCTGGTTGCGATGGCGTCTATGTCTGGGGTCTGTTTCACGCCTGCGTTGAGTATGTTATCGAGTGACACCTACCCAGTGCTGCTTGTCGACACGTGGTTTCCAGACATGGGAACGCCAGAGGGCTACAGGCCAGGTCGACGCAGCCGGCCACTTAACCACCGAATGGAGCCGTATCGACGGAGCGGTTACCCCCGACGGCAATCACATTAACTGGGACAACCAAAGCTATTGGAGCCGTGCGAAGATCTACGAGTTCTCTAGAAACTAGACTCTCGCCAGCCGTCTCTCCTGCTGCATGATCACCAAGTTATCTACCTACAACACGATCTTTTCTGATATTTCGGCTTATCGTCAGTTGTGCCGAAAAAGCCCAAATGGCACTGCATTCAAGAGATGGGCTCCGGCGAACCGGATCTCAGAGATAGACAAAAGCGTAAGTTGTTGAATGCATTGCCGCACCGATAGGGCTCAAACGTATGAGCGGTTCGTGCCTTCTTCTTGGCCCAGATTTTCGAGCTATATGCTTGATTTATTTGGTGGAGCTGAGCGGGATCGAACCGCTGGCCTCCTCGTTGCGAACGAGGCGCTCTCCCAGCTGAGCTACAGCCCCACAAGAGAGGAACAACTCTCCGATTCTATCAAGAAGCTTCGGAAACGCAAAGCAGCCAGCCCAGTCATGCAGCTCGGCGATTTCCCTGTCACCTTTTCTGTTTCTTCTGCAGCGCCCACGGCATCGAATGCACGGAGCCAGCATGGGGCACAAATTCGCACAGACCATTTTTAGTTCCGCTGCCAAGGCACTCCAGAAGCGCTACGGCTCGCGCGCGGCTTACGAACGCATCGCGCAATCTGGCGTGAGCCACGACAGCCTTTCCGCCAATGAAATAGACTTCATCCGCGAGCGCGATTCCTTCTACATGGCCTCCGTTACGGCGGATGGATGGCCCTATATCCAGCATCGCGGCGGACCCGCAGGCTTTCTAAAAGTACTGGGCCCCAAGGCTCTGGCCTTTGCCGACTTTTCCGGCAATCGACAGTACATTTCCGCCGGCAATCTCACGGAGAATGACCGGGTCTCACTCTTCCTAATGGACTACCCGCACCGGACCCGGCTCAAGATCCTTGGCCACGCTCATCTGATTGAGCCAGGCTCCGAACCCGAGCTCGACCAGTTGGTCGCCGAGCCCGATTACGATGCAGAAGTCGAGCGGATTTTCCGCATCGAACTAATTGCCTACGACTGGAACTGCCCCCAGCACATAACGCCTAGATTCACCCTCGAAGAGATTGCCTTGGCCATGCCGAAATCTTCGCGCTGAACTCGTCCTTGCGCCGCACGGTCACGCCCCATCCGCAAACAAGAAGAGCCGGAGAAGCATCGCTCCTCCGGCTCCCCGGGTCTTTCTGGGCCTTGCCTTACAGATGATTCATGTTCTGCAGGAACTCTGCGTTGTTGCGCACCTTTTCCAGGCGGCTCACCAGCAGTTCCATCGCTTCCACCGGCGACAGCGGGTTCAGCACTTTGCGCAGCACCCAGATACGCTGCAGATCTTCCTTGGGAATAAGCAGCTCTTCTTTGCGGGTGCCGGAGCGCTGGATGTCGATTGCCGGGAAGACGCGCTTATCCACCAACTTGCGATCCAGAATCACTTCCATGTTGCCCGTGCCTTTGAATTCTTCAAAGATCACTTCGTCCATGCGCGATCCGGTATCGACGAGGGCCGTCGCAATGATGGTGAGCGAGCCGCCTTCTTCGATATTTCTCGCCGCGCCGAAGAAGCGCTTCGGCCGCTGCAACGCATTGGAATCGACGCCGCCCGAGAGCACTTTGCCCGACGGAGGAACGATGGTGTTGTAGGCGCGCGCCAGTCGTGTGATGGAGTCGAGCAGGATCACCACGTCGCGCTTGTGCTCGACCAGGCGCTTGGCCTTCTCGATCACCATTTCGGCGACCTGTACGTGGCGCGCCGCCGGCTCATCGAAGGTCGAGCTGATAACTTCGCCCTTCACCGAGCGCTGCATGTCCGTGACTTCTTCGGGACGCTCATCGATGAGCAGAACGATCAGCACAACTTCGGGATGGTTCGACGTCACCGAGTTGGCGATCGACTGCAGCAGCATCGTCTTGCCGGTTCTGGGCGGAGCGACGATCAGACCGCGCTGGCCTTTGCCCACTGGAGTCAGCAGATCCATGACGCGGCCGCTGGTTCCCTCGCGCACCGTCTCCATCTTGATCCGCTCTTGCGGATAAAGCGGCGTCAGGTTGTCAAAGAGGATCTTGTTCCGCGTCTCTTCCGGAGACTCGAAGTTGATGGCCTCGATTTTGACCAGCGCGAAGTATTTTTCGCCCTCGTGCGGAGGGCGTACGTTTCCGCTGATCGTATCGCCGGTCTTCAGATCGAACTTGCGAATCTGCGACGGGGATACATAGATGTCGTCCGGGCCGGGAAGGTAGTTATAGTCCGGCGAACGCAGGAAACCGTAACCGTCAGGCAGAATCTCCAGCACACCCTCGGCAAAGATGTGGCCTTCTTTTTCGCTCTGCGCCTGAAGGATCTTGAAGATCAAGTCTTGTTTGCGCAGACCGCTCGCGCCTTGAATGTCTAGAGTCCGCGCAATACGGCTCAGTTCGGTGATGTTCTTCTCTTTTAATTCTGCAATGGTCATGGATTCCTGCTAGGACACCTACGCATAGGCGGATCGAAGGGGGAGTTGGACTGGAGGGTGCTCCGGAGTAAAACCAGGCGGGTTTGGTGGTGCAGGTGGTGCAGGCCGCGCGCTTACGCTGCGCGGCGCTGCTCTACCGGCTGGACATCGGACTCTGCAACAGATGCCGTACCAGGATTGGCGGTGCGAAATCGATATAAGACTTCATTCGTCGTGTCCTGCAGGCGGCTGTTGGGCTTGTGCAGCTTACGGGTTGCCTTGCTCGCCAGTTGGCACAACTGGTAGCGGTTGGACACGTGAGTAAGTGCCCCAAAAATCAGTTCCGAGCGCATATGCATCGTTCTCCTTTGTGGTGATCACTGCCCGGTTCTCCCGGTGCAGAGGAAGGCCGTTAAGCGGCGCTATCCTAATTTTGTTACTGCCGACTATTAGACGCAGAAAGCAGGGGTTAAGTTCTAAAATCTTCCCTGGGCTTGCGGCCAGGTTTTCGAGGCTGTAAAAAACGTCATTCCTCGCGATTCTCTTCAAAGCTAAGGCCAAACTCTGGGGCGAAACTGCACAATCCAGAACACATCAAACACAAACACCACACACACTTCCAGTGCACCAATTACCTCTGGTGAACCGCACAACAGAATGACGCGGAAGTCAAGGCGAAACAGAGCGTAGCCGAAATGTATACGCGAGATCAGCCTTGTTGGGTAGCAATAATGAATTTATACCCAAGGTGAGTTCTGGTCAACCCTTATTTATAGCACGTTTTGCGGCGTTTCCAAAACGGTAATGGCGAAATCAATAATTCCTGGCCAATTTCCGTTTCGGAACACAGTCGATTCCCAAGGGGACTGCTCGGATCTGCCAGCGCGCACAAACTCAGCTCCTGTTATGCATGTCGCCATATTTTTGCGGGAGATGCGCTTGATTCGGATCTAGTCCAAATTGGCGCGGTGCTCGCGGCGCGCGATTCTGTAGACCGTCGGACCTGGATCCATGCAAATGGGAACTCCGTTCTCGTCCCAGCTCGAAAGCCGCCGACCTGCTTCCCGCACTTTCGGAGTCCTGCACCACAATTCGTCCAATCGAAAGAGAATGGCAATTAAGGCCACCACCATTGGGATGGCTACCAGGAATGCATCTGCATTGGATTCAAGTGCTAACACGAAGCGGTCCATCCCTCTGAGCATGGATGCACTATGGTTCCGTGCTCAGAAACGCTCATCGGACAGATCTTTTAGAAACTCTAAGTTACTGGAGTAATTTGAGACGACTTAGACGGCTATCGGCGTCGGGATTTCGATATAACTCAAATGTGAATAACTCCCTGATCACTTTCCTGATCAATGGAGCGCCAGGGCCTCGGGGTGGCCTATGTCCTTTTCGGCTATCCGTCTTTTCGCTGAATCTCGGGATTCTTGCCGTCCGGATCGGTGCAGATGGGGCGTCCGTTCTTGTCCCAGCCGGACATCTGACGGCGGTTCTCCACCGGCTTTTTCGGTTTTCCGAAGATCTCGTCGAGCCGGAAAAACCCTGCGAATAGAATCCCAACCATGGGAATTGCGACCAACAAGGCATCGGTATTTGACTGCAGAATGGGCATACGGATTTCGTCCTTCCCGGCGTACGAATCGCTTTGCAAAATCCAAAGCCTGATTACTTTCAGGGAGCTTATGAACGGAATCCTGCATCGCGGAACTTACCAGGCGCTTCCGTCCTACCCTCTGACCCACATAATTCGCTTTTCATGAAGCCTTTTCCATACAACGCCGAAGTGATTACCGCTAACACCTAGGTAACCATATTTTCTGGCTTTCTGTCGGAGAAATACCAGCAAAGTCCCGCCATAATTTTCAGCTATCTCTGCATAAACCTATTGAAATCAAAGAGCCAAAGAATTAGCTGAATCATTATCCGGCGTTGTACGCAGTTGTAGGCATCTGTCAGGGTGGCATCGAATCAACCACTTTCCCTGCGATTGAGAGACAGCGGAGTCCCATTTCGGGCCGCGCCGGAGAGTCGCGCTGAAGATTCGAGAGACGATAGGCGGGCCCGCTGCCTCGGCCGCAGTCTGGCTATGCCCAGTAACTCCGATCCAGCGTCCGATATTGGATAGCCTCCGCCAGGTGCCGCACGGTCAGACCTTCTGTACCTTCGAGGTCGGCAATGGTGCGCGCCACCTTCAGAATTCGATCGTGCGCCCGCGCGCTCAGGCCCTGCTGCTGCATCGCCCGTTCGAGCAATCGCTCCGCATCGGCGGGTAGGTCACAGAAAGCCCGAATCTGCCGAGTCCCCATCTGCGCATTGGCAAAGATCCGCTCTCCCGCCTTTTCAAAGCGATTCCGTTGCCTCTCCCGGGCCTGCATGACCCGATCGCGAATCTGCGTCGAACCCTCCGCCGCCGCGCCACCTCGAAGCTCCTTGTACTGCACCGCCGGCACTTCGATATGGATATCGATTCGATCGAGCAACGGACCGGAGACCTTGGCAACGTAGCGCTGGATCATCGGCGGCGTGCAGTGACACTCGCGCGATTTGTCGTTAAAGTAACCGCACGGGCAGGGATTCATCGCAGCAGCCAGCATGAAACGCGCCGGAAACGTCAGGGACATAGCTGCCCGCGCTATCGTAACCGTGTGATCTTCCAGCGGCTGCCGCATCACTTCCAGCACATTGCGCGGAAATTCAGGCAGCTCGTCCAGGAAGAGCAACCCATTGTGCGCCAACGAAACCTCGCCCGGCCGTGGAATCACTCCTCCGCCAATCAGTCCGGCATCGGAAATTGTATGATGCGGCGCGCGAAATGGCCTTTGCGCCACCAACCCCTGCGCGGCGTCGAGCACGCCAGCCACGGAGTGGATCTTGGTCGTCTCCAGCGCTTCGTCAAAGGTCAGCGGAGCCAGAATCGACGGCAGCCGTTTGGCCAGCATCGTCTTGCCCGACCCCGGCGGCCCGATCATCAGAATGTTATGGCCACCCGCCGCTGCAACTTCCAACGCGCGCTTGGCCGTCTGCTGGCCGCGCACATCCGAAAAGTCTGCCGCGTAGTGATGTAACTCACCCAGAAGTTGCTCTGTCGCCACACGGAACGGTGCGCGCTGCACTTCGCCCAGCAGCGTCGTGTTCAGAAGCTCTATCACGTCGCCCAGCGAAGCCACGGGAAAGACATTCACACCCTCGACCACGGCCGCTTCCGGCGCATTTACTGCGGGCAGTATGAGGTTGGCAATCCCCCGCGCTCGCGCCAGCACTGCAATCGAAAGAATGCCGGGGACAGGCCTCAGTCCACCATCCAGTCCCAACTCGCCGACCATCAGGAACTTCGTCAGATCCTTGGTCTGCAATGCGCCATAGGCATTCAGAATGCCGACGGCGATGGGCAGGTCGAAGCCCGCGCCCTCTTTCTTGATGTCCGCGGGCGCCAGATTGATGGTGATATGAGTGGGCGGAATCAGATAACCGGAGTTCTTCATCGCCGCGCGCACGCGGTCGCGACTCTCCCGCACCGCGGCATCCGGCAGGCCCACTGTATGAAACTTGTCTTCCTCGGCAACGGTTCCGCTGAGGTCTACCTCTACGTCGATGAGGTTTGCATCTATGCCGTAAACGGCTGCACTGAGTACTTTCGCAAGCATGAGTAAGTGACTGCGAGTGTAGCATCCGGGTATTGCAAGTCCATAACTTGTTGATATGGCGCCGATTGATTCACGAATATAGCTTCACTATTATCGATTTTCCCGGGAACATAGTTTCGCGTGAGTTCAATTCCGGGCCCAGGCCTAAGTCGCCATCGTCACGGCTTCAAATTGCGAGACCTGGTTTCGACCTGCCCGCTTGGCTCGGTATAGCGCCATGTCCGCTCGTCGCAGCAGCAGATCAGAGGTCTCGCCGTCATTGGGGTAAAGCGCTACGCCGATTGAAATCGAAAACTCGCTGTAGACTTCTCGGTCCAATGGCAGGCGCACATTTGCAACAGACCGGCGAATGCTCTCCGCTCGTTCCAGGGCAATGGCCGGCGTCACATCGGGTAGTATGATCGTGAACTCTTCGCCGCCATATCGGCATGCGATATCTTCGGCGCGAATATTGGCGCGAAAGATCTCTGCAACAGCTTTCAGCACCGTGTCTCCGGCAGCGTGACCAAAGGTGTCATTGAACTTCTTGAAGTGGTCGAGATCCAGCATGAAAACCGCCAGCGTCTGCTTGCGCCGGGCTGCCCGGGAAAGCTCCCGCTCCAGCGAAATCTGCATGAAGTGCCGGTTGAACAGTCCGGTCAGCGAATCCCGTATGGACTGATTCTCGAGCTTCGTTCGCAGATTCAGTGTCGCTATTGCCATGCCGGTAAGCTGAACAAGCTGGCGCAACCCGTCCGTGCGCAGATTGACCGCCTTCAGCACGGCCTCGGAGGCGCATTGCACATACAACATGCCAAGCGTGTTCCCGTGAGCCACAATCGGCTTGCAGAGATAGCGATCTGGCGCTTCGCTAGAAAAGTGTGTGCAGTGAATCTCCGAAACCCCTGGCTGCCTCCAGCGAGGCTGGCCTGAACGCAGCCCGCAGCAGGAATCCGGCGGATGGAAATCCTCGACCGCACTCTCGCCCGAACTTCCCTGCCAGCTCGACACCACCTCCACAAGCTGCCGCGAGTTGTTGATCATGCAAAGCGACCCGCTGGTTCCCAATAGCAGCCGGGAGAAGCTGTTTGCCGCCGACTCGTAGACCTGATGCACTTCCACGCACAATTGCAGTTCATCCCGCGCGGAGGTTAACAGCTCGGACTCATGGGCACGATCCTCCAGTTCATTGACGGTGCGCGCCAGGCGTTCGTTGGTCAAGGCCGTCTGCTTGCTGATCGTTTGCCGGCGCACAGCGTCGCGCAGCAGCAAGCCAAACAGCACCACCAGAGAAATCAAGGAGACGCCGACAAATGCAACCTCTGCGCTGATCGAAGTAAAGGAGCTTTGCTGAGACCCCTTGCTCCGCTCCTGCAACAGAGACTGCTCGTGGTCCGTCATCAATCCGATTGCCTGCTGGTTCTGCTGCAGTTGGATCGCCGACAGCTCCGACTTCACGGTGAAGTTGTTGAGGGCCTGCTCGAAGTACTGGGCGTTGGAGACCAGGATTTGCAGGTTGCGCGTCTGGTAGTCGCTGTCGGCAACCAGCACCTTCAGATGAACCAACGTGGTTTCCAGCTGGTTTGCGCTCGCCCGGGCACGTGTCAACTGCTCCTCATTGCCGGTCAGAGTGTACAGTCTGCTTCTGTATTCGATCCGTTCCGTCAGCAGCGAGACCCGTTGCAGCGAGGCAAGCACCTCCTGGGTATGCTGTACCCACTCACCGGACGAGATCAGGCTGCGCGTATTTCCATAGACCAGGGCCCCAGCCATTACGGTGAAGCAGACGGCTCCGATTGCCGCCGCAATCAGGAGCGCGACAGCCGAGTTTGGGCCGACCTGCCGTTCAATTCGACGGCTCAAGGTGGAGATTATGCGCAACATGCCATCCCCGGAAGGTAACCTTTAAATAGTAACTTAGGTGCTCATTCGCCCCGACGTAATTTGTCGAGAAATCCCTTTTCCGTACCTCAAAATCTCAGATTCTTCACAAAATGCGCCGAAAAGCTGCCATGACCTGCCGTCTTCGATCCGGAACGCACCCAACGTCTCCGCGAGAGGGCGGTAGTCCCTGGAGCGGCGCGCTTCCAACCTTTCGGCCACGTTCCGCAGGTTGAATCATTTGACCAATGACGTTTCACTATTTCGGCGTCTAAGAAAATTCAATCTTCTTTTTTCTCGCGAGTAAGAATTCGGGGAACGGTCGCGGAGGCTCTCTGTATAAAGGAAAATTCGTGATAGGTTACTTCTAGCGGTATCTTCAGGGATATTTTTGCGCTATTCAAATTCCGCTCATACTATTCCTGCGTCAAGATTAACCGGGCTAATGAGGTGTCAACGAACGTGACTATCTCCACGCGTTCGATCGAGCAGCTTGTCGAAGTAGTGCAAAAGCTGTCTCTCGCACAGGATATGCAGCAGATTACCACCCTTGTACGCACGTCGGCCCGCCAACTGAACCGGGCCGACGGCGCCTCGGTGGTTCTTCGCGACGGTGACGAGTGCGTATATGTCGATGAGGACGCAATCGGACCTCTCTGGAAGGGTCAGCGCTTTCCAGTTAGCTCCTGCATTAGCGGCTGGGTTATGAACAACCGCGAACCAGTTGCGATTCGAGATATCTACAAGGATCCACGCATTCCCGCCGAGAGTTACCGGCCCACGTTTGTCCGAAGCCTGGCGATGGTCCCCATCGGAGCGCAAAACCCCGTCGGAGCAATCGGCAATTACTGGGCATCGCCGCACACAACGACACCGGAGCAAATCAAGCTGCTGCAGGCGCTCGCCGAATCGGCCGCGGCGGCGATGGAAAATCTCCGCGTTCGTCAGGAGTTGCAGGAGAGTGTCCGCCAGCGGACCGCGGAGCTCGAAGCCGCAAATCTGGAGTTACACGCCGAATCCGTCCTCCGCAAACGCATGGAAGCCGAAATCCATCGGCTTTCGCTTACGGACGACCTGACCGAATTCAATAACCGCCGAGGCTTCCTATTCCACGCTGAACAGTTGCGCAGGCTTGTACATCGCTTCAATACCCATGGATGGCTCATCTACATCGACCTGGACGATTTGAAACAGGTCAATGAGACGCTCGGTCATGAGGCGGGCGACCGTCACATCCTAGACGCAGCCAAGGTCTTGCGCGAAAGCTTCCGCGACGCGGACGTCGTAGGCCGCATCGGCGGCGATGAATTTGCGGTCTTCGCGACGGGTTCAACGACTCCGGCAGCTGAGATCGAGGAACGGATCGCCGCCAATATCGATCATCACAACCGTTGCTTTCCCAGCCAGCCGCCTCTCTCGATGAGCATCGGCATCGTCCGTTGCGACGCGCAATCCGCCTATTCTCTCGAAGATATGATCCATCAGGCGGACGCAGCCATGTACATCGAAAAGCGCCGCAAGCGCCACCGCCAGCGCGAAGCCCTGGGCAAGTAAACCTGGTGAGCCGAGTCGGCCACGAATCCAGCTACGAATCCGTCCGACGCCCTTCATCCGATACAATCGACAGGGCAAGAGAAGCGAGCCAGCTCGACTATGACCAGCCTTTTCGATCTCTACAAAATCGGAGTCGGGCCTTCCAGTTCTCACACCATGGGGCCGATGACGGCGGCCTTCCGATTTGCGGACGATCTGGCTGGAGCAGGCCGTTTGGCAAGCATCCACCGCCTGCAGGTCGATCTATACGGCTCTCTAGCTCTCACCGGCATCGGCCACGCTACCGACCGCGCAATCCTTCTCGGCCTGAGCGGCAATTTCCCCGCAGGCATCAATCCCGAAGATATCGAACCAATCATCCGGCAAGTCCGCACGACTCATCGGCTCACTCTGGCTGGTAAGCACGCAGCTGATTTTCATGAAGACTCCGACTTACTGTTCCATCGCGACCAGATGTTTCCGCCCGGCGCAACCACACAGCATCCCAACGGAATGCGATTCACCGCCTTCGACCAAACTGGGACGGTGATCGAATGCCGCACCTGGTTCTCCATTGGCGGAGGCTTCATCGTCGAAGATGGCCAGGAGACGACGACCGCGGCTCTGCTCAGAAATCCGGTGCCGTATCCCTTTCGCAGTGCCGCTGAGCTGCTCGATCGTTCCCACACCCACTCGCTTTCCATCGCGGAAATCATGCTGGCGAATGAAGTGGCGATCCTCCCCGATCAGGATGGCGCTCCTATCCTGGCGCAAGAGCGCATCCGGCAGCGAATCCTTTCCATATGGCACGCCATGCAGGATTGCGTCGCTCGCGGCATCGCGACGGAAGGAATTCTTCCCGGCGGCCTCAACGTCCGCCGCCGCGCGCATCGCCTGGCGGAGCGGCTTCGCGAACGGCAACAGGAGCAACGGCCTTCAGACCCGCTTGCGCCGCTCGACTGGGTCACGGTTTACGCCATGGCGGTCAATGAAGAGAACGCCGCTGGCTGCCGCGTCGTCACCGCGCCGACCAACGGCGCGGCAGGCGTAGTACCGGCTGTCGCACACTACTACAACAACTTCATTCCCGGCGCGAATGAAGAAGGCATCCTGCGTTTCTTTCTCACTTCGGCCGCCATCGGCATCTTATATAAAGAAAATGCCTCGATCAGCGGAGCGGAGGTTGGCTGCCAGGGAGAAGTCGGCGTCGCCTGCTCGATGGCTGCCGGCGGTCTCGCAGCCGCGCTGGGCGGCACGGCTGGACAAATTGAGCATGCCGCGGAGATCGCCATGGAACACAACCTCGGCATGACCTGCGACCCCATCGGCGGACTTGTCCAGATTCCCTGCATCGAGCGCAACGCCATGGGCGCAGTCAAAGCCGTTCACGCCACCCGCATCGCGATGCAGGAGCCGGAAGAACACAAAGTCTCGCTCGATCAGGTCATCCGCACGATGTACCTCACCGGCCTCGACATGCAATCCCGCTACAAGGAAACGTCTCTCGCAGGTCTTGCGCTCAACATTATCGAGTGTTAGTGAATCAAGCGTTAGTTGTACTAGCAACCGTTGCCAATACCCCGAACATTGGATAGTCACACCGCTGCGAATTCTCGTAAGCTGTTTCCATGCCAGAATCCGAGCAAACAGACGGCCAGCTCCACGAGCCAAATCTCCAGGAAGCAGATATCCAAGAACCAGAATTGGCCGCTGCCGTCGATTCGCTTGAGCCTTCAACCCAGCCTGAAATTCAAACCGCGTTGCTGACGGAGCCGGAGCCTATTCAAGAGGCGGATAAGCCGCGCGGCATTGCTCCCATCTGGCATACCGTTGTGCTCATTCTCGCAATTCTCGCTTTCTCGATCTGGGGAGCAATCCGTCCGGACACACCGAGCATCAATCCCCTCGCGCCTGTTCAACACTCAGATCGTACCGCTCATGCAACCAACTCCGACGGCCCAGACCAGGTACGCGTTATCCGCTACGCTCTGACCGGCATACTCGAACTGATTGTTGTCGCCTGGGTTGCATTCGGACTGCGTCTGCGCAAGATTCCATTCCGCTCCCTCTTCGGCGCGTGGCCCAGCGGATTGAATGACTTCACCAAGGAAGCCGCTATCGCGGCAGCCTTCTGGGTCTGCTCCATGATTGTGCTCGGATCGGTCGCCTTCACGTGGAACTTCGTCGAAACCCGGATCGACGATCATCACGCCGCAGCCAAGGCCAGCAATCAGCAGTATTCGCAGTCACCGCCGCAGGCCAGGCCTCAGACCCAGTCTCAGTCCAGTTCGCAGGGCAACGCAAAAAGCAAGCCCGGCACAGCTCCTGCAAACCAACCGTCCATCCGAAAGGACCAGGCAGATTCGATTCGCCAGCTCATGGAACTCGCGCCGGCCAACGGATTCGAGATCGCCGCATGGGGCCTGCTATGCCTGATTGTCGGTTTCTCGGAAGAGCTGATCTTTCGCGGCTATCTTCAGTCGCAGGGCATCGCTCTGCTACACCGCGTCCCTCTGAGCCTTGTGCTGACGGCGCTCGTCTTCGGCGCAGCCCATGGATATGAGGGCGTGCGCGGCATCGTGATCATCGCCGTCTACGGCATGCTCTTCGGCGGCATCACACTGCTGCGAAGAAATCTCTTTCCCGGAATGCTCGCGCACAGTTGGCACGACTTCGCCACCGGCATAGCTCTTTCCATTCTGCGCTCCACGCACTTTCTCGATCATCTTCCGCTTTCAAAATGACGCTGCTCTTCCGAAGCGCACAAGAATTCTCCGCTTGCCAACACTGCCTCCGACTCAATACCGTGTGTTGACTTCAGATTCCTGTCTAAGACACAACACAAACCACGGAGGCCCGCATGTGGAGCTATGACAGCGCAAACGGAAATCTCAGCCAGGACGGCGCTTTCGTCGGTACCGGCTACTCCGGCTTCGGCAACGGAGTCAATAATCCTGCCGAAGAAATGGACGCCGACATCGGACCGGTCCCGCGCGGTAACTACACCATCGAACCATTCTTCGATGACCCCGGCGGCAAAGGCCCCATCGTGGCGCATCTCGAACCCGCACCGGAGAACACGATGTTTGGCCGCACAGGATTCATGATCCACGGTGACAACGCCGCGATGAACCACACCGCAAGCCACGGCTGCATCATCCTTGCTCGCGACATTCGTCAACAGATTTCCGACTCGGGCGACACCGCGCTCGAAGTCGTGTAGGTAACGTGCAAGAGGTGCACGCGGATAAATGGTCGATCAAACAATCGATCAGCGACCGATCCAATCTTGGAAATTACTTCCCCTCGAAGGTCATCGAAACGGAACTAATGGCGTCAAAAAATAAGATTGCGAATTTTTCTCTTGACACGCATCGAGCATGAATCTATATCTTCATCCATTGCAGCAGATGTTCCAGAGCTGCAATCTAAATATTCTCCAGGGAGAATAGTCAACCAACCTCAGGCAAGCATCACAAAAAAGGCAACGAAGAAGGGGACGCAAACAGCGTCCCCTTCTTCGTCTCTGCGGCATCCCGCCGTTGATAATAATCTCAGTATGACTCGACGCCGCTGGATCGCCGACACCTTTACCGACAGCACCGCAAGTCTCCTCGGTGCACAGGCTGAACATCTTGCACGCGTCCTGCGAGCACAGCCCGGAATGAATGCCGACGTTGTGGCCGGTGCACGCGTTTATCACGCGACCATCGCAAGCGTAGCCAGCGAAGAAGTAGTCTTCGCGCTTCTGGAAGAGATCCCTGCCGAATCAGCTCTGCCCATCACTCTGTTGCTCTCGATCTTCAAATTCGACCGCATGGAATGGGCCATTGAGAAAGCCACGGAGCTCGGCGTAGGCAGCATCGTTCCCGTGATCGCCCGTCGAACAGAGAAACATCTCGCACAAGCCGCCGATAAGCGCGTCGAACGCTGGCGTCGATTGGCGCAGGAAGCAGCGAAACAATCCCGACGTGCCGACATTCCCGCTATTGCAGAACCCATCGCACTCGCAGCACGCCTCGCGCAGACATCGAGCGCGCAACAAATCCTCTTAGCCGAAGATGAGCAAAACAACACACTTCGCCGGCGCATCGAAACCGCACTGGCATCTGCGGAATCAGAGCTGCCTGACTTTGAATTGGCCATTGGACCCGAAGGCGGCTGGACTCCCGAAGAACTCACGCTCTTCGCCAAACACAACTGGCAATCCGCATCTCTCGGCCCAAGAATTCTGCGCGCCGAAACCGCCGCGATCACAGCCCTCGCCATCACATCCGCTCTGCTTTAACAAAGTAGAGGCAACGAGGTTGGCGAATCATCACTGCTCTCCGATCCCTGTTCCCTGTCTCTACCCCCGCTCCACCTGGTAGTGAAACGGCGCTCCGGCTTCCGCAGCCATGGAACGCACCGTCTGCAAAAACGCGGTGGCGGCATAGGACAGCTTCATATTCCTTCTATACACCAATCGCAGCAGCCGCCGAAATTCCAGCTCATCGACCGGAACAGCAACCAGATCACCCGTCTCAAGTTCGCGGGCTACAGTCAGTCGCGGCACCAGCGCAACTCCGTTGCCCATGGCGACAAATCGCTTGATCGCCTCAATGGAAGGCAACTCGATCCGCATGTGCAATGGCGTGCGGTGACGTTCAAACGCTTCAATCACTTTCCGCCTCAACGGGGAGGGCACGTTGTGTGCCACAAAGGTCTCCTCGCCGAGATCGGTAATCGAAACCCGCTTTGCACGAGCCAGTGCATGATTTGGATTCACCACAAACGCCAGCGTATCTGCGTATACGGCCACGGATCGATACTGCTCCGTATCCGGCTTGAACGAGATGACGCCTAACTCGAAGATCCGGAGATTCAGTTCCTCCGGAATCCGGCTCGCGAGCGAGCGATGCACCGTTACATCGATCTTCGGATGCAGCTTGCGAAAGGCATCGAGCACCGGCAGCAGATACAGACACGTATATTCATTCGCAGCAAGCTGCAACCGCCCGCGCTCCAGTGACTTCAGTTCCTCCATCGCAGACGAGGCCTCGCGCCGCAGCGCCAGCAATCGCGTCGCGTACTCGCGCAGCAACTCGCCCGCAGCGGTCAGCGAACCATCCCGCGCCGCGCGGTCCAGCAGCACCTCGCCAACCGACTCCTCCAGCTTGCGAATGACCTGGCTGATGGCCGGCTGCGTCCGATGCAGCCGCACCGCCGCGCGCGAAAAGCTGCGCTCCTCCGCAACCGCCAGAAACGTCTCCAACTGATGCAATTCCAATATTTTGGCCCCCAATGGCGTGCATAAGGAATTGTAATCGAATACCAAACAAGAATAACTTTGCGTTATACAACCCTGATCGGCGAAACTGTCTCAGTCAGAAAAGTTTTGCCCACAGGATTCTCATGCCGACTGATACCAACCATGTTCTGATCTTCGATACCACCCTTCGCGACGGCGAGCAGTCCCCAGGCTGCAGCATGACCACCCAGGAAAAGCTCTCGATGGCCCACGCCCTCGAAGACCTCGGCGTCGATATCCTCGAAGCCGGCTTCGCGATGGCCTCGGAAGGCGACTTCGCCGCCATCGCCACCATCACGCAGGCCATCCGCGCGCCGCGCATCACTTCTCTGGCCCGGGCCAAGCGCGAAGACATCGAGATGGCCGCGCGCTCGTTGGAACACGCCGACCGCGCCCGCATCCATGTCTTCCTCGCTTCGAGCGACCTGCATCTCGAATTCAAGCTCAAGATGAGCCGCGAACAGGCCCTCGCGCAGGCGGCCGAGTCCGTGCGCCAGGCGCGCAGCCTCTGCGACGACGTCGAGTTCTCACCCGAAGACGCCACCCGCTCCGACCGCGACTACCTCGTCGAAATGGTGCGCGTCGCAATTGAAGCCGGCGCCACCACCATCAACATGCCCGACACCGTCGGCTACAGCACGCCAGAGGAATACGGCCAGATGTTCCGCGAGGTCCGCGAGCGCATTCCCGCTATTGACGCCCAGGGCATCATCCTTTCCTCGCATTGCCACGATGATCTCGGCCTCGCGGTCGCCAACTCACTCGCCGCAGTAGCCGCCGGAGCACGCCAGGTGGAGTGCACCATCAACGGCGTAGGAGAACGCGCTGGCAACGCAGCCCTCGAAGAGGTTGCCGCCGCTCTCTACGTGCGCGCCGATCACTACGGCATCACCACTGCAATCAAGCTCGACAAGCTCTACCCCACCAGCCAGACCCTCGGCCAGCTCATCACCTTCGGGCCCTCCCCCAACAAGGCCATCGTCGGAGCCAACGCCTTTGCGCACGAATCAGGCATCCATCAGCACGGCATGTTGGCCAACCCGCTCTGCTACGAAATCATGACGCCAGCCTCCGTCGGCGCAGCCACCACGACGCTGGTCCTCGGCAAGCACTCAGGCCGCGCCGCTTTGCGTAATCGTCTCGAACAACTCGGCTTCACCATTTCGCGCGAAGAACTGCAGCAGACCTATTACCGCTTCGTAGCCCTCGCCGACCGCAAGAAAAATATCTACGACCAGGACCTGATTGGCCTGTTGCCGCAGCAGATTCGCGACCGCCGCCCAATATCCTACGCCGAAGTCGACTAACTTAGCTCAACAGAGAAGGAACGCATGAAACTGAAATTATTGGTCGTAGCCGGAGACGGCATCGGCCCGGAAGTCGCCAACGAAGCAGTCTCCGTACTTCGCCTCGTCGCCAACGCCAGCGGTCATGAACTGAAAATCGAAGAGAAGCGCATCGGCGGCATAGCCATCGACACCGACGGCACTCCGCTCCCGGAAGACACTCTGAACGCCGCTCTTGCCTCCGACGCCGTCTTCCTCGGCGCAGTCGGGGGCAACAAGTGGAATGCCCTGCCGCCCAATACGCGCCCCGAAGCCGGCCTGTTGCAGCTTCGTGCCGCGCTCGGTGGCTTCGCGAACCTGCGGCCTGCGTTCGCCATTAAAGAACTCGCTGTCAACAGCCCCCTGCGCACCGAAGTCATCGAAGGCGCCGACATCCTCTTCGTCCGCGAATTGCTCGGTGGTCTCTACTTCGGCCAGCCCCGCGAATGGAACAAGATTTCCGGCGAGGCATGGAACACCATGCGATACACCAACGAAGAAGTTGTGCGCGTCGCCCGCATCGCTTTCCAGCTCGCCCAAAAGCGCGGCAAGAAAGTCACCTCCGTCGATAAAGCGAACGTGCTCGAAGTGTCGCAGCTCTGGCGCGCCGTCGTCACCGAGGTTGCAACAGAATTTCCGGACGTGACGCTTGAACACCAACTCGTAGACTCCATGGCCATGCTTCTAATGACCAGCCCGCGCAACTACGACGTCGTCCTCACCGAAAACCTTTTCGGCGACATCCTTTCGGATGAATCCGCCGTCATCACCGGCTCGCTCGGCATGTTGCCCTCAGCCACGATCGGCGGCGCGGTCAATCTCTACGAGCCGATTCACGGCTCCGCGCCCGATATCGCAGGCAAAGGCCTCGCCAATCCGCTCGGCGCAATCCTCACCGGAGCGCTGGTCCTTCGTCACTCCGCGGGCCTTGAAGCAGAAGCGGTAGCCATCGAGACCGCGGTGCGCAAGGTTCTCGAAGCTGGCTTCCGCACAGCGGACCTGGCTCGCGGAAATACTTCAGACTTCAAAGTTCTTTCGACCACCGAGATGGGCAAGCAAGTCCGCGAAACCGTCAGTACATTGCTCTCCGCACCAGTCAACTAAAAGCTCCACGAGTGAGTGAAGGGTACGGGCTTTAGCCCGTACATCAGCAAGCAAATCAGGAAGGGGCTTTAGCCCCTGAGGGTCATCTAAGTTATGAGCAGTCAACCAAAAACACTCTTCGAAAAAGTATGGGAGCAGCACGTAGTCGCCGAGCCAGCGGGCGAACCCACGCTGCTCTACATAGACCTGCATCTCATCCACGAGGTTACCTCGCCGCAGGCATTCGAGGGCCTGCGCCTCACCGGACGCACGGTGCGCCGTCCCGACCGCTGCGTCGCCACCGTGGACCACAACGTGCCTACGCTGCTCGCCGAGCGCTTCAACATCGTCGATCAGATCGCAGCCAAGCAGATCTCGACCCTGCGCGAAAACTGCAAAGAGTTCGGCATCGAACTCTTCGACATTGGCAGCCGCGAGCAAGGCATCGTCCACGTCATCGGCCCCGAACTCGGCATCACCAAGCCCGGCATGACCATCGTCTGCGGCGACAGCCATACCAGCACGCACGGCGCATTCGGAGCGCTCGCCTTCGGCATCGGAACCAGCGAAGTCGAGCACGTTCTCGCCACGCAGACCCTACCGCAGGGCAAGCCGAAGACCTTCCGCATCAATGTAGAAGGCAAGCTGCCCAGGGGCGTCACGGCGAAAGACATTGTCCTCGCCATCATCGGCCAGATCGGCACCGACGGCGCGACCGGCAGCGTCATCGAATACGCAGGCTCCGCCATTCGCTCGCTCTCGATGGAAGGCCGCATGACCATCTGCAACATGAGCATCGAAGCAGGCGCGCGCGCCGGCATGATCTCTCCTGACGAGACCACTTTCGCGTATCTCAAGGGCCGCCGCTACTCGCCGCAAGGCGCTGCATGGGACGCAGCCGTCGCTGAATGGCGCAAACTTCCCAGCGACCCCGGCGCAAAATTCGACCGCGAACTGATCATCGACGCAACCACCCTCGTCCCCTACGTAAGCTGGGGCACCAGCCCCGGCATGGTCGCGCCGATTACAGCCTCCGTTCCCAACCCAGCCGACGCTGAAACTGAAGGCGAGCGTCGCGCCTTCGAACGCGCCCTCGAATACATGGACCTCAAAGCCGGAACACTGCTCGAAGAGATCAACATCGACCGCGTCTTCATCGGCTCCTGCACCAACTCACGCATTGAAGATCTGCGCGCCGCCGCCGGCATCGCCAAGGGCCACAAAGTCTCCTCGCATGTTTCCGCGATGGTCGTTCCCGGCTCCATGGCCGTCAAGGAACAAGCCGAAGCCGAAGGCCTCGATCATGTATTCAAAGAGGCAGGCTTCGACTGGCGCGAGCCTGGCTGTTCGATGTGTCTGGGCATGAATCCTGACATTCTCTCGCCTGGCGAACGCTGCGCTTCCACCAGCAATCGCAACTTCGAAGGCCGCCAGGGCCGCGGCGGACGCACGCATCTCGTCTCGCCGGAAATGGCCGCAGCCGCAGCCATCGCCGGGCACTTCGTCGATGTGCGCAAGTGGTCAGAAATTCAGGAAGCAGTGGAGGCAGCAAACTAACATGGAACCCTTCAAGACCATCACATCGCTCGCCGCTCCACTCGATCGCGTCAACGTCGACACCGACCAGATTATCCCCAAGCAGTTTCTCAAGCGCATCGAGCGCTCCGGCTACGGCGAATTCCTCTTCTTCGACTGGCGCAGAATTCAGGAAGGCCCTAACGCCGGCGAACCCGACTCAGCCTTCCCGCTGAACAACTCAAAGTACAAGGGCGCAAAGATCCTCGTTGCGGGTAAAAACTTCGGCTGCGGCTCCAGCCGCGAACACGCCGCCTGGGCGCTCAGCGACTTCGGCTTCCGCGCCGTCATCGCCCCCAGCTTCGCCGACATCTTTTTCTCGAACGCAGGCAAGAACGGCATCGTCCTCATCCGGCTTAGCGAAGAACAGGTCGCATTGCTTCTGAACCGTGCAGCAACCACGCCAAACTATCAGCTAACCGTCTCACTCGAAGCCCAGACCGTCACCGACGCCGAAGGCTTCCACGCCACTTTCGAAATCGATCCCTTCCGCAAATACTGCCTGACCGAAGGCCTCGACGACATCGGCCTCACCCTGCGCCACGCCGCCGCCCTCGATGCCTTCGAAGCCCAACACGACGAAGCCAACTGGCTCAAACCTCGAGCGTAGTACCCAACCTATAAGGATTAAAGAGTACACATGACCGTTGAAGGTAAGCGCCAGAGCATCCCGTTGACCGAAGGCCCAAATCGCGCCGCCGCACGCAGCTATCTGCGCGGCGTCGGATTCAGCAAAGAGGACCTGCACAAGCCCATTATCGGCGTCGCCAACACCTGGACTGAAATCGGCACATGCAACATGCATCTGCGCGATATCGCTGAAGCCGTCAAGCAAGGCATCCGCGAAGCCGGCGGCACTCCGATGGAGTTCAACACCATCACCATCTCCGACGGCATCACCATGGGCACGCAGGGCATGAAGGCCTCGCTGGTCTCCCGCGAAGTCATCGCCGACTCCGTCGAGCTCGTCGCGCGCGGCAACCTCTTCGATGGCATCGTCGGCATCGGCGGCTGCGACAAGAACATGCCTGCCATCATCATGGCGCTCTGCCGTCTCAACATACCCGGCCTCATGCTCTATGGCGGGTCGATTGCTCCGGGCAAGCTCAACGGCAACGACATCACTATCTTGAATGTTTTCGAAGCCATCGGCTCGCACGCACGTGGAGCCATCGACGACGCTGGCCTCGAAGCCGTCGAAGCGGCCGCGTGTCCCGGAGCCGGAGCCTGCGGCGGCCAGTTCACTGCCAATACCATGGCCATGGCTGCTGAGATCCTCGGCATCTCGCCGATCTATCTCTCTGGAGTTCCCGCGACCTCGCCCGACAAGCACGAAGCCTCGCGCCAGGCCGGCCACATCCTCATGGATGCCGTCCGCGCCAACCGTCGCCCCTCCGACATCATTACCCGCGCATCGATCGAGAATGCCATCGCCTCGGTCGCAGCCTCGGGCGGATCGACCAACGGCGTCCTGCACTTACTCGCAATCGCACGTGAGATGAACATTCCTCTCACTATCGACGACTTCGACCGCATCAGCGATAAGACGCCTTTCATCTGCGACCTTTCTCCCGCAGGGAAATACGTCGCCTCGGATTACCAGGCCGCGGGCGGATCGCGTCTTCTCGCTCAGCGCATGATCAAGGCTGGTCTCGCAGATGGCTCTGTGCTTACGATCAGCGGCAAGACTCTCGCCGAAGAAGCAGCCCAGGCAGTCGAGACTCCCGGACAGCCCGTCATCAAGACCTTCGAAGCGCCGATCAAGGAACATGGCGGTCTGGTCATCCTCAAGGGCAACCTGTCGCCCGAGGGCTCTGTGATGAAGATCGCCGCAGCGGATCGCGTCGAACATCGCGGTCCGGCCCGCGTCTTTGACTCCGAAGACGATTGCTTCGCTGCCGTGCAGGCGCAGAAGATCAACCCCGGCGACGTGCTAGTCATCCGCTATGAAGGCCCCAAAGGCGGCCCCGGTATGCGCGAAATGCTCCAGGTCACCGCAGCCGTCAGCTCCAACGCGGCTCTCAGCGCCACCGTAGCTCTTATGACCGACGGCCGTTTCAGCGGCGCCACTCGTGGATTTACAGTCGGCCACGTCGCACCGGAGGCGCAGGTCGGCGGCCCCATCGCACTCATCCGCGAAGGCGACATCATCCACTTCGACATTCCCAACCGCAAGCTCACGTTGGAAGTCAGCGAAGACGAGCTCGCAAAACGCAAAACACAATGGAAGGCCCCCGATCTGCGCTTCAAGACTGGCGTCTTCGCGAAGTATGTTGACCGCGTGAAGTCCGCGTCAGAAGGCGCAATCACCATCTAGGAAGGCATGCACATGGGACTCTTCGACAAATTGCTCGGCCGGAGGCAGCAGGACAATTCGCAGGAAGCAGTCCTTATTCATTTCGATCTGGGGTCCAAGTCGAACGGTCATCATCTCGGGTTCGACGACATGGTGGACCTCGAAGAAAAATTGATTGCAGTCATTGAACGCCATCATGTGGGCGAGCTGGATGGAAACGAAATTGGAGAGACGGACGGAACCATCTTTACTTACGGACCCGACGCAAACCGTCTGTTCACAGTGGTTGAACCGGTCCTTCGAGGCCACCCTCTAAGCAGAGGAGCCCGAGTTGTCATTCGCAAAGGCGGCCCAGGTTCACCGCAGACCGAAGTTCGTTTGTAAACACAATGGATAGCAAGAACGAGTCGCAATCAAGACTAAGGAAGGGAAATCTTCCATGAGCAATCACGACGAGAAAGAGAACAACGCGCACCTCACAACCCCGACCCGCCTGACTGGCTCAGAGATCGTCTGGGCCACGCTGGTCGGCGAGGGCGTCACGGAAGTCTTCGGCTACCCTGGCGGAGCGATCCTGCCCATCTATGACGCGTTGCGCAAGTTCCCCATCCACCACATCCTCGTGCGCCACGAGCAGGGCGCGGCGCACATGGCGGACGGCTACGCGCGCGCCAGCGGCAAGGTCGGCGTGGCCATGGCCACCAGTGGCCCCGGCGCGACCAACCTGGTTACCGGCATCGCCACCGCCATGATGGATTCCATCCCCATGGTCTGCATCACTGGCCAGGTTCCGAGCAAGGTCCTCGGCACCGATGCCTTTCAGGAAATCGACATCACCGGCATCACACTGCCCATCACCAAGCATAATTTCCTCATCACGCGCACTCAGGACATCGCGCCAGCAATCCGCCAGGCCTTCCAGATCGCAAAATCCGGACGCCCCGGCCCGGTCCTGGTCGATATCACCAAAGACGCGCAGCAATCCGCCGCGATCTTCGACTTCGCCGCGGCTAAACCTGCGCCCTACGAGCCACACCCGATGCTCTCGGTGATGGGCACACACCTGCGCGAAGCCGCCGACCTCATCCGCACCGCCAAGCGCCCCGTCATCCTCGCCGGTCACGGCATCCTGCAATCGAACGCAGGCGAACAGATCCGCACTCTGGCCGAGCGCATGCAAATCCCCGTCGGAACGACCCTCCTTGGCCTTGGATCATTCCCTGCCTCGCATCCCCTCAATATGGGCATGATGGGCATGCACGGCGAGTCCTGGGTCAACCACGCCATTCAGGAAGCCGACCTGCTCATCGCCTGCGGGATGCGCTTCGACGACCGCGTCATCGGCACGCCCTCGACGTATTCCCCCAACTCAAAGAAGATTCACATCGAGATCGACCCTGCCGAGATCAACAAAAACATCAAAGCCGACGTAGCGCTCGTTGGCGATCTGCGCAACGTTCTCGAACAACTGCTCCCGCTGCTCCCAGGCCGGGACGGCTCGGCGTGGCTCAACACCATCGCCGCAAGCAAAGGCACCGCCGCCGTCCGCGACATCAAGAACCTGCCGGACAGCGGGCACCTATACGCAGCCCACGTCATGCACGACCTCTGGCGCATCACCGAAGGCCGCGCCATCGTCTCGACCGACGTAGGCCAGCACCAGATGTGGGAAGCGCAGTACTATCGCCATGACTACCCGCGCACCCTCATCACCTCCGGCGGCCTGGGAACCATGGGCTTCGCGCTCCCATCCGGAATCGGCGCCAAAGTCGCGTGCCCGGACAAGGAAGTCTGGGTGATCGCGGGCGACGGCGGCTTCCAGATGACAGCAGCCGAGCTTGCCACCATCGTCCAGGAAAAGCTCAATGTCAACATCGCCATCATCAACAACGGCTACCTCGGCATGGTCCGCCAGTGGCAGGAGTTCTTCTACGAGAAGAACTACGAGTCCACCCCGCTCGTCAGCCCCGACTTCGTCAAGCTCGCCGACGCGCACGGCATACCAGGCCTGGCCGTTCGCACTCGGGCCGAACTCGAATCCGCAGTACAGACCGCGCGCAGCCACAACGGAGCGTTCCTGCTGAACTTCCTCGTCGAACAGGAAGACTCCGTCTACCCGATGATTCCCGCGGGTTCAGCCCTGCACGAAATGATCCGGCGACCAGACAATCCGCTGGTCGAGAAACCGCAGGACTAATAGCGAGTGTGAAGTGTGCAGTGTGGAGTGTGAGAAGCAAAAACACACTTCGTACTTCACACTTCACACTTGCCTTTCCCCGAAAGGCCATTATGCTGCACACATTCGTAGCCTATGTCGAAGACAAACCCGGCGTACTCACTCGGGTCGCCTCGCTCTTCCGCCGGCTTAACATCAACATCATCTCGCTCGCGGTCGGTCACAGCGAACGCCCCGGCATCTCGCGTATGACCATCGTTTGCGATGCGCCCGATCAGGCCGCAGACCGCATTCGCGCCAGTCTCTATAAGCTGGATGACGTCGTCGACGTCGATGACATCGCCAAGGCGCCTAACGTCACCCGCGAACTTGCGCTCATCAAGGTGGCCGCAAACGCACACAACCGGTCCCACATCTTTGAGCTTGCTGAAGTCTTCCGCGCCCGCATCGTCGATCTGGCTCCGGAATCGCTGATGATCGAGATCACCGGCGTCGAAAGCAAGATCGAAGGCCTCATCCAGGTGCTTAACGAAACCGAAGACCGTGTCCTCGAAGTCTGCCGCAGCGGTAAAATGACCATGCGCCGCGGCAAGCACTCCACCGGAGTCCTCCGCGCCATGGGCGCTGGCGAACCCGACATCCCCAAACCCGGCAATCTGCCGCTCGAAAACGGCCCGGACAACTTCGCCGACAACATCTAAACCAGTGCGGGTGCCCCACATCTCGCTTTTGAGATGTGGGATCGGAACAAGCCTGCTAACTTGCTAACTCGCCAATGCCGCAAAGCGGCGCTAACCCGCTAAAAGGAAAACTAAGAACATCATGGCCAAGACCTACTACGATCACGACGCAGACCTCACCCTGATCCAGGCAAAGAAAGTCGCAATCATCGGCTACGGCTCCCAGGGACACGCTCACGCCCTCAACCTCAAGGACTCGGGCGTTGATGTCCGCGTTGGCCTCTCGGAATCGAGCAAATCCCGCATCAAAGCCCAGAAGGCCGGCCTCGAAGTCGGCACCCCGACCGAAGTCACCAAATGGGCAGACATCGTCATGATGCTTGTCCCGGACCAGACGCAGGCCAAGCTCTACGCGGACGAAATCGGGCCAAACCTCACCGCCGGCAAGCTCCTTCTCTTCGCCCATGGCTTCAACATTCGCTACGACTGCATCGTTCCCGCCGCCGGAATCGACGTCGCGATGGCCGCGCCCAAAGCCCCCGGCCACCGTGTGCGCGAAGTCTTCACCGAAGGCGGCGGCGTCCCCGGCCTCATCGCTGTCCACCAGGATGCCACCGGCACCGCCCACGCGCTCACCCTCAGCTACCTCAAGGGCATCGGCTGCACCCGCGCCGGGGTACTCGAAACCACCTTCACCGAAGAGACCGAAACCGACCTCTTCGGCGAACAGGCCGTGCTCTGCGGCGGCGTCAGCCATCTCATCAAAGCTGGCTACGAAACCCTCGTCGAAGCCGGCTACCAGCCCGAGAGCGCCTACTTCGAAGTCCTGCACGAGCTCAAGCTCATCGTCGACCTCATCTATCGCGGCGGCCTGGCCTACATGCGCTACAGCATCTCAGACACCGCCGAGTGGGGCGACTATGTCTCCGGCCCGCGCGTCATCAACGACGAGAGCAAGAAGGCCATGAAGGCCATCCTGACCGACATTCAGGATGGGACTTTCGCCAAGCGTTTCCTCGCAGACCAGAGCTCCGGCCGCAAAGAATTCCAGGCCTTCCGCGACGCCGAAGCCCAGCACCCAATCGAGAAGATCGGCAAGACCCTCCGCGCCAGCATGCCCTTCCTAGACCCAGTCACCGTCGAAGAAGTCGCCAAGACCCGATAGTCAACACGTCGCCCATCCGGACCCCATCCTCACCGGCTACTCTGTTTTCCGGTAAGGATGGGTTTGCCGACATCCTTCCTTCAAAGGACAAACGAACGAATCCTATGGCAATCAGCGATGCATTGACGAACCAACCGATATTAGCTAACATAAGCTAGCAGGTTTCCGCCATGCACTCAGCCACCATCTTCGAAGCCAAAACGAATCTATCTGAGCTGATTCAGCGCGCCCAACAAGGTGAAGAGATTGTCATCACCTCCGGCCGCGAACACAAGCCAGTTGCGCGGTTGGTTGCTGTCGATCCCAAACCGGCGAAGCAGCGAATTGGTTTTCTAAAAGGACAAGGTGGAATCGGCCCGGAGTTCTTCGAACCCCTGCCGGAGGATGAGCTCCGGCTTTGGAACGGCGAAGGCGAATGAGATTCCTGCTTGACACTCATACCTTGATTTGGGCCGTCTACAATCAGGACTCGCTCTCAACGCATGTGCGTCAAACCTTGGAGCTTTCAGACCACGAAATGATCGTATCTGCAGCCTCCGCCTGGGAGATCGCAACAAAGCATCGGCTTGGCAAATTACCCACGGCCAGAATCCTGGCAGAAGATTTCGTGTCTGTCGTCACGCAGTCCGGTTATACCCTCCTTGCAATTTCGCCGGAACATGCGCTTCGTGCTGGACGCCTCCCGGGTAACCATAAAGACCCATTCGATCGTATGTTGGCCGCTCAAGCAATCCACGAAGACCTCACTCTGCTGAGCAACGATGCTGATCTCGACACATTCGGCGTCCGGCGCGAGTGGTGATCAGGCCCTCAACTTAGGTCTAAATCAAATCCTTGGCGAAAGCCGCTCCCATCTCGGGAACCCCAGCATCCAATTCTTCGTAATCCACACATCGCACCACCTGCCGAAACCCGCCATTCAATTCATCCGATAAACTGAGGATTGTGCAGAAAGGGCCGACGCAATGCAGACCGTGATTCCCCCGTCCATGATTCCGGAAACGCCCACACCTCTGGGCGAAGTCATGGCGGCCATCGATCGCATTCCCCCGCTGCAAGGCCTGCCCGCCGATCAACGCGAGTGGCTGGCGCGACGCGGGCAAGAGGTCCGGGCCAAGGCCGGCGATGTCCTCTTTGAAGAGGGTGATCCCGCTGAGCAGATGATGCTGATCCTCAAAGGCGAACTCCATGTCCGCCGCACGCGCAACGGAGCGATGGCGCTCTTTATCGGCCGCAGTGGCCAGATGACCGGAGTCCTGCCTTTCTCCCGCATGACCAGCTATGGCGGCCAGGGCTTTGCGGCCTCGGACGTGTGGGCGATCATCTACCACAAATCCATGTTTCCGGAGATACTCGAGGTCATTCCCTCGTTCGGCCAGCGGGTTGTTTCGACCCTCCTCGACCGCGTCCGGGAAGTCACCCGCATCGAACAGCAAAGCGAGAAGCTTACCGCGCTGGGCAAACTGGCTGGCAATCTCGCCCACGAGCTGAACAATCCATCCTCCGCTGCGCAGCGGGCCGCCGGCGGCATCCTCACTGAACTGCACTCCATCGGCGACGGGCGCTATCGGCTCGTCGCTCTATGCCTCACCCCTGAGCAGGTTCTGGCCGTGCAGAATTGGGAACGCGACGTGCGCGCACGCTCGCAGGCCGCGCTCCTTGCCGATCAGGTCGAGGTAGCCGCGCTCGAAGATGAAATCAGAGGGTGGATCGACCGTCACAGCAGCCGCGAGGCCTGGCCGGTGGCTCCCGACCTCGCCGAACTCGGCGTCGCAGCGGCCGACCTTGACCCGCTTCTCGGCTTTCTCGATCCAAACGCAATTCAGGTCGTCCTAGAGCAGTTCGCCTCCACCCTGCGCGCCGAGCACTACGCCCAGGCCATGCTGAGTTCGACCAGCCGCATCTTCGACCTCATCAGCGCCATCAAGACGTATTCCTACATGGATCGCGCCCCGATTCTCGAGGTGGACGTACCTGCCGGGCTCGACGCTACGCTGCAAATGCTCCAGTCGCGCATGGGGAAGATCAATGTCATACGCGAGTACGAGCCGGAGCTGCCCACCATCAGCGCCTACGGCAGCGAACTGAACCAGGTGTGGACGATCCTGATCGAGAACGCCATCGACGCCCTCGCAAAAATCGACCGCAGCAAGAACCCCGAGAAAAAGGGTTGCCTTCGCGTCGTCTGCAAGCTTGAGGGTGACATGATTCTGGTGGAAGTCTGGAACGACGGTCCCGACATTCCCAAGGAGTTGCAGGACCGTATCTTCGAGCCATTCTTCACCACCAAGCCGCCCGGTCAGGGCCTGGGACTGGGGCTCGACAACGCGACACGCATCGTGCGCAAGCATCGCGGGCATCTGGGCGTGCGTTCCGAAGACGGCGCAACCTGCTTCCGGGTGCGCCTTCCGCTCAATCAGCTGCAAGCCTATTAAACTCCCAACGTTTGCAAGCAAAAGAAATCGAGACAGGTCGCTCAATCCCCTGTCCCGATTCCATGTTTCACCGCTGCTTTTTTGGGATTACTGCTTAACCAGATCCCCGCTTTCGTCCCGGATCTCAATCGGTCCCAGGTTGAGCTTTTCCAGATCCGGCTGGATCTTGGCCCGGTCGCCCACCGCAACCACAATCAGGTTCTGCGGATGGATGTAATCCTGAGCAGCCTTCGCTACCGCCTCCGGAGTCACCGCCTCAAAGGCAGACGGCAGCTTCTGAAAGTAATCGTTGGGCAGTCCATAGACAAATAGCTGCGACATCAGCGCCGATTCATTGCCGACAGTCTCAAACTCGCCCGGCAGCGAGCGCAGTGCATTGTCTTTCGCAAGCTTGAGTTCATCCGGAGTTGCAGGATCGGTATGAATCCGATTCAGCTCCGAGAAAAGCTCCCGCGCAGCTGGACCGGTAACGTCCGTTCGTACCTGAGCGCCTGAGAAGGACGGTCCTCCGCCCCGATAGAACATGAATCCCGAGAAGGCTCCGTACGTAAAGCCATTCTTCTCACGGAGATTCATATTGATGCGGCTAGAGAACAGGCCTCCGAGAATGCTGTTCATTTCAGTCACGGCCGGGTAGTCCGGTGAGTTGCGCGGCACGCCGAGGCCAAAGGCAATCAACGTAGTCTGCGGCGATCCCGGCTTGTCCACCAGTACGATCTTGCGCTCCGGTGCGCTCGGCGCAGGGGGAAGATGGGTCTCCGATGCGTTTCCGGTCGCGGCCCAGCCGCCGAAGTATTTGTCCGCCATACGCTTCGCTTCCGACTCCGTGAAATCGCCGGCCAGGATCAGCGCGGCGTCTTTAGGGGTGTAATGCGCGGCCCAGAACGAGGAAAGATCCGTCTGCGTCGTCGCCTTCACCGAGGCGGTTGTCCCAACTGCCCGGAAACCGTAGGGCTGTTCGCCGTAAACCGCCTTCTGTCCTACGCGAAGGGCAGAAAGCACCGGATGATCCCCTTCCTGAAGAATAGCCACCAGCCGCTGCTTGCGAATGCGCTCTACCTCCTCAGCCTTGAAGGCCGGATGCAGCGCCGCATCGGCAAGCAGTTCCATCGCGCCGCTGGTATTGTTGCTCAGCGCTCCTACGGACATCGTCGCAGAATCCATCGTCGCGTTCGACCCGAGGTTCGCACCGATCTGTGCGACATCGTTGGCCAGTTGCGTGGACGACCGCGTCGTCGTTCCCTCTGTCAACATGCGAGCCGCAAAGGCCGCGAGGCCCGGCTTATCGGTGGGATTATTCTCACCCCCGGCAAGCGTCACCAGCGAAGCGCTCATCACCGGCAGCGCGTGCTCCTCAATCAAATAGACCTTCATCCCGTTGGCAGCGGTAAACGTCTTTGGAGTCGGCAAGTGCAGCGTCGGCTCCGGCCCCGGCTTGGGAGCATCCTTGCGCCAGTTCTGCGCCGTCTCAAACTCCGGCGTATACGGCGGAACAACCTTGACGTTGGCGTCCGTATCCTCGGGGCTGCGCGGAACATCGTCCGTAACCTTCTTGCCGGAGACGCAATAGACCACTACGCGTTGATTTTTGCCAAATACTGTTTGTCCAACCTGCTTCACGCTGGCCGTGGTTACCGCTTCATACCGCGCCACATCCTTGGGAAGATAGCCCGGATCATGCAGGTACTGGTTGTAGCGATCCATCATGTCGGCCACGCCGCCAAAGCCGCCCAGCCGCTGCAATCCCTGGATCAACCCGGAGAGCAGCTTGTTCCGCGCCCGGTTCAGTTCGGCCTGCGTCGGCCCCTCGGTACGCAGCGCCTCCACTTCCTTGTCGAATGCGGCCTCCAGATCTTCGAGCTTCACTCCGGGGCGCGCCAGAATGTCGCATTGCGCAATCGACGTCACCATCTTGGACTGGTTGTTACAGGTCACACTCTGTGCCACCTGGGTCTCGTATACCAGCTTCTGATAGAGCCGGCTGACCTTGCCACCGCCGAGAATACTGAGAAACATATCCGCATCGGCATCGCCGGGTTTATACGCTTCCGGCGTAAGCCATGCGACCGTCAACCGCGGAAGTTGCACCGTATCGGTCACTGTCACGCGGCGCTCGGTGGTGATCGGCGGAGTCTCGACCTTGATCTTTTCCACCGCTGGACCGGTCGGAATTGGCGCGAAGAACTTAGCGACCTTGTCCTTGATCGTGGCTGCGTCAAAGTCGCCCACAATCGCAATGCTCGCATTGTTCGGCGTGTAGAAGCGATGGAAGAAATCCCGCACGTCGAGCAGCCGCGCTGCCTCAACATCGGCATGCGAGCCGATAATATTGCCGTAGTAGGGATGGCCCTTGGGAAACAGCAGATGCCCCATCGCCTCGTCGGCCACGTCGTAAGGCTGGCCTTCATCCTGCCGCAACTCATTGCGGACTACGTCGCGCTGGTTGGTCAGCTTGGCGCGATCCAGCGTCTCAAGCAGAAAGCCCATGCGATCGCTCTCGAGCCAGAGAGCCAGATCGAGCTGGTTGCTCGGAACCGTCTCGAAATAGTTGGTCCGGTCGTAGTCCGTCGTTCCGTTGATGTCCGTCGCGCCTACGCCTTCCAGGTACTTGATGTGCGCCTTTTCGCCCACATGCTCCGAACCCTCGAACATCATGTGCTCAAAGAGGTGCGCAAATCCTGTGCGACCAACCTTTTCATTGACCGGGCCCACGTGATACCAGAGATCCACGGCCACCAGCGGAAGTCGATGATCTTCCCGGAGAATCACCTCAAGGCCATTCGGCAGTGTGTACTTCTCGTACTTGAGATCGGGAACCTTCAGCGGAGCGGCAGCAGGCTCAGCAGCGGCCAGAGCCTGCATGCTGAAAAACGCTGTCATGGCCAGCGCCGCAATCTGCAGCATTCCGCTGCGCCAGTGGTCAAAAGCCTTGTTCTTCATGGAATCTCCGCAACACGTTAATAGACAAAGTTCTCATTTACCGCATACGCAAGTTCGGCTCCCGCCGGTTCCGCCAATCTTCACCGGACACACACGCTCCGGAGCGAGTTCTGCCTGAAAAAATACGAATCCAGAGTTTTTGGATAAGGATGAGACGCCGTAGCGGAGAATCGGAAATCGAATCGAATCGCGAAAACACACTTCCGGCGACGAAACCTGCGGATTCGGCACGTTGCCTAGACGACGCAAACTCCGCGGGAGATCTCTGATGATCCTGCGGCAGCTACTTCTCGACTTCCACTCCCCGCCAGAAAGCGACGTGATTCTTGATCTTGCGCGCCGCCGGCTTTGGGTCCGGATAGTACCACGCGGCGTCAGGATTCTCCTGACCGTCGCTGAAGAGAGAGTAGTAGCGCGCCTGTCCCTTCCAGGGGCAAGTCGAGGTGGTAGAACTGGGACGGAAAAACTCCCGCTTCAAAGACGACTCCGGGAAGTACACATTTCCTTCAACCGTTTCGTAGCTTTCACTTTCGGCAATGACGATGCCGTTCCATACTGCCTTGGCCATGTTCTTAATAACGTCCAATCCTGTTTTTTGGTTCCCGAAAACCGGAGCCAGAGAGGTAGAAATCACATTGTTGGATGCGCCTTTGAGCCGGATCGCAAAACTTCCGATCCGGCTCAAAGGCTGAATACTCGATTGGCCTTAGTCGGCGAGAACCGAAACGCCGGTTACATGCACGCTCTTGGTTGCCGCATCGGAGGTTACGGAGAGGGCGACATGCTTGCCGTAGGCGTCCTTGACCGCATCTGGATTGTCGATCGCCCAGACCTGCTTCTTGGCTTCATCCACGAAGACCGGCTTGCTGCCGCCTTCGATGCACTTCTTGGCGCAAGCCGCACCGGTTCCAGCATGCTTGGCGCCGCACATTGAATCCGAAATCCAGCCGTTGACTTTGGTTGAGTCGGCGGCAAACGCTGTAACTGAAACAAAGGACAGGAGCGAAAGCGAAATTGCTGCGATACGTTTCATGTATTTTCTCCGCTGCAAAAACCTGTGTTGGGATTTACGTGCGATACAGATCAATCAAGAGAATGCGCCAAACCCGGCCGGTTTGGCAAGCTATTGATACATCGGGTAGTGGGTCGGTTTGAACTCAGCCAGTTTGCAATTTGCCGCTGGACATGCGATCAATGTGACCCCGTAGGCCATTCAGGCGCAGAGCCAGCCCCACCATGCAGATCGCTGTAAATCCGAAATAAGAGCCAAGCCAGTCGAAGGTCTGCGCCGATGGACTCGGATCGAGTTTGATCCAGCGAAGGACGAAACCAAGAAACACTAAAGCAAAACCAACAGAGACCACTCCCGCAGCGCCAAGAAGCCCTTCATCTATGAGATGCCCCCGCAATGTTCGTGCGGTTGCGAATTCATAAAGGCCGATGCTCATTGCCATTATGACGATCACGAGCGCGATTGTTCGAAAGGTGATCGGCTTCGTTGCTCCAAGAGTGACCAGAATCCCGAGTGAGATACAGGCAAGGCCGTTCAGCACCAGAAACCAGTAATTATCTTTTCTTAAACCCCAAACGCTCGCTGCAATCGTGCAACAACCTGCTGCCAGAGCGAGCAGACCCAACAGAATCGCAGCTCTGTTGTGGATCAATGCATGCAGATTCGGGGATACATCCGGCCTCCCCATAAGAACGATCAGGACGGCAAATAGTGCATCAAGAACGCCACACAATGCCAGCAGCCACCAGCTCTTGACCAAGGATTGAGTCATAGCGAGCCTCCTAATCACGGCACAGCCCTTCCTGCGAAAGAACCGTGTCGGGATCATAGCACCGGAGCCTCATTTCACGTCGGCAGCCACAACGATGCTCCAGCAGAATGCCATGTTCCGGCTAAGGTCCGTTGTGAACGCTTCAAAACGGACCCACTACCATACGTCGCGTCAAAAACCGCTTAGCTTGCCTTGCGCGCCTCCAGCCGTGCTGCAACGTTCTTTCGCGCCAATTCATAACGCGCCGCTGCCGGCTGGGAAATCTCGATCAGTTGCAGGGTCTTCGAGAAGTAAGTAGGCAATTTCTCGTGAATTGCCGGCAGAATGTGCGCCAGTTTGGCCAGAATGAAAAATGGCTCCGGATTGCAATCCACAAACAAATCCGCGGAAAGCGACCCGTGCAACACCAGAGAAGCAGCCATCTCCCAGTACGTCACTACCTGCCGCAAATAGCAGCTCTTTTGCGATCCAAAGTCATTCAGAACGACAAAAAACTCCTCAGCCGTAGTCGGCCAGAACTCGCCCGTGATCCAAGCCCGCGCCTGACGCATCACTGCTTCGGTCCGCAGTTCATAGAGTTTGAGTATCAGTTCGCCATCGGCGCTGGTTGCCAATCCCTGCTGCATGTGTTGCCTCCGCAGACCATCCTAATCGATGGCGGAGACCCGGACCGTACAACACCGTACAGCAAAGACCTGAATCCGTAACAGGTAGCAGATTCAGGCCCCATACGATTTCACGAAACCGGCTGCAACTCGCGGCTTTCGCCCTTCTTTGCCATCAAGCCACCTGCGCTCTCAGCGACAGGCCCATGCGTCTCGGCAGTCGGCGGCGGAGGCGCATCCCCAATCCGCTTTGTATACTCGCAGTCGATTGCCACCGGCGCTGCAACGGCCTTCGCAGCCGCAGCTTTGGTGGACTTTTTCGCCGCAGCGCCCTTCTTGGCCGCGACGGTTTTTTTCGGAGCTGCTTCCTCCGCCGCAGACTTCAGACTGTTCGGGCAGATGAGGTAGACCCCGGACTTGAGAGTCTTCTCCAGCAGGTATGGGCTCTTGCACTTGGGGCATTTCTTGGCGACAGGCTTGTAGTTCGAAGTAAAGTCGCACTTCGGATAGTTCGTGCAACCCCAGAACATATTTCCCCGGCGCGCCTTGCGTTCCGCCAGGTCGCCCTCGCCGCACTTAGGGCACTTCATGCCTTCGATCAGGTTCTGCTTCACGTACTTGCACTTCGGGTAGCCTGAGCAGGATACAAACTCCCCATACGCCCCATTACGCAGCACCAGTTCTTTGCCGCACAGCGGACACTCCTCGCCCGTCGGCTGCGGCGCATTCAACTTCTGCTGCTGCTTCTGGCTCAGCTTGCGAATCGTCTTGCACGGCGGATCTTCGTTAAAGCCCGGGCACGACATGAACGGCCCGAACAGCCCGCGCCGCAGCACCATCACCCGCCCGCAGTTGTCGCAGTACTCTTCGTTCTGCTCCGCCTCCTGCGCCTCCGGAGTATTCATGTCCGGCTTGCCGGCAAGATTCTCCTTGGTAAAGGTGCAGCTGTTCTTGTCCTTCTTGTTGTAAGCGCTGCACGCAAAGAAGGTGCCGAACTTGCCCCACTTCAACACCAGCGGCGAACCGCACAGTTCGCACTTCTCATCCGTGGTGATTTCCATCGCCTTGATGGACTCCATCTCCTTCTCGGCGACCTTCAACTCCTCTTCAAAGTGGCCATAGAACCCCTTCAAAAGGTCGGTCCACTTCTCCTTGCCCTCTTCAATGTCGTCCAACTCCAGTTCCAGCTTGGCCGTGTACGCCGTGTCAAAAATGTAAGGAAAATTCTTGACCAGCAGATCGCAAACCACCACGCCGATTTCGGTTGGATAGAACGGCCCGCGCGTCCCGCCCGGCTTGACCACGTATTCGCGGTCCTGAATCGTGTTGATAATCGAAGCATAGGTCGAAGGCCGCCCGACGCCGCGCTCTTCCAACACCTTCACCAGCGAGGCCTCGTTATAACGCGGAGGAGGCTGCGTAAAGCTCTGCTTGGTGTTCAGCTTCTCGTTTTCGAGCCGCGACACGCCATCCAGATTGGGCAGTCTCTGCGACGAACCCTCATCGTCGTCCTTCTTGTCCTCGGCAACTTCCGCGACTTCGTAAAGCTTCAAAAATCCATCAAACCGCAACACAGAGCCGCTGGCCCGAAAATCGTACGTCTTGGAGTTCTTCACCGAAGCCGCGGCAATTTTCGCCGTGGTCACGTCATAAACCGCCGCCGTCATCTGCGAGGCCACAAACCGCCGCCAGATCAGCGTATACAGCTTCAATTGCTCATCGCTCAGGTAGCGCGCAATCGATTCCGGCGTCCGGTTCACATCCGTCGGCCGGATCGCCTCATGCGCATCCTGCGCATCTTTCTTTCCTTTGTAGGCAATCGGTGCTGCAGGCAAATACTTCGGCCCAAGCGTGGTCTTGATCCAACCCCGCGCAGCCTCAATCGACTCCGGCGAGCAGCGCGGCGAGTCGGTACGCATGTAGGTGATCAAACCCACCGTCCCCTCAGCGCCCACTTCCACGCCTTCATACAGCCGCTGCGCCACACCCATCGTGCGCCGAACATTGAAACCCAGCTTGGTCGAAGCATCGCGCTGCAACTGGCTCGTAATGAACGGCGACAACGGCCTGCGCTGCTGCTCCTTCGACTGCACCGACGCCAGAGTCCAGCGCGCCTTGTCGAGAGCGGCAACCACCGCATTCATCGACTTTTCGTCCGGCAGCGCGCTCCCGATAAACTGCGCCTTGCCGTCCTTGTCCACGCCATTCGCAACCCGCGCCGGCTCCCCGTCCACGCCCACGAACCGAGCCGTGAACGTCTTGCCTTTCTCGCCCTGCGGATGAACTTCCGCATCCAGCGTCCAGTACTCGACCGGCTTGAACGCGCCAATCTCCCGCTCGCGCTCCACAATCAGCCGCACGGCCACCGTCTGCACCCGGCCAGCCGAGAGTCCGCGCCGTACCTTGTCCCAGAGCAGCGGAGAAACCTGGTAGCCCACCAGCCGATCCAGCACACGACGAGTCTGCTGCGCATCCACCAGGTCCTGATCGATAGCCCGGGCATGCTGGAAGGCGTCCTGCACCGCCTTTTTCGTAATTTCGTTAAAGGTGACGCGACGGATCTTCTTGCGCTGCGCGGCGTTGACGCCAAGCTGGATCGCCAGATGGTACGCAATCGCCTCCCCTTCGCGATCCGGGTCAGGCGCCAGAAAGATGTGATCAGCCTTGAGCGCAGCCTTCTTCAGCTGATCAACCAGCTTCTCCTTGCCCGGAGAGACGATCAGCGTCGGCTCGAAGGTGCGCTTTTTCAGTTCCACGCCAATATCGTTCTTAGGCAGGTCCATGATGTGACCGATGGACGCCTGCACTTCATATTCCTTGCCAAGATACTTCCCGATCGTCTTCGCCTTGGCGGGAGACTCGACGATCACCAGTGATTTGCTCATGTATTTCCCTTTACCAGGCACTAATACGGCGCCCGAACTTGCCTTGTTCAAACTCAGATCCAGCCTCAGAGTCCAATCCCTGAATTCAACCCATTGACGATTTGGACTGCTGCGCGGGTCAAACTGTTGCACCGGTTTCCCGGCAAAATAAAACCGATGTCCGGCCCCGAGGACCGAACTCAGAAAAAATGCCCTACAGAATCAGGACGCTAACACGGAATGCCCCTGTTTTGCTAATCCTGCCCTAATCGGCCTCTGGAAATGTCCGGATTGATCTCAGAAACTCCGGACATAATTCTTGCCCGGCATCGAGCGAATCCGCCCTGCCAACTCCAGCTCGAATAAGGCCGTAAAAACCTCAGAGGACGTGAGTTGCGTCTCGCACAGTTCGAGAATCTCATCGATCTGAAGCGCGGCATCCTGGCGAAGCACCTCCAGCACAATGGCTTCGTTGGCCCCGATTGCCGGGTCAGGCAGAAGAGATGCACCCGCCGCCGCTTTCGATTCAGATCCGGATTCAACCGCCCATCCTGACTCCAGCTCCAGGCGAACCTGCGACGACAATACCTCCCACACGTCCTCCCAGGTCGCCGTAAGCTGCGCGCCCTGCTTGATCAGCGTATTGGGAGTCCACGAATTCTTGCTCGTAACATTCCCCGGCACGGCAAAAACATCCCGCCCCTGATCCGCCGCGCAACGCGCCGTCACCCGCGTCCCCGAGTGCTCGCTCGCCTCCACCACCAGCACGCCAATGCTAAGCCCGGAGATGATTCGGTTGCGCCGGGGAAAATTCTGCGGCGCGGGAAATGTCCCCAGCGGCAACTCCGAGACAATGGCCCCGCCCATCGCCAGAATATCCTCGGCAAGCCGCTTGTTTTCTTTGGGATAGATCACATCCGCGCCCGTCCCCCAGACCGCTACCGTAGGCTTGCCCGCCGCCAGAGTTCCCTTGTGCGCAGCCGTGTCGATCCCCCGCGCCATGCCGCTCACAATCAGCATCCCGCGCGCAGAAAGATCCCTTGCCAGCATCTCCGCAATCCCCGTCCCATAAGGCGTCGGATGCCGCGTTCCCACAACCGCAATCGATGGCCGCGCCAGCAGACCGGCATTCCCGCGCACCCAGAGCACTGGCGGAGGATCGTAAATCTCCTTCAGCCGCTCCGGATACTGAGGGCATGCCAGAGTCACCAGCTCAACTCCCTGCTCCCGCGCACGGTTCCATTCCTGCTCGGCTCCCGCGCGGGCCTTGCCGTCAAATACATACTGCGCCGAGATAGCCGGAAATTTGAGCGCCTCAATCGCCGTCAGCGGCATCCCAAAAATCTGGCTCGGCGCCTCCAACTGCCGCATCGCATCCAAAATACGGCGAGGTCCAAGCCCTGGCGCGAGCGCAAGAGCAAGCAGGGCAAGGCGATCTTCATCAAGGGCAGCACCCGATACGGGCACATTCGGCGCAGTCGTCATGATCTGTTTTCTTCGAGCGGATCTAACTATGTCTGCAAAGGCGCTCACAGGAGCGAGCGCTTTTCAGAATTCCTAATTTCAGGGTGAACTTCGCAAACACTATCCGCCGCGCCCCGGAATGTCAATAGCTCCCGGTGGAAAACCGGGCGCAATCCCCCTAACTCTTCTTCGTCTTCGAAGGTTTCAGCTCCTTCCGGCTCGACTCCTCCATCTCCACACCGAACCGCTTCGCCGCAGCCTTGATTCGCTTCCACGCAGCATCGCGCTCTTCTTCCGAAACTCCTTCCACCTGGTTAAAACGCGCAATGGCATTCCGCACATGCGCAGCATTTTCAAGCGGCTCTTTTTTCTCCTTCGGAAAGGCATATTCCTTCGCCGGAATCTCCTTGCGCTCTTTAGTGTCTAGTTTGCTCATGACGACCCTCCGAATCCGATGTTCACGTCCCGTCGAGTTATGGAGAGTGCAAAACAAGACTCCTCCTCCAATTACAGCGTCAAAAACTCCGCACGGCAGTGCCCTGGTAATCCGAATTGATACTCTGAATAGGTGAATAAGTTTTCCGTAGAACGCTCCGGTCCGGCCGCCGAAGCATCAAAATTACGCATCGCTGCAATCCGTTTCCTCAATCCAGCCCCGCTCATGTGGGATTTCGAGCACGAGCCGCACAAAAGCGAACTCGCCGCCAGCTACCAGCTTGAACTGATGCTCCCCTCAGCCTGCGCCGAGCGCCTCGCCCTATCTATCGACCATCCCCAGGCAGCCGACATCGGCCTCGTCCCCGTCGCGGCGCTGGCCACCACGCCCGGCCTTCGGATCATCCCCGGCTGCGTGATCGCGTCAAAGCGCAAAGTCCGCTCGATTCTTCTCGTCCGCCGCGCCAGCCAGCCGCTCGCGGAAATCAGAACCATCGCCGCAGACACCTCCTCGCGAGCATCCATCGCCTACACGCAAATCCTCTTTCGCCGCTGGTGGAACCCCGAAACCGTCTTCCTTCCCCACCGCCCCGACCTCGACCCGATGCTCGAAGCCGCCGACGCCGCCCTGCTCATCGGCGACCCCGCATTATTCGCCCTGGAAGAGCGGCAAAACCGCGAAGAACGAGACGGCGAAGAACTCGTCTACCACGACATCGCCGAAGAGTGGATCAAATTGACGGGCAAACCCTGGGTAGCCGCCGTCTGGGCTATCCGCCAAGCCTCGCTCGAAGCCAGCGGTCGCACATTGGAAGAAATCTCCGCCGACTTCACCGCCTCTCGCGACCGCGGCCTCGCCAACATCGAAACCCTGGTAGAAGAGTGGAGCTCAAAGCTGCCAATCCCATCCAACACAATCCGCACCTATCTAACCAGCAATATTTACTACTATCTGGACACAGAGTGTCAGGCGGGCCTCAGTCGCTTCTACGAACTCGCAGCAGAAACAGGCGTCCTGCCACAATTCAGCTTCTAATTCTTCCCCGCGATTGCGCGTCAACGGATAGTCGGATTTATACCTGTCCAAAAATCCGGACAATTAATGTCGTATATTAATACAAGACCGATTTGGTCGGATATTAGATTTTGAGGATCTTTATGCGTCTAGAAGTGGCACCCAGGCCATTCTTTCTTAACAGATTTGCCCTGCGTGTGAGTGTTACGGCCGCTGCTCTTCTGGTTCTTATTTTGCTGATCTGGCAGGGAATCACTGCTGCCGGAAATCCTGATCCGACAAACTATCCGTCCGGTTCGCTTGCTGGGGTCCTCGACATCGCGGTTCTTGTCTTCCGTGAAGGGCTCGAATGCATTCTCATCCTTACTGCAATCACCGCCAGCATGACGAAGTCGGGTGAACCGCATGGGTATCCGGTGGCCGCAGGCGTAGCGGTGGGAATGCTTGCCACCTTGGCAACCTGGTTCATCGCGGTTGGCGTCGTCACAGATCTGACAAAAAGCATCAACGCACTCTACATCCAGGCAGGCACAGGTTTGCTTGCAATCATCGTGCTGCTCGTCGTCATGAACTGGTTCTTTCACAAGATCTACTGGACAGGCTGGATCACCCATCACAACCAGAGGAAGCGCAATCTGTTGGAGAATGTCCAGAAGGGAACCGCATCGCAGAGGCAGGTGCTTCTCGGAATGGCCGCGCTCGGCTTCACATCGTTCTATCGCGAAGGAGTTGAAGTCGTCCTGTTTCTGCAAAGCTACCGTTTGAAGCTCGGCGGCGAGACTGTGCTCTACGGCGTATCGGTCGGACTTCTCTTTACCGGAATCGTGTCGGCTCTAACCTTCCTCGCGCATCGCAAGCTACCTTATCGACGAATGCTGGTGTTGACGGGCGTCATGCTGGGCGCAGTTCTGCTGGTGATGGTGGGCGAACAAGCGCAGGAGATGCAATTAGCGCACTGGCTGCCGACCACAACCATTCCATACCTGGCAGACAAAATCCCTGCATGGACAAGTCTGTGGTTTTCAATCTTCCCCACTGTGGAGACGCTGGCCGCACAGGCTGTCGCCGCTGTGCTTGTGCTCGGCTCCTATCTCGTTGCACGCAAATAGTCGAAATCAGATCGCGATGGGCGGCGTCTCGCGAGGATCCCTGGAAAAACACGTTGACATATAACGCGTGGCGTTATATGTTAAACACATAATGATTCAGAGCTTTAGAGACGATGATACGAGGGAACTTTTTGAATCTCGCACCAATCGGCGATGGGCGACAATCAGAACGGTAGCGTGCCGAAAGCTCGATCAGCTCCATGCAGCAATCAACCTTGAGGATTTGCGCATTCCGCCGAACAACAGGCTGGAGGCTCTGAAGAAAGATCGTCTTGGACAGTTCAGCATCCGAATCAACGATCAATACCGTATATGCTTCCTCTGGAATGAAGATGGGGCGCACGAAGTCGAAATCACTGACTATCACTGAAGAGAGGGAAAGTATGACCATCACCAGGCCAGCAAGCGGATGGAACTTCAGCAAACCAACAACTCACCCAGGCGAAATGCTGAGCAAGGAGTTCCTGAAGCCTCTCGGAATTACCCAGAATGCGCTTGCGGTGAAGATCAATGTTCCTGCAACCCGTATCGGTGAAATCATTCACGGGAAACGATCTGTCACGCCGGACACAGCTCTTCGCCTGGCTCGCTTTTTTGGAAACAGCCCGGAATTCTGGCTAAGTCTTCAGCAGAGTTACGATCTCTCTAAAGCCAAGCTTGAACTGCGCAAGAAAATCGAGGCCGAGGTACAGACCTACGTAGCCTGAAACGAGTCGCGTGAGTCTCAAATCAGTAACAACTGAGGGTGCCCGACATCTCGATTTTGAGATGTCGGATCTAACTCGTGCGTAGCCCGAACCCTACCGCTAAATTTCCCAGCGCAGCAACGCCGCGCCGACGGTAAATCCAGCCCCAGCCGCAGCCAGCAGCACGAGATCACCCTTCTTCAGCTTGCCCTCTTCGACAGCCGTCCCCATCGCAAGCGGAATCGTCCCAGCAGAAGTATTGCCGTACTTCTCAATATTGATAATCACCCGCGAAGGGTCCATGCCCAGTCGGTCTGCTGTCGCCGTAATAATCCGCTTGTTCGCCTGATGGGGAATGAAACAACCCAGATCCTTGCCTTCGACGCCATTGCGCTCCAGCACGCGCGTGGTCGCATCCGCCATCTTGCGCACGGCAAATTTGTAGACCGTCTGCCCATCCTGATGAATGAAGTGCATCCCGCTGGCTACCGTCTCCGCAGATGCCGGATGAAGGCTACCGCCGCCCGCCAGATTCAGCGCCGGACCACCAGACCCATCAATCTCATGCACAAAGTCGATCAGCCCGACTTCGCCTTCTTCCGCGGGCTCGATCAGCACCGCGCCCGCGCCATCGCCAAAGAGAATGCAGGTTGTCCGGTCCTTGTAATTCACGATCGTCGAGTTCGCATCCGCGCCGATCACCATTACCTTCTTGTGCGCGCCGCTCTCCACCAGCTTCGCGCCCGCCTGCAAGGCAAACACAAACCCCGAGCAGCCGGCAGAGACATCGAATCCCCACGCACCCTTCGCGCCGATCTTGTCCTGCACGAGGCAGGCCGTCGAGGGAAACATCATGTCCGGCGTAACCGTGCCAACAATGATCGCTTCCACATCCGTCGCCGGAATCCCGCGAGCCGCGAGGCAGCGCCGCGCCGCCTCGGCCGCCATATCGCTAGTTCCCTGTCCCTTGTCCAGAATGTGGCGCTCTTTAATACCCGTGCGCTCGGTAATCCACTGGTCGTTGGTCTCGACCATCTTTTCGAGATCGGCATTGGTCAGAATTTTTGGGGGAACGTAAGTGCCGAGTGCGCTGATTTTGACTCGTGTGCAATGCGGGCCGCGGAAGACCTGACTCGAATCTGGGGTCAAACTAAACTCTCCTTCAGGCCGTCCCTCCGCCCCGATAACCGGAAGCGAGGCGAATCCGGGCGTGCCTGATTTCGGTGCACCAAAGGTACCGGTGTCAGAAAAGCGACACCAAAAAAGTACCGGGTGACCTACTGCGCCCACACTGGCCCGTTACCGTTGCTTCCTTCCGGACCTGGCGGGGTTGGCGGGGTTGTGTCGCGTAGGACCCGGCACTAACTGATGATACCATCCGGCGGCGGCCTTCGAAGACTCCGGCCTCGCCCATCGGCCCGGAACATGAACCGCGATTCCCCCTCCGAATTTCCTGAATCTCCCCGATGCAACTACCCACCGGAACCATTACAATCGCTGCGCTCGAAAATTCGCCAAGGATAATCACATGAAGCAATTTGGATGGATTCTCATACTGCTCATGGCGGCAACGTCCGCATGGTCCGCCGGCAGCAAAAAGATCAGCGTTCAGGAACTCAAAGACCTGCTCACCAGCCTGCAGGCTGCCAAAAAGAGCGACGAAGACGTGGCCCTACAGCTCAAACAGGTCGAGCTGACCGAAGAGCTGACCTTCAGCACCATGAACAGCCTCTCGGACCAGCTTCCCGGCCCACTCTCCACCGAGCAGATGTATGTGCTTGAGGCACGCAGCTCCGTCCTGCCGCCGCCAGCCTCCGATCTGCCTACCGCGCCCGCGCCCGATGCCGCCGCGCAGCAGGCAATGCTCGCCAAAGCCGCGGACTTCGCCACCAAGACCTATCCGCAACTGCCGCATCTCACAGCAACCAAGCTGACCGGCCGCTTTCAGGACGGAGTCGAGGCCATCCACACCACCTCCGGAATGCACAGCCACGTGGACGACAACTCCGACCCGCTCTGGGAGCAAACCCGCCTCTACGTCCGCCTGTTAGGCACGCATACCGACACCATCGAGAGCGAGAACGGCGTCGAAAAGATCCCCGCTGCCAAGGAAAAAGCACAATGGGGACCGAACGGCCAGGTAGCCTCGGTAGGACCGGCGCTGACGCTGAACACCGTCGTCCAGGAAGCCTCAGCCAACGGCAGTCCTAAGTTCCTTCGCTGGGAGAAGATCAACGATAAGCAGGTCGCCGTCTACTCCTTCGCCATCGACAAGAAGAAGACACACTTCGGCGTGAACTATTGCTGCTTCCCCGACACGGATACCGCAGGCGTACTGAATTTCTCCAAGAACGGCGGTCAAACCGCAGGCGGCGGATCATCCGCCAAAGGCAACCTTCAAACCGTCAGCGACTGGAAGAACTTCAAAGCCAACGTGGGCTATCACGGCGAGATATTCATCGATCCGGATTCCGGGATCGTCGTGCGCACCATCACGGAGGCAGACTTCAAACCGACAGACTTCGTCCACTCCGAAAAAATCCGCACCGATTACACGTCCATGCCAGTCGGAGACAAGAGCCTCGTCGTCCCGGTACGCACCTTCGCCATTGCAGAAGTCGTCCCCAACGGCGACTCCTTCGCAGCCCACTACTCCGTCCGCCACCAGATGGTTACTCAGGACTACAAGGACTATCAGTTAGCCGGCGCAACGACGGCGCAGAAGTAACTCGGAGATCTGACCGGTTCATAACTCTCCATGAGCCGGTCAGGCGCCGAAAAGGATAGTTTCATCCATAACTCTGAGAGAAACCAGGAACGATACGAAGATTTAGCAAAGACACAATTCAGCAACAGCTACAAATATTTTTCCCGAACCAGTACAATCGCTCATCTCTAAATTTCAGAAGGATACCCTCTTGAATCGTTTTCGGTGGATTCTAGTGTTGCTGGCGATGGCAGCGCCAGCCTGGTCTGCAAGCAATAAGAAGATCAGCGTGCAGGATCTGAACGACCTCCTCACCAGCCTTCAGGACGCCAAGAAGAGCGACGAGGACGTAGCTGCGCAGCTCAAGCAGGTCGAACTCACCGAAGAGCTGACCAGCACCACTATGAACACCTTCACCGACAGAATCCCCGGCCCGCTTTCCACCGAACAGCTCTATGTCCTCGAGGCTCGCAGCGCAGCCCTGCCTCCACCGGCCTCCGATCTGCCCGCCGCGCCTGCGCCCGATGCCGCCGCGCAACAGGCGATGCTCGCCAAAGCCGCCGAATTCGCCACTAAAACCTACCCGCAACTTCCGCATCTCACAGCGACGAAGCTGACAGGCCGCTTTCAGGACGGCGTAGAAGCCATTCACACCTACACCGGGGCCAACCACAATCTTTCCCAGAGTGACGACCCCCTTTGGGAGCAAACCCGCCTCTATGTCCGCCTGCTGGGAACGCATACCGAGACAATCGAGAGCGAAAACGGCATCGAGAAGATCCCCGCCACCAAGGAGAAACCCCAATGGGGACCGAACGGCCAGGTAGCCTCCCTCGGACCGGCCCTGACGCTGAACACCGTCGTCCAGGAAGCCATGGCCAACGGCAGTCCTAAGTTTCTTCGCTGGGAGAAGGTCAACGGCAACCAGACCGCCGTCTTTTCCTTCGCCATCGACAAGAAAAAGACCCACTTCGCCGTCAACTATTGCTGCTTCCCCAACACCGATACCGCCGGCCTAATCAACTACGGGTCTGGCGCCGGCTCCAGCCCGTCTACAGGCGGAGGCGCCACCGGCAGCAACTTCCAATCCGTAAGCGACTGGAAGCCCTTCAAAGCAAACGTGGGCTATCACGGCGAAATCTTCCTCGACCCGGATTCAGGAACCGTTGTCCGCACGATCACCATGGCGAGCTTCAAACCATCCGATTTCGTCCACTCCGAAACCATCCGCACCGACTTCGCACCAAGGCCCGTCGGCGACAAAACCCTGATCGTCCCGGTGAGGAGCTTTACGATCTCCGAAGTCGTCCCCAACGGCGACTCTTTCGCCGCCCACTACTCCGTCCGCCACCAGATGGTCACCCAGGATTACAAAGACTATCAATTAGCTGGAGCAACGGCGCAGAAGTAATTCGCGAAGAAAATACCTCATAGTGGCGGCCAAATAGTTTGGGCCGCTACCATGAGCAGTCAGGCGCGAAACTATCGTCGAAATCAATACCCCGGTACAATGAAAGAGTGAGCAAACTTTCCACTCCCACGGAGGCGAAACTCGCCCCAACCGTGGGCTTTATTTCGTTGGGCTGTCCCAAAAATCTTGTCGACTCCGAAGTGATGATGGGGCTGCTGGACCGCGCCGGCGCGCGCTTGACAAGCCATCCCGAAGACGCCGAGATTCTGGTCGTAAACACCTGTTCCTTCATCGATTCCGCCAAGCAGGAGTCCGTCAACACCATCCTCGAAATGGTGCAGCACAAGACCGCCGGAACCGCGAAGCGCCTCATTGTCGCCGGATGCCTAGTCGAGCGCTACCGCAACGAAATCCAGAAAAACATCCCGGAAGTCGACGCGGTCGTCGGCACCGGCGAATTGGAAGCGATTCTCGCCGCCGCTGGCCTGAACCCAATTCCCGCTCCAGCCAGCACATCGCCCTTCAACATCCTGAGCGCCAGCGAACTAGTCGAACGAGCCCCCAGCGCCGTCCACAAGCATTCAAGGCCCGAAGGCGACCTGCGCGAAGAACAAGGCCGCTTCAGCCGCGAACACTGGGACGGAGCCATCGCCAGCCTGCCCAACTACCTCTACTCCGACGAGACGCCGCGCATCCTCACCACCCCGCGCTCGTCGGCCTACATCAAGATCGCCGAGGGCTGCGACCACCCCTGCGGCTTCTGCATCATCCCGCAGCTCCGCGGCAAGTTCCGTTCGCGTCGCATGTCGTCGGTCATCGCAGAAGCCGAAAACCTCGTCAAGCAGGGCGTCCGGGAAATCACCCTCATCGGCCAGGACACCACCTGCTACGGCGAAGACCTTGGACTGAAAGACGGTCTCGCCACGCTTCTCGAAGCCTTAGCCCAAATCGAAGGCCTCAAGTGGTTGCGCTTCCTATACGCCTATCCCAACAAGGTCACGACGAAGCTGCTCGAAACCATCGCCCGCCACGACAACATCGCCAAATACCTCGACGTACCGCTGCAACACGCCAGCCCGGCCGTCCTCAAGCGCATGAAGCGCGGCGGCAGCGGCGAAATCTTCCTCAAAATGATCGAGAAAGCCCGCCGCATCGTTCCCGATCTCGTCCTGCGCACCACGTTCATCGTCGGCTTCCCCGGCGAAACCGACGAAGACTTCCAGCAACTCGAAGACTTCGTCCGCGAAGCCAAAATCGACTGGCTCGGCGCATTCCCGTACTCCGACGAAGAAGGCTCACCCGCCTTTGAACTCGACGCCAAAGTTCCCAAGCGCACCATCGAGTCCCGCCGCAAGCGCCTCATGAAGCTCCAGCAGAAGATCAGCGCCGAACGCCAGCAACAGTGGATCGGCCGCGAATTCGACCTGCTCGTAGAAGGAGTCAGCGACGAAACCGAACTCCTCTGGCAAGGCCGCACCATGCTCCACGCCCCGGAGATCGATGGCAAAGTCCTCATCAACGACTTCGGTCTTCACGAGACGCTGGTCCCGGGCACCTTCTACCGCTGCGAAATCACCGAATCCCACCACTACGATGTAGTAGCCCGCATCGTCGAATAGGGCATCCAGTTCCACCGCCAATGGCGTGCCACAATTGTTCCACGTAGAACGATCCCCAGCGAACGGCGCGCCTTTGGCGAGGAATGTTGGAAGAGGCTAGTTTCAATCGTTTGCAGTTGCGTAATTTATAGGGCAAATGTGCCTTGTTACAGCGAACGGGGAATGTAACGGAACATGCTGCATGGCATACCCCTTATCAAGGGTTGGATTTGCAGCGCGGGCGATTGAGAGGCTTCGAGAGCGTATCGATGGCAATGAATCATGATTCGCCAGTTACGATCCGCCGTGTAATATATTAGTTTCGCCCTCACTCGACTGAACCGGCCACTCGTGCAAGTGACACCAAGGAGTTGAATAGTTGCTGGATCGCTTGATGGACTTGTGGCCATTCCCGCCTGGTGTCTTTGTGACGATTCTTGGCACGGAAGCCCTTATTATCACACTTATACCAGCCGATCGGATGAGAGGGAGGCTTGCGAGGCTCATCGCGGTTGTATTGTGCTTCGGCCTCGCATTCGGCGAGATCTATGCGGTAAGACGCGACAGGGCCGACGCAAGCAATCAACATGCTATCGAGATGGCCACGCTCTATGCAAAGTTTCTAGAGTTAAATAAGAACGTCATTGCCCTGCAGAACAATACCGCGGCAACGAATGCGACCCGGTCGCTTCCGGCTGACAATCTCAAACGGCAAGCCGTCGATCTTTCCAACGAGATCCTGTCATTCCTAATAAGCCGTGAAGCACCTCCTGGATATGGGCAAGGTGGCTATGGCGAAGGCCCTTACGGCGGAAAACCAGCTGACACAAAGGACTACGACGCCCAGACGATGCGCTCATACTTTGACGCCTTCCAGATTCGCGTAGACCGGATGCACGATGAGTTGAAGAAGCAGGGCCTCACGGACTCCGAGTTCGACACTGAATACTCTAATACCGTAAACACCTATTCGATTCGAACGATCGCAGAGCGCATAGGGGCATTGGCAAAGAAATTGCCGAACTAGCCTACAAGGAAATTATGACGAACGACTACAGCTCCTTGAGAAACTCATCATGCCACCTCTTAGCAGTCACAATTTACTGTTCCAGGGCCGCTGCAGCCACCGGTCTGTCCTGCTGCATGGCCATCTGAACCGCCTTGGTATTCACCTGCTGCTGGTTCGACAGGAGCCCTCGTGTTACTCCTGTCGAACAGCAGCAGGCGTCGAATTAGAGACATCTCGCCACTATCAGGAGGCGGACTGTGTCGGAAACTTCTTAAACATCTTCTGCACGTCTGTATCGAGTTTCTTTGTGGTTTTTTCCGGGTTACCCATAAGATCGCTAACCGAGGTTCCCTTCCAGATCAAATTTCTGGATTGGGTGTCCAGGATGCTTACAACCAGGGTGCCAACCTTATAGCTATCGACGGAGGAAGTCGAATCTCCCATTCCGCCACCAAAGCGTCCTCCCATGCCGGCATACATCGTGTCGTACTGCTGCTCAACTTGCACCTTCTCCACAGCCACGAGCGCAACATCTCCACCGGTGGGCACCTGGACCCACCCTTTAGCCGACAATTGCTTATCGATAGCTTCCTTCACGCGTGCATCCCAAATCGAGTTGCTGGTGTGAACTTCTGCCCACGAATACGTTTTGATTCTGGTGAAGTTCGTGGAATGGTTGTAATCGACCGTCACGTGATCGGCATAGGCAGGAATGATCATTGCCGCGCACAGCGCAGGCACCGCCAACAGAGTCCGAATATTCATTTCTCAATCTCCTTCGCACTTGTTAATCTCTGTCCCATCCCCAAGGGCGGCACGAGACTTCCTTCGTTCGCGCTGACGAACAGCGTTGTATTCAGACTAGAAACAAACACGGAGAGACAAAACGCGAAACTGAGCAGGCAGCCGATAGCTCGTTCGGGTATGTCCGGCTTTTGGGGACAGGGAAGCCTGCCTGATTTTGCGGGCGCCCTTGCAATCAATTTCCCTTCACTCAGGCACAATGAAAGGAAATAGTTCAGCACCGGCACCCGGAATGCACCCAATCAGACACATTCAAGTGCACAAAAACGCCCCAAAAACGCACTTTTTCGCACTCAAAAATCCGCACAAAGCATTTTGTTTCTATAACTTGAACAAGATTTCGGCATACCCTACCCCCTGCCATGAATTTCGCCCCTTGTCGGCCCCAAAATATGGCGATCAACGCTTCATCTGGATATATCGCCGCGACACTGCGAGAATAGTCAGGAACAGTCGCAAATCCACGAAGTGACAAGCTGATGCCCAACGCGCCCAAAGCCTCGAAGCCCAAAATCAAATCGCTCCACTGCCCATCCTGCAAAAAGCTGGTGAAGGCCACCGACGAAGACTTCCCCTTCTGCAGCGACCGCTGCCGTCGCATCGACCTCGGCAAATGGGCCATGGGCGTCTACAAGATCAGCTCGCCGGTTCTCGATCCTGACGTGCTCGAAGACCTCGAAGGCCAAGAACGTGACCAGTAAAGCGCAAGCCAAACTCGACGCCAAAGCCAGCGCACTGGAAGCGGCCCGCGTGATGGCTGCGAAAGGCGGCTGGCCCGAAGGCGCGACCTGCTCCTTCCGGGCGGGGCGAAAGACGTTTTGGGCCTGGGCCGTTGCCACCTTCTTCGGCTCAGGCCTCGGCAAACCCGGCCCCGGCACCTGGGGCTCCGTAGCCGCCACGCTGATCTGGACCGCAACCGCCCTGTTTCTCCATCCCAGCCCGCAATCGCTGCTCGGCCTCACCCTGGCGGGAATTGCTCTTTCGATCACCCTCGGCGTGCCGGCCGCGACCATCGTCGCCCGCGAAAGCTGCCGCAAAGACCCCGGCTTCGTAGTCATCGACGAAGTAGCTGGCGTCTGGATCACCCTGCTCGGCGCCATCTACCACCCCGACTGGAAACACATCCTCCTGGCTCTTCTGCTCTTCCGGGTCTTTGATATCACCAAACCGTTTCCCGTCCGCCAGCTCGAAAAACTGCCCGAGGGATCGGGTATCGTCTTCGACGACGTGGCCGCCGGGTTGTATGCTTGGGCAGTGCTGTTGTTGCTAAACCGATGGATCTAGTTTCCTGGATGTGATCTCGATGCCCAGACTCGCGAAACAAACCCTGCTCCCTCCGATCATCGAGAACGTTTTCCCCGCGGCAGCCCTGCCCGGCGGCGACGTGGAGGTGCGCGGGAAAAATCTGGGTCCGCAGGCCATGACCATCCCGGCAGTGCGGATCGACGGCATCTCTGCGCACGTTCTGATGAGCAGCGAAAGCCGCCTCTGCTTCCGCGTACCGGAACAGGCATCGGCCGGCCTGATCGAAATTCGCAACCAGGACGGAGCCAGCAATACCTTCCCGGTTACCGTCGCACGCGAGCTCTCCGACGGCCTACACCCCGTGACCAGCCCGGTTGTAAGCCGCTCCGGAATGACCTTTGCGACCATCTCCGGACCGCGCGGCAAGCAGACGCCAGTTTCCATCGTTCGCGTCAGCCCCGACCGCGTCGGAACACCCTTTGTCAGCGGAATCCTCAACCCCACCGGCCTGGCCTTCGATCCCGAGGGCACGCTCTACGTCACCTCGCGCGCTGAGGGGACCGTGTACCGCATCGACGCGGGAGGCGAAGCCACTGTTTACGCCGAGGGCATGGGCGTCGCCACCGGAGCAGCCTTCGACGCGGACGGCAACTTATTTGTCGGCGACCGCAATGGGACGATTTTCAAGATTGCTCCAGGCAACTCCGATATTGGCCGCAAAATCTTCGTCTACGCCACACTGGAGCCTAGCGTCTCCGCCTACCATCTTGCAGTTGCCTCCGATGGAACACTCTTCGTCACCGCCCCATCGCTTTCGCCCAATGACTGCATCTGGGCCATCGACCGCGACGGCAGCACCTCCGCCTGGTTCCGCGGCCTCAGCCGCCCGCAGGGACTGGCGCTCGACCGCGACGGCAATATCTATGTCACCGCATCCCTGCGCGGCCAGCGCGGACTCATCCGCATCACTCCCGGCGGTCACGCCGAGCTCATCGTCGCCGGACACAACCTCGTCGGAGTCGCATTCTCTCCTCTCGGAACCGCGGTGCTCGCCACCAACGAAGCCGTATATGATGTCGAGTTGGGCGTGGAAGGCTTAAAGCTCTTCTGAAATAAACCCAATGCAGCGAATAGGATCGACGGAATCCAATCCCATACGGTTCAAGAGAATATAGCGATGAAATTAAACTCTCTCCTGCTCGCATCCGCGTTGCTCGCCCTTTCTGTGTCGAGCATCGCCAAGGCACAGCAAAACGCAGCCCGGCCCTCCATCACCGGCATATCTCACCTCACGCTCTTCGCTGACGACATAACAAAATCAAAAGAGTTCTACGCTTCCCTGCTTGGCTGGGACCCGATCCCGGCGAGCGGCACACAATCCGGCATTCGCTTCTACGCAAATCACGCGCAGTATGTGGAACTAGTCACTCCTGCCACACCTGGAGGGGCGAATCGCCTGGACAGCGTCGGTTTCTCAACCAGCAATGCCGAGGCGCTGCGCAAATACCTTGGAGCCAACGGCGTCGACGTGCCGAAGGCCGTCACAGTCGAGAAGAACGGCGACCGCAGCTTTCTCGTCCGCGATCCTGAAGGCAACAAAGTCTCGTTCGTGCAGGAAAGCAATCATCCTCCGCGTGCGCCGAAATCGGTCTCCGAGGAGGCGAGCAACCACATCATGCACGCCGGTTATATGGTCCGAGACCGCGCTGCGCTCGACCATTTCTACAAAGATCTTCTCGGATTTCACCTCTACTGGCAGGGCGGAAATCCCGACACGCAAATCAACTGGGTCATGATGCAGGTTCCGAACGGCACCGACTGGATCGAATACATGCTTCTACTGCCCGCGTCTCCTTCGCGCGCGCAGCTCGGCAGCGCCGATCATCTAGCGCCGGGCGTGACCAGCGTCGCCGAACTGCAGGCGCGCCTTGAAAAGCGCGGCTGGAAGCCTGCCGACAACAAGAACCCGCAAGTGCTTGGAGTCGATGGGAAGATGCAACTGGATCTGCACGATCCGGACGGAACCCGCGTTGAATTCATGGAATTCAAGCCGGTCAAGGAAGCCTGCTGCTCGGCTATTACCGGCGTCCATCCCAGTCCGACACCGGGTTGGTAGTCCGGACTGGTAGCCGAGGCTGGTAATTTCAAGGAGTGAGCGCTTCTTCCACGAGGAAGGAAAGCGCCAACCAAAGGTCGAGCATGAAATCCGAGATCATCGCTGTCGGTTCCGAGTTGCTCACTCCCTTCCGGCAGGACACAAACTCCCTGTACCTGACAGAAAAGCTCAACGAGATCGGCGTCGGCGTGGCCTTCAAGACCATCGTCGGCGACCGCAGGCGCGACTTGGTCAGCGCGGTTCGCACCGCGCTCGGCCGCGCCGATATTGTCGCCGTCATGGGCGGCCTCGGACCCACCGAAGACGACCTGAGCCGCGAAGCAGTGGCTGAGGCGCTGGGCGTCGGCATCCGCCGCGACGGCCAGCTTGTCGTCGCCCTGGCCGCGCGCTTTGCGAAACGCCGCATTCCGATGACCGACAACAACCTCAAGCAGGCCGACATTATTGAAGGCGCAACCGTGCTTCCCAACGCCAACGGCACCGCGCCCGGTCTGTGGCTGGACACCAGCTTCAACGGACATCGCAAGCTCGTCATGCTCGTTCCCGGCCCTCCGAAGGAGTGCAAGGCACTCTTCGCCGATCAGTGCATTCCTCGCCTGCGCGAGATTCTTCCCGTGCGCCACATCGCCAAGCGGGTGCTGAAGGCGACGATGATTCCAGAATCGACAGCGGACGCGCTGCTTGCGCCTATCTACTCGACTTACAAGGACGTCGACACTACGATCCTCGCCGGAAACGCCGAGATTCAGCTCCAGCTCTTCTGCGCCAAACCCTCGCTGGAGCTCGCCCAGCACCGCGTAGATGAACTCGCCAGCAAGCTCGAAGAGGCGCTGGAAGAGCACCTGTTTTCCTCAACCGGCGAAACTCTCGAACAGATCGTCGTCTACTATCTCGAACTCAAGCAGGAAACTCTCGCCGTCGCCGAAAGCTGCACGGGCGGCCTTCTTTCACAGCGCATCACCAGCATCAGCGGAAGCTCCCGCTCATTTCTGGGGGGAGCGGTGGTTTACTCGAATGAACTCAAGGCCGATTTCGCAAGTGTCCCACCGCAACTCATCGCAAACCACGGAGCGGTTAGCGCGGAGGTTGCCGAAGCCATGGCGCAAGGCATTCGGCGCCGCGTAGGCGCGAGCATGGGCGTAGGCATCACCGGCATCGCAGGCCCTGGCGGAGGCACGCCAGAAAAACCAGTAGGTCTGGTCTACGTCGCAGTCAGCTACGCCAACAAGACCGAGTCATTGGAATGCAACTTCAGCGGCGATCGCGACCGCATTCGGCTCTGGGCCAGCCAACAGGCGTTGGACATGATCCGCCGGCGGCTGATGTAAGTTATGACCCTTGAACAGTCGTGTTGATCCGCGTAGCCGTTTTGGCTACACTTATCTGAGAGGTGACCGATGCGTCACATTTCACTCCGAGAATTCCGCACGCGCGGTGCAAAGGCACTCCAGGATGTTCCTCCCGGAGAAACCGCGCTGCTCGTCGGTCAAAATGGCCCTGCCTTTTTCCTGGTTCCGGTACTTGGCGACGTCGTTCAAGAGGATCGAGACCTGCGCAGGGCCATGGCGAAGGCAAGTCTTCGAGAAGGCTGGCTAGCCGCCAGCTTGGCTGGTGACATAAGTGACGAGGAAATTGATCAGGAGATCAGCGAGGTCCGCGCCTCCCGACGCCTTCGCGACGCCGGATGAGACTCGTCGTATTGGATGCCAATGTGATTATCTCTGCTGGCATCAAGCCAGATGGAGCACCAGCGACGATCCTCATGGATTGGGTGCTGGAAGGACTCGTGCAGTTGGTCGTCAGCCCGCAAGTCGCAGCAGAGTACCGCGAGGTTGTCCAGCGTCCTAAGTTCCGCCGTTATGGCTTTCCTCCCCGTTGGTTGGAGTCTCTGATCGAGGAAAGCCTGCAACTTGCCGACACTGAGCCATTATTTCCAACTTGCCCGGACCGTGCAGATGCGCCATTTCTTGCGCTGGCCCACTCCTCTGGAGCGTGGCTGGTAACCGGCAACCTGAAACACTTCCCTGAGACGGCTAGAAATGGAGTCACCGTGCTCTCACCAGCCGATTATCTGGCTCATATATCGGGCGAGTTCCAGCCCTAACTTGAAATTCCTAGTTCCGGGCAACGGCCCGGTGCAAGCTAGTTACGATTTGAATTGCCAGAGTATTCTCGTTGCTATAGGGGCCCTCGCTGTAATGTTCAAGTTCGTAGCCGATTTTGATTAGCTGGAGTCTGTCGGGACGGAAGCCCGCCGTGGCCTCGATACTCTGGACTTTCCCCGATGCGTTCGCGCTCGTGTAGCCGACGCGGGTAGCAAGGTACCATCGCGGATTCAGTACCCGCTTTACCTCCGCGTAGCCGGCCTGCTCGCGGAAAGTCGGAATCGCCGTATAGGGCAGTACGAATTTCTGCAGCTCTCCCTGTACATTCCAGTGGCCGCGTGCCCATTGGATGTCCAGACCCAGGGCGTGGGCTGGAAGCGAACTCGGGTTCTCCTCTCCAGGAAAAAAATACTTGGATTTTCGATCCAGATACGGACCGCGAAACGCCGAGACGCCGACCCGCAATCCCTGCCGGATCGTGTATCCGCCGCCACCGGCCCAATTGCCATATTGGTCGCGCGCAAACAGGCTTCGGGGATTCACCGGCGACGAGTTGACGAACTGCGCTCTTCCGTCCCACTTGCCGCGCGTCGCGTCTATTTGGGCACCGGCAAGACCGAGAATGGATACCGGTGCTGAGTAATAGCCATATTCGATCGGCAAATCGATGAGGGCGTTGTCTGCATCGTCATAGCGAAGGGGAAAGGAACCGAAGGCTGTTGAAAGCTGCCCCGCGCGAATCAGGACCGATCCCTTATTCGATATCCGCGAATAGTTGAGAGTGGCCTGAAGAAGGTTGCCTTTCGCTCCATAACCGTTGGCAGAAAAGCTTCCAAAGAAATATTGGCTTGAATAGAGTTGCCACGCTCCGGTAGCAGTCCAGTGGTCGTTTATCTTCCACGTGGGATAGAAGACAGAGCGGAAACCTGCGTCTCCGGACGACCCGGATCTGGGTGTTTCTGTGGATATGCTCGAAACTGCGGCCTGCCCGCTGAGAGTGGCGCGGAGATCGAAGCCGGAATTGGCTTCCTGCGCGGCTATGAACTGAGGACACAGCACCGCGGAGAGCAGACACAAAGCGAGAGCCTTTATCATCCAGCCTCCACTGCTTCAAGTTCCCTCACCCGGCTAGGTTCTTCCGACACAACCGGTTCAGCAATGAGAACTTGGCGCGGCAGATTCACGAACAGCTCTACAATCCTGGGATCGAATTGCGTTCCCGAGTTCTCGCGAAGAATCTGGACGGCTCGCTCGTGGGTCAATCCTCGCCTATATGACCGATCGGTCGTCATTGCGTCATAAGCATCCGATATGTGAATGATGCGTGCGTCGATTGGCGTTTCTTCGCCCGATTGCCCTTTCGGGTATCCTGAGCCATCCCAGTTCTCGTGATGCAGCTCTACGGCCTCGAGGACGGGCGCGAGGCCCTGCACGCCTTCAAGAATCCGGCGGCCAATCACGGGGTGTTCCTTGACCATGGCCCACTCCTCGTCTGTGAGTCGGCCAGGCTTCTGGAGAACGCTGTCGGGGACCCCAATTTTGCCGATGTCGTGGAGGGACGCGCCGACCCGAATCCGTTCCACTTGCTCAGCATCAAGACCCAGCGCAACCGCTGTTGCACATGCGAGCTGGCTGACCCGATTGCTATGACCGGAGGTATACCGATCGCGTGCATCGAGCGCGTGCGCGAGGGAACCGACAAACTCCGCGTACGCTCCTTCCAGGCTTTCCCGTGCTTTCCGAACGGACACGGCGGCCCGGTTGTAGCTTCTGGCGAGCTCCCGGATTTCCACCGTCGACGAAAGATCGCTCTCGAACTCCGGGAGCACGCCGGTCCGCTCCGCGTTGCGGAGATGAGCTACCACGGCTGCGATGGGTTTCACGATGGAACGTGACGAAAAGACACTGCATAGGAAAGCAACCAGCACGGACCCCCCCGCCACGGTGAGGAACAGGCTGTGCAGTCTGGACGCAACGGGAGCTGTCGCCGCATCTACGTTTTCGAGACTTTCCAGTAGATAGCCGCCGCCGAAGGACTGCATCGGAAGGGCAATCCAGTTGACTCCCTTCAATCGGACGTCGCATTCGGATTGGCCCGAACATCGGCCGAGGGCCGCGTCGACCTCGCTGAGTGAGACACCGGGGATGTTGGACTTGATCACCGTCCTGTCATGGATCAGCACGGCGGGAGTCGTGAGTTCCGCGAAGTTGAAATACTCACCCACTGAAAGGGAGCCTAGATTTTCTTCCTCTTGATCAATCGGAACCGATGCAACCCTAAAGGTGCGGCCACCAATGAAAAGGAGCCCTTTTTTACCAGGTTCGAGAGTGGCTAGATCCATCGGGACGAGTTGGCTGTTCCCGCCAGGCTCTTCTGCGGACTGGCGGATGACGCCCGCGAGCGGCACGCCATTGGGCCCGGAAACAATCAGAAAATCGAAGCCCATATGTTCGCCGAGCTCTCGCAGTTGATCCTGCACAGTTCTTTCCGCCGCCTCGCTGCCGGATTCGGACCGGAGCAGTTGCATTCCGGCCTTAAGTGCGGCGTTTTCCCCTGCAACATTGAGAAAGCGGCTGTCTTGAAGATCACCTTTCGTGTGAATGCGGGCAATCGCCAACTGGTTTTCACGCAGAGTTGTGCGCAGGCCCTCGCGCACAGTCGATTGCACGAACTGTTGGATCATCCAGAAGCCGCCAGACAAGAGGACTGCGAAAGGGACAAAGCAGATAAGGAAGACTCGAGTTCGGAAGCGCATAGTCACCTGATTCCCGCGAAGTTCACGGCGAATTCCGTCACAGCTCTTTACTCCGGGTCTTTGTCGATCGGAATAAAAAAATCAGCGACGGAGTCGCGCCCTGTTTCCACCTCAATCGATTTTCGGAAGTAGCCGGCAGTCCTGTGCCACGCAACAATGGTGTATTTGCCAGGCGGCACATCCGGTATTCGATACTGCCCTGCTCGATCCGCCCGCGCATACCACCGGTTTGGAGTCACGATGATGGTGGCTTCCATATTTGGGTGCAGATGACAGTAGACGTCTACAACACCAGGCTTCGGAAAAACCACGTTGCGCGTTTCACCCTTGCTGTAACTTCCAAGATCGAAGGTTTTCGGCTTAGAAAGCGAGAAGATATTGTGAAAGATAGGATCCATGTTGGGGAACGAAACAGTTGAACCTACCGGGACAACAAGGAGATCGGGCGAGAATTGACGGTCGAGTTGCTGGATCGGAAGCGTAGCCGGATGGGAGGAATTCGCTTCTGCGGAACCCGGCCCTTCAAGATAGATCACAACGTGTGACCGTTCATATTCCAGGGGATCTTCCCCGGCGTCTTCACCGAGCTTCACGGCGGTCCCCCGCTGATAAATGGAAACAGTGGCGGTGACACGCCTGTTGGTCAGCCTCTTCTTGACCAGAATCGTACCCGTGATGTTCTGCGCTCCTGCCCCGACAGCGAGGACAACGAATGCGATAAGTACGCGCAGGCTATTCATGAGAGTTAACAGAACACCGCGAGAGTGGCGATTTGCTTTTTCAAGTTCAGTGCCCTTCCGGCGCTCCCCAAATGAAACCGAGGTACCTTGATATAGTTACCAGTGTATGGGCATAGTAGTCGCTAACTATACAACCTTTAGGGGAGATTTTGATTACCTTAGTGCGCATATTAATAGCGCCTCGGAGTGACGAGCGGGCGAATTACAAGTTCTGACTCTGTACGTAACGCAGATAGACCAATCGCGCCGCCTGACTACTTTTGCGCCGCAATCCAGTCATTTACGCGTTGCTCCAGCACATCCAGCGGCAGAGCTCCAGAGTCGAGCACCTCGTCGTGGAAGGCTCGAATATCGAACTTGTCCCCCAGCGCCTTTTTGGCCCGGTCGCGCAGCTCAAGAATCTTCAACTGACCGATTTTGTAGGCCAGCGCCTGCCCCGGCCACGCGATATAGCGATCCGTCTCGGCCTGGATATTCGTATCATCCATGCCGGAGTGGGCTTTGAAGTAATCGATCATCTGCTCGCGCGTCCAGTGCTGCGAATGCACGCCCGTATCGACTACCAGCCGGATGGCGCGCCACATATCGGCTTCCAGCCGGCCAAAGTCCGAGTACGGGTCCTGATAGAAACCAACATCCTTCCCAAGTCGCTCGGAGTAAAGCGCCCAGCCTTCGACGAAGGCCGTGTAACTGCTGTATTTCCGGAACTCCGGCATCCCCTGCAACTCTTCGCCAATCGAGATTTGCAAATGGTGCCCCGGAATACCTTCATGATAGGAAATCGCCTCGACGTCAACCAGCGACCGTTCCGTTGCGTTGTAAGTATTGACGGTAATGCGCCCTGGGCGGCTGCCATCCGGAGAGCCTTGCTGGTAGTAAGCCTGCGGCGCCGATTTCGCCGAGTAGTCAGGAATGGTTGAAACTTCCAAAACTGCCTTCGGGAGATGGCCAAAGAGCGAGGGCAGCTTGGCTTGCATCGCATTCACGTAGCCGCGATACGCGCCGATCAAGGCATCGGCCGAGGCCGGATGCAGCTTTGGATTGGCCGCGAGCGAAGCCTGAAATGACTTGATATCCGCGAAGCCCATCTTCTTTGCAATTACCAGCATTTCGGCTTCGTCGCGCTTTACTTCATCGAGACCGATCTGATGAATCTGGTCCGGAGTAAGGTTTGTTGTCGTCTCGCGCCGGATGCAAAAGGCATAATACTTTGCGCCGTCCTCAAGCGCCCAGATTCCCGGCTGCTCGCGACCCGCGGGGACGTAGGTGACTTCCAGAAACCGCTGAAAACGCAGATATGCCGGCAGCACTTCCTTGCCGATGGCGTTCAGCATTTCAGTCTTGATGCGTTCCCGCTCAGCAGCCGGAACACTGGCAGGAAAGCTCTTGAGCGGTAGCGCCAGCGGCGAATCTTCCGGCTTCTGGTGGGCCAGGTCTTTGACCTGATCGAGCACCTTTTCCATCAGGAACTTCGGCGGAACGCGATGGTCTTCGACGCCGAGGGACATGTTGCGCGACACCTGCTCGAAGGCCTTCGGAATGGCGTGAAGCCTGGCGATCCAGTCGTCGTAATCCTTCCCGGTGGTAAAGCTGAGCTGGCGCACGAGGTCCGGGTAAGTGGTGTGGATGCCGCCCATTTGATTCACCGGCATCTCCCACTCCTTGAACTCAGCTGCCTCCTGATCCTGGGTGAACTGGCGCAGAAGCAGATCGCGGCTTGTCACTTCCTGCGGCGTGAAACCCGTCGGATCGATTGCAGCGAGACGCAGCAGGAAGCCCTGTTCGCGTTCCAATCCCTCGTTGAAGGCCTGCACGGAGTAGTCGCTGATCTGATCGTTGTACCGTTTGTCGCCGATGGAAGAAGCGAACTCCGGCGAGTGGCGCAGATTGTCCTGCCAATAGTCGTCAAAGAGGCGATTGAGCGCCTTGCGCCGGTCCTCCAGCGACTGCGGAGCAGCCGCCGCATTCGGATCGACTTTGAGGGCTTGTCCGCGCAGCAAGGCGGCGTTGACAGGCGTGAAAAGCACGAAAGCGATCAGCGAAAGATGGAGTCTGTTCAAAGCGAAATCCTCGGGCGCGCGAGCGCGGCCTGTGTCGAGTTTAAGACATCCAAACGCGATGGAATGCAAAGCGCTTCGAGGGCAACCCAGCTATGCCGTAGAATCCTCTTGCCGAGCGAAAACAGGGTTGGCCACTTCGATGCAAATGACCTTTCAAGCCGTGCTGGAGAAGATTGAAACGGGATTCTCCTCGGTTATGGCGCGAATTCCCTTCGATCCCGTAGAGGTGTGGCCGGTTCGCTCCAAGTTACGCGTGAAAGGCTCTATCCGGGCTGCTAATGAGGCGAGTGAGCCAGTGGCCATCGCCACTTCTCTGCTTCGCTCGCAGGAGCGCGGGTATTTTCTGCTTGTCACAGGCAAGATGCGAAAGGCCGCGCATCTTACTGCGGGGAGTCTTGCAGAGATAGTTCTGGAGCCCGATCTGGATGACCGTGCGGCTACTCCGCCTCCAGAATTGGCAAAGCTCCTCAAGTCGGACCGCAGCGTAAAGAAATGGTACGAAACGCTGAACTACTCCACACGCAAATACATTGCGGACATGGTCGCTGAACCCAAATCCGCCGAAGTGCGCGTGCGCCGGGCCGAACAATGGATGGAGCGAATCATGCTGATCATGGACGGAGAAGAATCTCCGCCTCCAATTCTTCAGGTTGCCTTTCGCCGCCAGCCGCTTGCTCGCGTGGGCTGGGAAGCGCTAACGCCCAACCAGCGCCGCATGACGCTCTTCGGCATCTTCATGTGCCAGAGCCCGGAGGCGCAGGCCAAGCGCACTGAGCGCGCAGTGGAAGATGCCGTAAAGGCGGCAAGACGATCCACGCACATGGCAGGTTCAAGGAATGCATCCAATCCGGAAGATTAGGCCCAGAAGATAAAACGGAGTTCGTCTGGGGACTGGCCGCGGTCCATGCGCTCCTCCATGAGTTAAACTTGCCCCTGACGATCGCCAGGCGGTAACTCCAGAATCAGAAAACCAACGATCCTACCAAGGAGACATAAATGGAGACACATGCGAAGGGAAGCTTCGAGGTGAAGATGACTCCGCAAACCTGGAGTGAGTTTCCGGCCGATGAGACTCTTGGCCGGTTTCTGCTCGACAAGCAATACCACGGCGATCTAGAAGCGACCAGCCAGGGCCAGATGTTGAGCGGGGGCACGATTGCGAAAGGCTCGGCAGGTTACGTCGCCATTGAGAAAGTAACCGGTACTCTGCAAGGGCGCAGCGGGTCTTTCATCCTGCAACACAACGGCGTCATGAACCGTGGCGTTCCTGAGCTGACCATCACCATCGTGCCTGACTCGGGCTGCGGAGAGTTGACGGGAGTGGCTGGGAAGATGACGGTTCAAATTGCCGATGGCAAGCACTCCTACGAACTGGCATATACACTGGCAACGATTCAATAGAAAAAGGTGGATTGAAGATGGGTTTTAGAATTCGCGCGGCAGTGCCGGTGTTTCTGGCAGTGCTCGCATTCAGTGCGTCTGTTCCGTCCGGCGCTGAGATCAAGGGAGACGCGGTCGACCACGTAAACCCATACATTGGCACGGGCAGCGGCAAGATCGGCTACGGCGGAACAATGCCATTCGTCACGCCGCCCTTTGGCATGACCGACTGGACACCGCAGACACGCCAGAACAAGCTGAGCGTCGTCTCCTATAAATACGAAGACACCACCATCTCCGGCTTTATCGGCACCCATCAACCGGCGATCTGGATGGGAGACTACGGCTACGTCACGCTGATGCCGGAGATCGGGGAACTCAAGACCACTCCTGAAGCGCGCAAGTTAGCGTTCACTCACAGCGATGAGATTGCGCGGCCAGATTACTACTCCGTGTTGATGGATACTGGCGATTCGAAGCGAATTCGCGCTGAGATGACGGCAACCGAGCGTTGCGCATACATGCGGTTTACCTTTCCTGCCGGGGCGGATTCCAGGATTGTTGTCGAGGCGTCGCGCCCAGGGATCGATGGATTCGCCAAGGTGGATGCGGCAGCGCATGAGATCACCGGCTACAACCCGGATCGCGTGGACTCCGGGCTTGGTCCGTTCAAGCTGCCTAACTTCAAGGGGTACTTTGTCGTCCAGTTTCGCAAGAGCTTTTCTGCTGCTGGGACCTATGGCCCGAACGAGCCAACCCATGCCGATGCAACGGGCGCGTTTGCGAGTTTTGCAACTCACGATGGCGACGTAATTGAGGCGCGAGTCGGCACTTCATTCATCAGCATCGAGCAGGCGCGCGCGAACCTGAAAGCTGAGATACCGGAGTGGGATTTCGACTCAGTGCAGAAGAAGCTGCGCGCCGAGTGGAATGACAAGCTCTCGCGCGTCTCGGTCGAAGGCGCAAGCGATGATCAAGTCAAGACGGTAACGACTGCTCTGTATCATGCGTTGCTTTATCCGCGTATCTTCTCGGAGCAGGGCCGCTATTACAGCGCTTTTGACGACACGATCCACTCCGGCGAGTCGTATACCGCTTACTCGATCTGGGATACCTTTCGCGCGGAGAACAGCCTGTTGACGCTGGTCGCCCCGGAGCGCATTCCCGGCATGATTACGGCTCTGCTCAACGACTATCAGGAGGGCGGCTGGATGCCCAAGTGGCCAAACCCATCCTACACCAACATCATGATCGGGACCCACGCCGACTCACTGGTGGCGGAGGCGATCAACAAGCACTTCACTGGTTTCGATTACGACCTTGCGTGGAAGGCTGTCTACAAAGACGCGATGACGCCGCCCGATGACGATACAAAACATACGTGGTATGACCGCGAGCCGCATACTCCGTATGAAGCACGCGCTGGCCTGACTTACTTGAAGCAGTTAGGTTATATCCCGACCGACAAGACTGCGGAAGCCGCATCAAGCACGCTGGAAGAATCTTACGACGACTGGTGCGTGGCGCAGGTGGCCAAGGCTCTTGGCAAGACCAAGGATTACGAATTCTTTCTGAAGCGTTCGCTCAACTACCGGCACCTCTTCAACAAGGAAACCGGCTTCATGCAGGGCCGGAAATCCGATGGCTCGTGGGCAGACCCCAAGGATGGCTGGACGGAGGGCGACCACTGGGTCTATACGTGGGCGGTGATGCATGATCTGCCCGGGCTTGTGGCGCTGATGGGCGGGCGCGATGCCTACAACGCCAGACTGGATGAGCATTTCAGCGGCGGGCATAACGTTCACAGCAACGAGCCGAGCCATCATTACCCATATCTCTACGACTACAGCGGAGCGGCGTGGAAGACGCAGGCCAGGGTGCGCGAGGTTGCGAATGCCGAGTACGCCAATCTGCCCTCGGGCATTGACGGTGATGACGATTGCGGGCAGATGTCGGCGTGGTATCTATTCACGGCTCTTGGCTTCTATCCGGTGAATCCGGCCTCGGGCGATTACATGATCGGCAGTCCGCTTTTCAGGAAGATGACGCTGCGGCTGGCGAATGGCAAGACGCTCGCGGTGATTGCCGAGAACAACTCGGATAAGAACGTCTACATTCAATCCGCAACGCTGAATGGCAAAGCGCTGGATGAGCCGGTGATTCGCTATGACGAGATAATAGCCGGCGCAACGTTGAAGCTGGTGATGGGTCCCGCGCCGTCCAACTGGGGTGCGAACTGGCGGCCGGCTCCGATTGCAGCCAGTTCTGTGTCTGGTTCTCTGTCTGGGAAGCCATAACCCGCACCTGATAAAGTTGTAAGTTATGCCACTTACGGTTACAGTCTGGCTGCATTCGCTTTCCATCGTGGTGGCGGCTTACCTTTTGGGGTCGATTCCCACGGGATATCTGCTGATGCGAATCTTTCGCAAGCAGGATATTCGCACGCTCGGCAGCGGCAATATCGGCGCCACCAATGTGCTTCGCTCCGGCGCCAAGGGGCTGGGAGCCGCGACCTTTCTGCTCGATGTGCTGAAGGGAGCGCTGGCAGTGCTGGTCGGCGCGCGGCTGGCGACGATGGGGTTTCCGCACCTTCGCCCGCATGATGCGACGGCGCTCGCGGCGCTTTGTGCTGTGCTGGGACACATGTTCCCAATCTGGCTTGGGTTGCGCGGCGGCAAGGGAGTGGCGACGGCATTTGGCGTCTTCCTGGTGCTGGTTCCCTACGCTGCGCTGGGCTCGCTGGCCGTGTTTGTCGTTGTATTCGCGCTTGGCCGCTATGTGTCTCTCGCCTCGGTCCTGGGAGCGGCGGCGTTTCCGCTGTTTGCTTGGCTGGCCGCTCCGTGGGCACGCAATTATCTGATCATGGCGATCGTCGGCATTGTGGCTGGCCTGATTCTTGTAAAACATCAGCAGAATATTCTCCGGTTGATGGCGGGAACGGAGTACCGTTTTGGCTCGGGCGGCAAGAAGACGCCAAATGAAGCGCCCAACCCCGAGAACGGCCCTGCATGAGCCGGATTACCGTTCTGGGTTCCGGCGCATGGGGAACCGCAATCGCGCTTTCGCTGTCCCGCAAGGGCGATCACGAGGTAACGCTCTGGTCGCATCGCGCTGAAACCGCCGAGGCGTTGAACCGAAGCCGGGAGAATCTGCACTTTCTTCCGGGATTTCCCTTCCCGGACTCTTTGAAGGTCGTCTCGGACGATGCCCTGGCCGTAGCCGACGCTGGAATTCTGGTCTGCGCCGTGCCGTCCGAGTTCCTGAGACCAACATTAACCCGCATGGCCCGGCATATTCATCCTGGAGCGGTAATCGTAAGCGCAACCAAGGGAATTGAAGACCACACCTTCCTCCGCATGAGCGAAGTGATTGAGAGTTGTCTTAAAAAGGAACTCGCAGGGAACGGAGCTGATGTAGCCGTAGGCGCGTTGAGCGGACCATCCTTCGCCCAGGAGGTGGCCGCTGAGATGCCGACCGCAGTCACGGTCGCTTTTCGTGATCCGGCAGTTGCGGCGCAGATTCAGAAGGAGTTTTCGAGTCCGACGCTGCGGCTCTACACCAATGACGACGTGATTGGCGTGGAGATGGGCGGTGCGCTCAAGAATGTAATCGCCATCGCCGCAGGAGTGCTCGCTGGACTCGGGCTGGGCCAGAATTCGGCTGCCGGGCTGATTACCCGTGGCATTGCCGAGATCACTCGCCTCGCTGTCGCAGCCGGAGGCCAACGCGAGACGCTGGCGGGATTGAGCGGTGTCGGCGACCTTGTGCTGACCTGCACCGGTTCTCTTTCGCGCAATCGCACGGTAGGCTTCGAACTCGGACGCGGGCGCAAGCTTCCCGAAATCCTGGCGGGGTTGGATGGCAAGGTGGCTGAAGGCGTTCGGACGACCCGGGCGGCATTGGGTCTGGCGCGTAAGTTGGGCGTGGAGATGCCGATTACCGAGCAGATGGAACTAATTCTCGACGAGGGCAAGGACCCGAAGGCCGCGATCCGCGAACTGATGCTGCGCCCAGGCCGCGACGAGGATTAGAACCGGCCGTGACTGGCCGTCCAGGCGTACTTCGGCTGGGCGTTGCTGAGTTATCCCGCTTTCTTCCCGAGTCCACTTTCAAAATACTGATGGCTCTGGCTGGTAGACTCGAATTCGGATAGATACCCATGTTTTCAAAGCTTTTTGGCGGCAAGAAAGCCGATAATCCCGCGGAATCGGAAACCTTTGAAGCGGAAGTAAACGCAACGGTTGCAGAGCCGGAGCCTGCGCAGGACCGCGAACGGACTGGTTTCGGATCTGCCTTCTTTGACCGGATGAAGCAGGCGGTGACTCGCACGCGCGAGTCGTTTTCTTCGCGGCTTGAGGGCGTGCTGGCGCTTACGCGAACTGTAGACGAGAGCGCTCTCGAAGACCTTGAATCGGCGCTGCTTACCAGCGATCTTGGGCTGCCGACGACGACGGCCATTCTGGAGCAGTTGCGCGACCGGGCGCTCCGGAAGGATATTGCCGGCGGCGAGGAACTTCGGTCGCTGCTGAAAGAGCAAATCCGCGCGATTCTGGAGGCTCCTCGCAAGCCTATCGCGGAGCCTGCCGCGCCGCCGAAGGTGATTTTTCTGGTCGGCGTGAATGGTACCGGCAAGACGACGACAAGCGGCAAGTTGGCGGCCTGGAATCGCAACCTAAACAAAACAGTGCTGTTATGTGCGGCAGACACCTTTCGCGCGGCGGCGATTGAGCAGCTTGAGGTCTGGGCTTCGCGGTCAGGCGTGGAGATGATCAAGACCAAGCACGGTGGCGATCCGGCTGCGGTTTTGTATGACGCGGTGTCGGCAGCCAAGGCTCGCGGGATTGACGTCCTTGTGGTGGACACGGCGGGGCGGCTGCATACCAAGACCGGCTTGATGGATGAGCTGGAAAAGATGCGGCGGACGGCTAAACGGTTGATTCCAGAGGCTCCGCATGAGGTGCTGCTGGTGATGGACGCAACGACTGGGCAGAACGGATTGCAGCAGGCGCGGTTGTTTACCGAAGCCTCCGGCGTGACCGGGATTGTGCTGACCAAGCTGGATGGAACGGCCAAAGGTGGTATTGCTGTGGCCATTGCGCGGGAATTGAACCTTCCGGTGCGGTATGTCGGGGTTGGCGAAAAGATCGGGGATCTGCTGGAATTTGACCCGGAGGCCTTTGTCGATTCGCTGCTGGGAGACTGAATTCAGCGGCCTGCATAGGCGGATCGGGCAACAGTATTTGCAGGAATTGCAGCATAGACTGGCGGATAAATTACATAGATTGCCGGATAGCCGACGTTGATCGTCCGGCAAGAGAGACTGGAATGACTGACGCGATGGCCGCTGCCGAGAAAGATACAGTTTGGATGGGCAAGGCGCTGGATCTTGCCCGTCACGGCATCGGCCTCTGTTCACCGAACCCCGTAGTCGGGTGCGTGATCCTGGATCGGCAGGGTGAGGTTGCAGGCGAGGGCTGGCATGAGTACGACCGGCTGGATCACGCTGAGGTTGTCGCGATTCGCGCGGCTGGCGATAGGGCCAAAGGTGGAACTGCTTACGTCACGCTGGAGCCCTGCAACCATACTGGGCGCACTGGTCCCTGCACCCAGGCTCTGATTACAGCAGGAGTGGCGCGGGTTGTGGCGGCGACCAGGGATCCGAACCCGTTGGTTGCTGGGACTGGGTTGGAGCGGCTGCGGCAGGCTGGAATTGCGGTCGAGGTTGGAGTATGCCAGGCGGAGGCGCAGCGGCTGAATGAGGGGTTTGCGCGCTGGATTGTCAGCAAGCGGCCAACGGTCGAGATGAAGGTCGCGATTACGCTCGACGGGCGGATCGGGCCGCCGCCGGGGAAGCAGGCGGCTCGACAGCCTTACTGGATCACTGGCGAGGCTTCGCGGGCTGCGGTGCAGGTGATGCGATGGGAGGCCGATGCTGTGCTGACGGGCGTCGACACCGTGATTGCCGACGACCCGATGATGACGGATCGCAGCGGCAGGCCGAGGCGCAGGCAGTTGCAGCGGGTGATTCTGGATTCGGCGCTGCGGATGCCGCTGGACGCGAAGCTGGTAACTACTGCGCAGGACGACGTGGTGCTGTTTACGGTCAGCAAGGATGAGGCGCGGGTGCAGGAGCTGATCCGGCGCGGTGTTCGCGTCAAAGTGCTCACGGCTGATTCGGGGCGGGTGCCGCTGGGCCGGGTTTTGGACATGCTGGGCGCGGATGGGATTCAAACGCTGCTTACGGAGACTGGCACGCGGCTAAATACGGCTCTGCTTGCGGCGGGGCTAGTAGACCGGCTGAAGGTTTTCTGTTCGCCGCAGATCATGGGTTCCGATGCGGTGCCGGCCTTTCGCGGGCTGAGCATGCCGGTGATGCTCGATGCGGCTGAGGTTGAGCGCCACGGGAATGACTATTCCGTTTCGGCGCTGCTGCGCGATCCGTGGGCGTCTGCGCCGAAGCATTAGGTCTCATCAGGCGCTCTTGTCCGAAATTTCGGTTTTAACTGGCGAATCGTTCGGCGGAGCGGGCTTTTCTTCTGGCGGCTTCTTCGTCGCGGTCTTTGGGGGATGCTGAGGTTTCGAGCGACGCGAGCAGGCGCGCCGAGACTGCGGCTATTTCGTCGACGGCGGCGAGGAATGCGGCTTCGTTCGTCTTCGAAGGCTTGGTGAATCCGCTGATCTTTCGGACGAATTGCAGCGAGGCGTCTCGAATCTCCTGGTCGGTGACCGGCGGATCGAAGTTAAAGAGGGTTTTGATGTTTCTGCACATGGGCATTGGCCTCTTACCACAGCATAAACACACACTGAAATGGCCGTGGAAATTGGAATCTGACCGCGATTGGGTTTTATCATATGGGAGTTATGCCGTTTCCGATTCGCGTTTGTGCCGTTTGTTCTGAAGAGTTTGAATTGAAGCCGGACAAGCCCGGTTTTGCCAACCGCTGCCCTTCGTGCAGTGAGCCGGAAGACGATGAGCCGGCCTCGAAGCGCGCCATGGACGCCGAGGAGCGTAAGGCGGAGAGCGAAGCCAATGAGGCGCGGCGAAAAGCGATCCGCGATCTGCTGTATCGCAAGGACAGCTGAGGGTTTGGTTTTGCGCCCGGCGAAGAAGAGCCTCGCTCTGCTAAAAGCGGTAAGCTGGAAGTATGTTTACTGGGATTATTGAGCGGACCGGAACAATCGTTTCTTTAACAGACATGGGCGGGGTGCGGCGGTTGACGGTTGCTGCGCCGGAGATTGCGGGGCAGTTGCGCGAGGGCGATTCGCTGGCGGTTTCGGGTGTCTGCCTGACAGCGCTGGATGTGAATCCTGAGCTGTTTCATGCTGATCTGGCGGCGGAGACGCTGGCGAAGACTTCTCTTGGTGCCCTGGCCGCCGGTTCGCTGGTCAATCTGGAGCTGCCTACGGCTGCTGGTTCCCCGCTTGGCGGTCATATTGTGCAGGGCCATGTGGATGGGACCGGCGAACTCGTCTCACTGAAGCCCGTTGTGTCTGAATCCAGCCCTCATTTTGACAAACAGACGACTGACTGGACACTGCGGGTTCGGGTTCCGGAGCATGTGCGCCCGTGGATGGTGTTCAAGGGGTCTGTCGCGCTCGAAGGAATCAGCCTGACGATTGCGGACTTTGATGGCGAGATTGTTACCGCCGCCATTTTGCCGCTCACCTACTGGCGCACGAATCTTCATGCGCTGGCCGCTGGCGCGCCGATCAATGTGGAGGCCGATGTGCTCGTCAAACTGGCCTATGCGAAGCTGCTGGACGACGAAAAGCCCAGGTTTGAGTTGATCGAGGCATGGCTGGTGGCGGAGGGATTTTAGTCCGCGAATCGGGGTATGATTGTTTTTAAGGCACTTACACCAGAATTTACGGGAGGGCAATTCAGACCATGCAGACAATTCAGGCATCGGAAGTGGAAGCTCATTTCCCGCATATTCTCGACGGGATTGAACGAGGCGAGACGGTAGTGATCACACGGGAGGGCAAGGCGATTGCGCACATCTCTTCAGGCGCTGGGCCTAAAGCTGCTCCCGATGCCGGGCCCCAAAGAAAAATCGACCCCGAGCGTATTCAGCGCGCCAAGGCTGAGATTATGGAGATTCGAAAACGCACCAAGCCGGTTTCGCTCGAGGAAATTCTTTCTGCCCGAGATGAGGGGCGTCGATAGAGAGAGATGCCCTATGTCCTGGATGCTTCTGTGACGATTACATGGGCAATGCCCGACGAGGAGCATCCAGTGGCGACCTTAGCCTATGCCCAACTGGACTTCGAGTCTGCCATTGTGCCGCCAATATGGTGCTACGAAGTCCGAAACATTTTACTGGTTAATGAGCGAAGACAGCGCATTTCGCAAATGGACTCGACCCGCTTTCTTCGTCAGCTAGATCAATTTTCAATCGAGACAGACAACGCGCCGAACCACTCAAACCTGCTCCATCTGGCCCGCCAGCATCGGCTGACCGTTTACGACGCTGCGTATCTGGAACTGGCTCAGAGGCATGGCGTTCCGCTGGCGACGTTGGACAAGGCTCTGTGGGCTGCTGCGAAGGCTGCTGGGATTCCTCTTCTGGCGTAGATTTGGCGGCCCGGCCTCCTGACTCCCGATTTTGAGCGCGCGGGGCAGACTGTGCGTCCATCTGCCAGGGATACTGTCACAGGCGGACTACGGAAGCTGATACCCTTGCGAGAGAACCGGAGACGAGAAGCCGGAAAGCGAAGATATGGCTGAATTTGTCATCAAGCTGGCGGATGAGCGGGGACGGGTGCAGGAGCAGACGCACTCGGCTGCCTCGGCGGACGAGTTGAAGCAGCGGTTTCTCCACGCCGGATACCATGTTTTTTCGGTACGTTCGCGGGGCGGGCTCGGCGGACGCAAGAGAAAGACCAAGCTGGAGCCGTTTCTGATCTTTAACCAGCAGTTTCTGACGCTGGTGCGCGCCGGTTTGCCCATTCATGGATCGCTGGAGATGCTGGCCAAGAACCAGCGCAATCCGCACTTTGCCGGGCAGCTTTTGAATGTGACGGAACGGGTGAAGTCGGGCGAGTCGCTCTCGGCGGCCTTTGAGGCGCAGGGCGGTTTTCCGACCATGTACACGACCACGCTGCTGGCCGGAGAGCGCTCCGGCAATTTGCAGGAGGTGCTGGAGCGGTTTGTGAGCTTCCAGCGCATTTCGCTGACGTTTCGCAAAAAGCTGACGGCTTCGCTGATTTATCCGTGCGTGCTGATCGTAATCGTCATCGCTCTGTTCATCTTTCTGATCACGTTTGTCGTGCCCAGCTTTGCGACGCTGTATGACCAGATGGGCTCGCATCTGCCTGGGATTACGGTCGCGCTGCTGAATTTTGGCGTGGCCGCACAGCACCGTGGGCCGTATGCCGCGGTGGTGCTGGCGGCGATTATCTATGGACTGAACCGGTACTCGAAGACGCCCCGGGGGCGAGATCTTCTGGATGGCTTTCGCATCAGCCTGCCGGTTTTTGGCAAGATCTGGATCAAGTATCAGGTCGCACTCTTCGGTCGTACGCTATCGACGCTGCTTACCGGCGGATTGCCGCTGGTGCCGTCGCTGGAGACGGCTGCGCGATCGATCTCCTCGCAGCGGATTGCGAAGGCGGTCTTTTCTTCCGTGGTGCGCGTGCGCGAGGGCAAGAGTCTGGCGAATTCTCTGGAGGCGACGAAGGTCTTCCCTGGCGTGGCAATTGAAATGATCTCGGTAGGCGAGCAGACGGGAGCCCTGCCGCAGATGTTGAATTCGGTCTCGGAGTTTTTTGAAGAGGATGTGGAGACGGCCCTGACGGCCGCGATGGCCCTCATCGAACCCGTGATTCTGCTGGTCATGGGCGTCTTTGTGGTCATTATTCTCATCGCGCTGTATCTGCCGATCTTCTCCTTAGGGCAGGTGCAGCAGTTCTCGCATTAGCGAGTTGGCAGGTTAGCGGGTTAGCAAGTTAGCGGCAACGGTGGCGCTACGAGGGTTGGTTATGGCGGATGCGGTAATTACGGTTCCGAATGGGTTGGCGGCTGGGCTGGATGAGCGCGGGCAGGCGGAGCAGTTGGCGCGACGGTATCGAGCGGAGTTTGCGGACCTTAAGAATTTCAAGATCCAGCACGATCTGCTACGCACAGTTCCCGTGGAATTGATGTTCCGCTTCAATTTTGTGCCTCTGGAACTGCATGACAATGTGCTGGTGATTGCGGTCAGCGACCCATCCAAATTGATGGTTCTGGATGAGATTGCCGGATTGCTGGGGCATCGCATCGAGCCGCGCGTCGCTACGCTCTCGCAGATTACCGATCTGCTGAAGAAGACTGAGCAGTCGCAGCGCGTGCTGGATGAGGCGAGCGAAGGACTGACCTTTGATGTGCTCTCCGGCGATGAGAATGCGGACGAGAATATCTCCATCGAGAAGCTGGCCAGCGATGAGGATCTCAGCCCGATCATCCGCCTGGTGGATACGACGATCTTTACCGCGCTGGAGCGGCGCGCATCGGACGTGCATATCGAGACATACGACGATTCCCTGCTGGTGAAGTACCGCATCGATGGTGTGCTGCAGCCTGCGATGGCTCCTATTGCGCGCGAGCACCACCAGACGATTCTTTCGCGTATCAAGATCATGTCGGAGCTGGACATCGCCGAGCGCCGTGTGCCGCAGGACGGACGATTCCGGGTTCGGTATAAAGGGCGGCTGATCGACTTCCGCGTTTCGATCATGCCTACGGTGCATGGCGAGAACGCTGTGCTTCGTGTGCTCGATAAAGAGTCCATGTCCGAGAAGTTCCGCAACCTGACGCTGGAGGTCGTCGGCTTTGCGGATGCCGATCTGTCGCGCTTCCGGCGGTACATTCGCGAGCCGTACGGGATGGTGCTGGTGACGGGGCCGACCGGTTCGGGCAAGACGACGACGCTTTACGCCGCACTCAATGAGATCAAGAGCGACGAAGACAAGATCATCACCATTGAAGACCCGGTCGAGTACCAGATTCGCGGCATTACGCAGATTCCCGTGAATGAAAAGAAGGGGCTGACTTTTGCCCGCGGCCTTCGCTCGATTCTGCGGCACGATCCGGACAAGATTCTGGTCGGCGAGATCCGCGACGCGGAGACGGCGCAGATTGCCATCAACTCGGCGCTGACAGGACATCTGGTGTTCACGACCGTCCACGCCAATAACGTTGTCGACGTGCTGGGGCGCTTCCTGAACATGGGTGTGGAGGCGTACAACTTCGTTTCGGCGCTGAACTGCATTCTTGCGCAGCGGCTGGTGAGGACGATTTGCACCTATTGCACCACGACGGTGAAGCATTCGGAGGAGATGCTGTTGTTGAGTGGGCTCGATCCGGCGGAGTGGCGCGATTTCGAGTTTCGCGAGGGCGCAGGTTGCATTGAGTGCGGCGGGACCGGATATCGCGGGCGAACGGCGATTCACGAGCTATTGGACTTGACCGACCCGATCCGGGAGTTGATTCTGGATAAACGTCCCACTTCGGAAGTGCGCAAACTGGCCCAGAAGGAAGGCATGAGCTTCCTGCGCGAGTCGGCGCTGGACCGGGTGAGGCGCGGCTTTACCACGCTTAAGGAAATCAACAAGGTTACGTTCATCGAGGCATCCAGATAGTGGCTGGTTTTCGACTGCAGACTTCGATTGGGATTGCGCCGGGCGGGCGGCCAGCGGCGGCGTGCGAAATTTCGCCGACCGGGGTGACGGCCGCTGCGACGGCTGCTGCCGGGGAAGCGCCGGTCTTTGCTTCCGAGACGCTGGCCCCGAATGTGGTGACGCCGGGATTGCTGGAGGGAAATCTGCATGACCTGCCCGCGATTTCCGCTGCGATTCGCACCGCATTGGGCCATGTGCAGCCGCGCACGAAGTCAGTGACGGTGGTCGTGCCGGACCCGGCAGTACGGATTTTTGTGCTGGACTTTGACACGCTGCCTGCGCGCCAGGACGAGGCGCTGCCGGTGCTGCGTTTCCGCCTGCGCAAGTCGGTTCCATTCGACGTGGAGCAGGCGGGCATCAGCTACCAGGTGCTGAGCGAGGGGTCTTCTCGCACGGAGACGCAGTGGAAGGTGCTGGCGGCGATCATGCCCGGGCCGGTGCTGGCTGAGTATGAATCCGCTGTCCGTGCGGCGGGCTACGAGCCGGGCGCAGTGCTGCCGGCGACTCTCGCAGTGTTGGCCGCCATCGACAGCCAGGAAGCGGTACTGACTTTGAATCTGGGCGACCGCGCCTTGACTACGTCCATCGTGTCGGGGAATGACATCCTGCTTTATCGCACAGTGGAGTTACCGCCGGAACCGGAGGCGCACAAAGCCGAAGTTCAGCGGGCAATTGCCGTTGCTGCCGCATTCTTTGAGGATCGGTTGCAGGTCCGTCCGCACCGGATTCTATACGCGGGAGTATTGCCGGTGCATGAGTTTGCGGAACTGGTGGACGATCCGGCATTGTCGATAGGGGAAGTAGCTCCGCGAGCGGCAATTGGGATGGCCTCGGCGATAGGACAGCATTCGGTTGCGGGAGTGACCGGGGCGCTGATGGGGACAAACTAGAACGATGAAGATCACGCTCAATCTTGCGACTCGGCCTTATGCCGATCAGGGTCCGGCGATCAAGCGGCTGCGCATTGGCATGGCGGCGCTAGCGGTGGTGCTTGCCGCGCTGGGCTTTGGGTTGATGCACTTTCACCAGGCGGCGTTGCGCATGGCGGCACAGGAAGATGGTGTCAATCGATCCATTGCGAGGGTACAGCAGGAACAGGAGGGGTATCGGGCGCAGATGCAGCAGCCGGCGAATGCCCGCGTGCTGCAACAGGCCGAGTTCCTGAATGGACTCTTCGATGAAAAGTCTTTCTCGTGGACAGGGGCGATGGAAGACCTGGAGCAGGTGCTGCCAGCCGGGGTCCAGGTGACAGCGATTGAGCCGGCTCGGGGTAAAGATGGACGCCTTACGCTGCGCCTGAAGGTTTCCGGCCAGCGCGAGCGCTCGGTTGAGATGGTGCGAAACATGGAACACTCGCGGCGCTTTGTTTCGCCGCGTATCGCCGGCGAGAACTCGGAGAGCAGTTCGCAGGGAGACCTGCAGCCGGTACGCGAGACTGGCAGGGTGAGTTTCGACATTCTTGCCGAGTACAACCCAGCGACGCTTGAGGAGCGAAAGGCGGAGATTGCAGCACAAAAGCACCGCCATCCCGGCACGGCTTCGGAATCGGCCACGCCATTGCCGTTACCCGCTCGGCCTGCAACGCGGATGCCGTATGCTGGCCAGCCTCCCCAACCTTCTCAGACTCTTCCGGGCCATACAATCAGCGATCCCGCACAGCAGCCGGGCATGCGTCCCAGGCGCAGGGGGGCAGGAGTGCAGAATGCAGCCCCGCAGCCGCCGCAAGGGGGTCCGCAATGAGCACGATGACGCAGGTTCGGGAGCGGTTGCTGTCTCCCCTGGGATTGCACGCGGTGGGGTTTGGTCTGCTGGCGATTGCCACCATTGTGCTGGGCGTCCGGGTGGGATTGGATTGGCGAACAACGAGCAGCAGCAATCAGGATGCGATGGCGACCCGGCAGGCGGAGCTTCGGACGCTTCAGTTCCAGACGGCGCCGCTGCGCGGCCTCGACAAGAAGGTAGCTGAATCAAGCAAGCAGATCGACGCGTTCTATGCCAAGCGAATTCCGCCGAGCTGGTCCGCCGTGCTGGAACGGCTGGGAGACCTGAAGACCAAGGCTCCTGTGCAACTGACCAGGGTGCAGTATACGGTGGCTCCGGGGTCCGGGGATCTTACCGAAATCCGTATGGATGCGGGATTGAGCGGCGATTATCCGGCGATTATGCGCTTTGTGAATGGATTAGAGCGAAGTCCGACGTTTTTTGTGATTCGCGCCATGGCATTGACCGGGCAACAGAGCGGCACGGTGAATCTGAGGTTGGAGTTCTCGACCTGGCTGAGGCCGCAGGACGCGCCGGTCCTATCGCCGCCCGATGACTCGACGGACTCCGACGCGCCTGCCACGGAACCAGACACTTCGCAGGAACGGCACGGAGCAGCGACTCCGAGCAGCGGGAAAGGACGGTAACGATGGCGATCAAGGCCGGTACAGAAAACAAGCGCAATGTCGTGATAGCCATCGTCCTGTTTTGCATTCTGGCGTATCTGGGAATCAGCCAGCTTATGAGCGGTCCGCCTACGACGGTTCCGGTTTCTGCCCCGTCGCGGTCCGCGACGCTGCACGAGACTCCGGAGGCTCCCGCGATTCGAACAGCGACCGGGAGCGCGACGAACAGAAACACGTCCGGACCGGCGGCGCATAAGCTGGCGACCTCGGGGCTTGATCCTGCGCTGCACCTGGAGAGATTGGCTTTGAGCGAGTCGATTGAGTACGCGGGCAGCGGAAGGAATATCTTTTCCGCCAACTCGGCGCCGGTGCAGATTGAAGAGGCGCTTGCGCCTGCGCGGCCCAAGGGCCCGGTTGTGCCTGTGTACACTCCGCCGCCAATTCCGCAACCGCCTGCGATCGATCTGCATTATTTTGGATACTCGGCCAACAAGGATGGGAAGCGGGAAGCGTTTCTGCTGCACGGCGAGGATATTTTTGAAGCCGCAGCGGGTGAGATTGTGAATCACCGCTATAAGGTCGTTGCGGTGGACACTCACTCGGTGCAGGTGACCGATCTCAGCTATAACAACACCCAGACTTTGCCCCTGATGGCGAATTGAAGACCTGTATGAGTAACAGAAGCCGAATTCCGAAGAGACTGGCCCGGCGAAACCCGGGAGAACAGGGTGCAGGAGGGCAGGGGGCGGGAGAACAAGGTTACATCCTGCTTGCGGTTCTGTTTCTGGTGGCGATGGTGTTGATTGTGCTTGCCACGGCCGCGCCGAAGATGGCGGCCGACATCCAACGGGACCGGGAAGTTGAGCTGATTCACCGCGGGAAGCAGTATGTGCGGGCGATCAAGCTGTATTACAAGAAGTTCGGAGCGTATCCGCCGAATCTGGATGCGCTTGAGAAGACGAACGAGATTCGTTTTCTGCGCAAGCGGTACGTCGACCCAATGACGGGTAAAGATGAATGGCACCTGATCCACTTCGGCGAAAACAAAACGCCTTCCTACGGGTTCTTTGGCCAACCGATTGGTGGGACTGGCGGCTCAACGATAGCAGGAATCGGACCGGGCGGCGTCGGCCAGAATATTGGCAGTCCAGCTTCGCAGAGCGCCTTTGGCGGCCAGAGTACCTTTGGCAGCAGTTCGCCCGGGGGCGGAGCCTACGGGGGCAGTTCCTTTGGCAGTAATTCCAACAGCGGATCTACATCTACCATCGGTACGACCGGAACTGATCCGAATGCCGGAAACACAGCCGGAGGGACTGCCGGAGGCGCGACTGGAACGGGAAGCGGTACGAGCACGGACCCGAATGCTGCTTCAGGAGCTGCCGGAACCAGTCCGACCGGCACTACTTCCGGCGGCATCGGCGGCAGCACAAACGGTCAGACTTTTGGCGGCGGCGGAATCATCGGCGTGGAAAGCACCAGTCCAAAACTAGCCATTCTGGAGTGGAAGAAGAAGAAGCACTTCAACGAGTGGGAGTTCTGGTATGACCCGAATGCCGACCAGATCATGATGAGCAGCAGCCTGGGCGCGATCGGCCAGCCGGCGGGTGGTACGTCCGGCACACCTGGCACAAACGGCTCATCGTTTGGAAGCGGCAGTGGTTCGTCGTTTGGAAGTGGAAGTTCGTTCGGCAGCGGAAGCTCCTTTGGGTCGAGTGGAACAGGTACTCCCTCACCCGCGCCAACTCCCCCTCCTACGACGCAACCGCAGCAATAAACCCTTTCGATTCATGACAAACGCACAACGGCCCGTCTCCTGGGAGACGGGCCGTTGTGCATAGAGATCTGGATAACCGGCGTCTTAGACGCTGAAGGAGGAGCCGCAGCCGCAGGTGCTCTTGACGTTGGGGTTTTCAAACTTGAAGCCTGCGGCTTCGAAGGTTTCAACGTAGTCCACGATGCAGTTGTTGAGGTACATGAGCGAGGTGGCGTCGATGAAGACCTTCAGGCCGTCATAAGTGAAGACCTTGTCCATCATGCCGCTCTGGTTCTCGAAAGCCATGGAGTACTGGAAGCCGGAGCAGCCGCCGCCCACAACTCCCACGCGCAGACCGGCAGGAATCGGATCCTGGGTGGCCATGATTTCGCGAACTTTGGCGATGGCCGCGGGGGTCATGTTCAGCGGGGTTGCCTTGGTTTCGGTGACCGGAATATTGGCGGAATCGGGGGTAATTGCGGCGGTTGCGGTTGCCATGTGCGGTTTCTCCTGATTACTGAACTTTGACGCTGAACTCTGCTTCTAAGCCTTCTCGAACCCTGTCACTACTCTACTGCCTCAACGCATTTTGAAACAAGAGCGTTTTGGTCCGATATTGCTGATTGGATGCGACTCGTTCCTGAATGGTCGCAAACCGTGACGTTCGTCACTCCCAAATCTTTGAAAATGAGCCCAGAATGGTGCTAAAGTGTTACGCCAAGCGGCCCTCCTACCCGCGAGACCGCGATTCCGATCAGGACTCGCAGGCACGCCGGACCGAAATGGAGCATTTCAGGAATATATCTTCTCCTGAAATGCTCAGCCGAGGAGGAAGCGTATGACACCGAATGTGGTTCCCGTTATGTGGATCGTTTGGGCGATCTTTGCGCTGGTTACGGCTCTTCTGTATGCCTATCGTTCCAGTCTGACTCGCGATGAAGAAGGACAAATCTTTCTGGATGACGCCTTTGCCCATGAAAAAGCTGTACAGACCCAGATCGTTTCGAAGGTAACCAAGCTGCAGCCTGCGCTGCGGGCCAGCCTGATTCTGACCGTGCTGATGACGATAGCGGTGCTCGCGTATTACGCCTGGGACGCGGGCAAATCGCTTCTTTAGTTAAGTTGCGCCGGATGTGGCGTGATTGACTCGATCACCCAGGTCTCAACAATCGAGATCTGGGTGAGTCAAAGTGAGGCTCTAGCTATTCGACTTCCTGGTGGGCGCGGTAGCCATTGCGGTAGATCAGCTCATATTTAAGCGGTTTGTGCTTTTCGTCCTGAATCTGCAGCGGATGACCTTCGTCATCGACCAGTTGCACCTGGAGTTTTCGGAAGGTTCCGTCCTGCGCAGAGTTGAGCGGGTGATACACGAGTTCGTACTTGGAGCGGATGGCCTGGTTGATAGCGTTGAAGTCGTCCGGCATTTCAGCGACGAAGCGGGGCGCAAAGAACATGCCGCCAGTCATTCGGGCGAAGGTCTGCATCTGGTTGTCGGCCTGCAGGTAATCCATCTCCGCGCCGCCAAAGCCGCCACGGCCGCGGCCCTCGGACATGATGCGGGCCACTGCTCCGGTCGAGACCGTGAAGATCGTGACGTCGGGGGTTTTCCGGATCTTGTCCATGATCTTGTCGAGAGTGATCTTGGAGAAGGTATCGCGGCCAGAGGCGATCAGGATGATGTACTTCTGCCCTTCAATACGGCTGACCCGGTCGAGACCCTCGTAAAGCGCGTCGAAGAGATTGCGCTCAGAGAAGCCAGGAATGCGCAGGGAGTTGATGGACTCGAGGATCTGGCGCTTGTCCTGGGTGAAGTCAGTCACGATCTGGGTGCGCATGTCGAAGGTCATCATAGCGACATAGTCCTGGGGCCGGAGCTGCTGCGCGAAAGAGAAGGCAGCGTTGCGCATGTCGTAGATGAACTGGTAGTTAGTGGCTGCGAACTCGCAGATGAGAAGCGCGGTGATGGGCGCCTCGGTGCGCTTGAAACCGATGACCTTCTGCTCCTTGCCGTCCTCGAAGACGCGGAAGTTGGCGGCCTTGAGATTGGGGACGAACTGGTGGGTCTTTTCGAGGAGCACGCCCACGTCCACGGTGACTTCGGGCACATCGACGTGCAGCGAGACGGACGGCATGTTTGGGGGATTCCTGATTTTAGGAGCGACGGGGGCGGGCGGTGGGGTGTCGGCGTCTTCCGGTGTCGCCTTTTTCTTCGGCACTACGATGGGGCCGTTGTCCCCGCCTGGACCGCCTGCGTCAGGGCTGGCCGTGTCCGGTTGTTGTGTGGGCGGCGGAGTCGGAGGGGTCGATTGAGCAAGAAGCCGCGGTGCAAAACCGACGGAAACGAGCGAGACCAGAAAGGCGGCCAGACAAAATTGGGAGCAAAGACGGCGGGAAAGATGGAGGCCACTGGAATAGATATTGGAGAGACGACGAAACCGGCGATTCATCCTGAACATCACAACCTCACTGACAACAAAGGATACGGGCTCAGAACAGCATACGGCGAATGGGTGACGGCGTGTGCGACGGAATTCACGCTGGACCCGATCGCGAGCCTTGCCGAACCCGCCAGCATTTGTTTCTTTTCAAAGAAAATACTGTGCTGCGCACGCTCGGCCACAGCGTCTAATCTGGTAGACGTGTGCAATCGCTTTAAGAAAACCTCTTCCATCGAATTTTTCGCTGCTGTTTTTGGTATGGCTTCCATAATTGCCGCAGGAAGCACCTCAGGAATCGCGCAGGCGCAGAAGACTGCCGAGTTGGCTACCGCTGCTTCGGCTGCCATGCCTCCGCCCTCCAGCGTCGGCATTTTTCCGCTGAGCCAAGTGCATCGGGGATTGCAGGGGACGGCGTGGACTGTTTTTCAGGGCACAGTGCCGGAGCCGATGGATGTGGAGATTCTTGGGGTGCTGCATGGAGCGCGCGGCCCGCATCGTGATCTGATCCTGGCCAGATTGCATGGAGCCAAGCCGGAGTATACGGGCGTGGTCGCGGGCATGAGCGGCAGCCCCGTATATATTGACGGCAAACTGGCAGGAGCGCTTTCTTATCGGATCGGACAGTTCAGCAAGGAGCCGATTGCCGGGATCACGCCGATTGAGCAGATGCTGGAAGTGCGGGATCTGCCGGTACGAACTCTGACCAATGAGGCGCCGCTGCAAATCGCCGATCATGGCAACCAGCCCCAGACCAGCGGCATCGACTCCGGTGGGCTGACTTTTTCCGCCATGGAAACGCCGCTGCTGATGAGCGGGTTTCAGCCTGAGGCGATCCGCGTCTGGAAGGACCAGGTGGCCGGAACAGGTCTGGATATGATTTCGGCGGGCGGGGGAATGGTTGGCGGCGGGACATCCGATGACGGGGTTGGCGGCGACTTTGGGCCCATCGTGCCTGGTTCTGCCGTAAGTCTGCAGCTCGTGCGCGGAGATCTGGAGATTGCCGCCACTTGCACCGTAACCTATGTCGATCCCAAGCAGCTTCTGGCTTGTGGTCACCCAGTGCTGCAGGCTGGTCCTGTTTCGCTGCCAATGACCTCAACCGAGGTTGTGGCGACGTTGGCTTCACCGTTGAATGCCTTCAAGATTGTGAATACAGGCAAGGTGATCGGGGCCTTCACGGAGGATCGGGACGCGGCTATCGGCGGCGTGATGGGTGCAACGGCGCGGATGATTCCGGTTTCGATCTCGGTTGGCAACGGTAAGGACGCACTGGAGCGGAAGATCGAAGTACTGGACCTGCCCGCGCTCACGGCCCAGGCGGTGCTGGTCTCCGTCTACCAGATCCTTCTCGAATCGAATGAAAGCTCAGCCGAGACCAGCTACCACGTGACCGGCGATATCACGGTGCATGGAATGTCTCCGGTTCCGGTAAATGCCTGGGGCACGCCGGGCGAGTCGATGGCCTCCCAGCTTGCGGCGGCGTTTGGGGTTGCGGACAGCTTCAACCGCTTGTACGCGAACGCCACGCGGCAGCAGCCGATGGAGGGGGTGCGGCTGCATATCGAGGTGATTCCGCGCGATCTGCGGACGGAGTTGGAGAGCGTTCGGCTGGTTTCTTCGAGCATTGTTCATGCCGGGGATACGGTGGAGGTGGAAGCGACTTTGCGGCCCTGGGAGCAGCCGGCGCGCAATGTGCGGATTCCGATCACGCTTCCGGCGCGGCTGGAGCCAGGCAATATTCGTCTGATGGTGGGCAGTTCATCCGCCCTGGACCGGACGCTGGACGCGGCCCGTCCGGCGGGGAAAACCGGGGGCGAAGCCGCTGTGTCGGCGCGGCTCCGGAGTCAGCACGCCGCAGATCAGTTATATGTGAGCCTGCTGCTGCCGGAATCGCAGGCATCAATGGACGGGAGCACACTCGACAGCCTGCCACTGTCGATGGCCAATACCCTGGAATCGCAACGCAGCGGGGTAGAGGTGGGTCTGCACGGCGAGTCGATTGTGGTGGCGGCGACTGCGCCTGCTGGAGGGGTATTGAGCGGACAACAGCTACTTACCCTGCGCGTAGAGGCCGGAGGCGGGTTAAACTAAGGTCACGTACTCGTGGTCGATCGTTTCCTGATCCGAGGTTTCGCCTCAGGTTGAGGGAAATCACGGCTTGACGGGCTGGTCATTGTAGACAAATCTGGGCAGCTCCCTACCGCTTTCTTCGAGGCTTTCAGAACGCTTATGGCGCTTATTCAAGGACTTGCAGCTCATGCGGCAGGCGCAGAACTTCTTCCTTTTCGATATGATCCCGGCGAATTGCGCCCCCAGGAAGTGGAGATTCGCATCTCGCACTGCGGCGTCTGCCACAGCGATCTGCACCTGATCTCCAATGACTGGAGCATCAGCCAGTATCCGTTCATTCCAGGGCACGAGATTGTCGGAACGGTCGTGGCGGCCGCGCCGGATGTGACGTCGCTTGAGGTTGGGCAGCGGGTGGGTGTGGGCTGGCAGTCGAACTCCTGCGGCTTGTGCGAGTGGTGCAGCCGGGGGATGGAAAATCTGTGCCCATCCATGGAAGCTACCTGTGTGCGCCGAAATGGCGGCTACGCGCAGGCAGTTCGCGTGAACGCGCGTTTCGCCATTCCGATTCCCGACGCAATTTCGAGCGAGGGCGCGGCTCCCCTGCTGTGCGGGGGAATAACGGTGTACAACCCGCTTCGGGCGCACGGCGTCAATCCCTCGTCACGCGTGGGAGTCGTCGGCATTGGCGGACTGGGACACATTGCGCTGCAATTTGCGCGGGTCTTTGGGGCGGAGGTGACGGCATTTTCAACCTCGGCCGCCAAAGAAGAGGAGGCGCGTGCGCTGGGCGCGCATGGCTTCGTGAATACGCGCGAGTCTCGCGCGGTGCGCGATGTGGCGGGAACCTTTGACTTTATTCTGACCACCATCAATGCGGATCAGGACTGGAACTCCTACATTCAATCGCTCAGGCCGACGGGAACGCTGTGCTTCGTCGGGGTTCCTCCATCAGCGGTTTCGGTCAACGCCTTTCCGCTGGTTGCCGGGATACGCACCATCACCGGCAGCCCCATCGGCAGCCCGCACCTGCTGCGGGAGATGCTCGATGTAGCCGCGCGGCATGGGGTGAAGGCGCAAACGGAGGTCTCCCCGATGGCCAAGGTGAATGAGGCGATCGCCAAGGTGAAAAAGAATAAGGTGCGGTATCGGGCCGTCCTGGCGAACTAGAAATTTAACGATGTTGTTCGCAAAACGAGCTATGATCGTCTGACAACGCAACAGGTCAAACAAGACACCGGGTTGAACTCCCGAAAAAAGATCTTCGGCGTCAGACCTGATTTGGGCTCTGTTTTCCTGAATGGATTGCGTGTGAGTTGAATATCGCCTGCCAAATCCGAATCAAGGGACGTACACATTCAACTTCCAACTCCCTGATTCAAGGCACGGCCTTCACCTGCCGGAGAAAAATTTGCTTCTCCGCTCCTAAGTGAAACACCTTTCGAGACGCGCAACTCGGATTTCAACATTGGACTGAGAGACCCTTCTTCAGGGCGAGCATCCGGAAAATCTGGTTTGTTGTGCGACGGGCTTTTTTGAGTGCCCCGGGCCCCATTTCCCCCAATCGTCAACGCTGTAAGCAGATTGGCACTGCGCCAGGGAGTGTGAAAGATGTTGGGGATACCTGTGCGTTATTTTCTGAAGCATCCTGTCGTCACGGTTGCGGATATAGCGGCCGATCCTCTTCAACTTTGGATGACGATCCAGGACGAGTATGCGGCTGCGCGCGAGGGAGACAGGCCAAAGTATCAATACGAATCCAACGACGATTGGGAGCAGCGGCTGCATGAGTCATTGGGTGTTCCGTGGCCATGCGAGGAGGCTTCCGAGTTCTGGACTTTATGGTCAGGGATCATCCGGGAGCTGCAAGCGAAAGGAATTCGCCCTGGCCCAGAGAGTTTTCAATGGTGGAATGACGGCGATGCCGGATTGGTGAGAGCGATATGGTGCCTGATTCGCCACACGAAACCGGAAAAGGTCGTCGAGACGGGCGTCGCGCATGGCGTCACGTCTCGGTGCATTCTGGAAGCATTGGCGAGAAACGGGGACGGACACCTTTGGAGTATCGATCTTCCTCCAGTGGACAGGTTCTGGCGCAATCAGGTCGGCGCCGCCATTGGCGAACATGGGATCGACCGATGGACCTATCTCTCCGGCTCCAGCAGGCGGCGACTCCCCGAGCTGCTTTCTTATCTTGGCAAGATCGATCTCTTCATCCACGACAGCCTGCACAGCGAACGCAACGTACGCTTCGAGCTGGATCGAGCATGGGAGGCCATGGGCACCAACGGCGCATTTGTCGTGGATGATGTGGATGCAAATTGGGGCTTTCGGTCCTTCACCCAGGCATTTGCCCCCGAACTCTCGCTGATTTGCGAAGCGGAACCACTTCACCCAGATCTTCGGCGGTTTAATCAGAAGGGGTTATTCGGAATTATTCTGAAGCAGCCTGTTGCACACGGCTTGATTGCCAGTGGGCCAGTTTGAAAAAAGACCGATCCTCAGGGGCTAAAGCCCTTTTATATTGCCGGGCTTAATGTACGGGCTGAAGCCCGTGCTCTTCAAATTGACCCACCACCGCTCGATTCGGAATGGGCCGGATTGCGGACTGTTCTAGTAAACTCAGCCTCAGAATGAATTTCTTCGGTAGAAGCCGTCAATTCCTGAGGTTGCCAACCTTTTCCAGCCTTGCGCCTGTAAGGCCCTTCATCCCCGCCGCCCTGGTATTTTGCGGAATTGTGCTTTTGTCGCCAGGCGCGTCTATCCATGCGCAGGGTACGCGGCTCTGGACACAGTCCCGCTTTGAGGAGTTTGAAAAAGGGACGCCGCAGGGGGTACAGATCGGCAGCGACGGCAAGCTGCGCAACGGGCCTTCGGCGACAGCGCTGTTGACGACGCCCTCTAGTTTTGTGTGGTCGGTGACTACGGACAAATCGGGAACCGCGTTTCTCGGAACCGGCTCCCCGGCGACGGTGCTGCGGGTTGAGCCTAATGGGACAGTTTCATCCAATGCATCCGGATTTGTGAAGTTATTCGATAGCAAGGCGCTGGCGGTGCAGGTGGTGCGGGTTGGGCCGGATGGAGCGCTGTATGCGGCGACGATTCCGGATGGGAAGGTATATCGGATCAAGCCCGATGCCTCGACCGTGGTGGATGAAGCGACCGCGGAAGTCGTTTTTGATCTGAACAAGACTGAGTCCGATATTAATCCGGATAAAGAAGGACATAAGGCAGCCAACGCAGATACGACGGACACAAAAAAGACCGACGGCAAGGCGAAGTACATCTGGGATATGACTTTCGATCGGGCCGGGCGGTTGTATGTTGCTACCGGCGGGCCGGGCGCCGTCTATCGCGTGAACGTGAGTCAGTCGCGGCCGGTTGCCGAGTTGTTTTTCAAGAGCGATGAGCAGCATATTCGTTCGCTGGCGTGGGACAAGTCCGGCAATTTGATTGCCGGGACGGATGGCTCGGGGCTGGTCTATCGCATCAGCCCGAACGGTAAGGGCTATGTGCTCTTCAGCGCGCCGCGCCGGGAGGTTACAGCGGTCGCCGTCGGCGTGGACGGCACGATTTATGCGGCGGACGTGGGCGACAAGAGCCATAATCCTCTGCCTCCGCTGCCGGTGCAGAGCGGAAACGTCGGGATCACCATCAGCTTTGTGCAACCCGCATCGGTGCAGGCAGCCAATGCCAGCACAGTGCTGCCGGAAGGCTCCGAACTCTACGCGCTTTCGCCGAACCAGGCTCCGCGCAAACTGTGGGCGGGCAAGGATGAGATTGTGTATCAGCTTGCCGCGACAGCAGATGGACTGACGGCGCTGACCGGCAATCGCGGGCGCATCTTCACCATTCACGCGGATGGCAGCTACAGCGATGTGGCTCATCTGGAAGCGCAGCAGGCTGTGGCCCTCGCCACTACACCGAATGGCTGGCTGGTTGGCACAGCAAATACTGGCAGGCTGTACCGGCTGACGAACGGCAGCTCTTCAAGCTCCGAAAAGGCAGAGCATTTCTACGCCAGCGATGTGCTGGACGCCGGAGCGATGTCGCGGTGGGGACGGGTCGAGGTCGATCCCGGATCGCAGGGCTTTGAGATCTGGACGCGATCCGGCAACGTGGAGCAGCCGGCCCGCAACGAAAAAGACTGGGGATGGAGCGACTGGCAGCAGACCGCCGACGGAAAGATCGCTTCCCCGGCCGGGCGCTACCTGCAATGGAAGGCAGTGCTGAGCGGCGGCGGCGTGGTCAGCGGGATAGGCGTGAATTATCTGCCCCTGAACTCGGCTCCGGTGGTGGATGAGGTGATCGTAGTACCGGGTGCGCGCATCAATCCGCAAGCGCAGCAGGCGGGACAACAGGGGACGGTGACCATCGCGTTTCCCAGTGCAAACACCGGGACGGTTTTTGACGCCAATACAGCAAACGCCTCCACGCCGATTCAGGCGCAAAAGGACCGCACTGCAGTGACGGTACGCTGGACCGCTCATGACGATGACGGCGACGATATGATTTACGACCTGTATCTGCGCGGCGACGGCGAGCATATTTGGAGGCCGCTCAAGAAGGGGCTGACCGACAAGGTCTACAGTTTTGATGGCGCTGCCTTCCCGGACGGCGGGTATCAGATTCGGGTGGTCGCGAGCGACGCTCCTGCTCATGCGCCTGGCGAGGTGTTGACCGGAGAGATTATCAGCGAGCGATTTGAACTGGATACAACGCCGCCGATGATCTCTGCGATGAAGGCCGGGCCGGCTGCGCCGGGCGACTGCAAGCAATCGCCGTGTCCTCGGACGCTGAGCATTCCGTTGAGTTTCGAGGCCGTGGATGCGGCGTCGCCGATCAGCCATGCGGAATATTCTCTGGATGCGGGGCCATGGCAGTACATCGAGCCGGTTGGCGCACTTTCGGATTCGAAGGAAGAACACTACTATGTCGCGGTTCCCTTGCCTGCTCCTCTGGCTGGGGTCGCGGATGCGGGGCCTGAGCCGGAGCATCTGATCACCGTCCGGGCGTACGACCGGCACGACAACATGGCGACGGCAAAGATCATTGTGCCGCCCGCCACGAAAGCTCCAGCAACCTCCGAGGAGAAATAACCGCGCCTCCCGCGATCAAGATTTGATTCAAGATGCGATTTGAGCTTTACATTGCGATCCGCTACCTGCGAGCCAAGCGCCGGCAGGCTGTCGTCGGCTTGGTTACGCTGATTTCCGTCGCCGGAGTGGCGGCGGGAGTGGCGGCGCTGGTGGTGGCGCTGGCCATCACGAATGGAATGCAGCGCGATTTCCAGGATCGCCTGCTGGGCAGCACCTCGCATGTGACGTTGATGCGGGTGAAGAACGACGGCATCCACAACTGGGAGCCGCTGCTGGAACGGATGCGCCATCTGCCGCATGTCATGGCCGCAGCGCCGGGGATGTACGAGCAAGTGATGATTTCGAACGGGCCGCGAGCCGGTTTTGCGCTGCTCAAAGCGATTATCCCGGCGCAGGAGCGGACCGTGAGTGATCTGCTGGGCATGATTACGACAGGGTCGGCGGCGGATCTGGCTCCGGGAGAAAGCTCGCTGGACTCGGCGGATGCGGCGCTGCCTCCTTTGGTGATCGGCAACGAACTGGCGGAGACCCTCGGCGTTTCGGTCGGAGATTCGGTGATGGCGACGAGCCCGCAAGGGGAACTGACGCCGCTGGGGGTGATCCCGAGCTACCGGAAGTTTCGCGTGGCGGGCATCTTTCATTCAGGCTTCTACCAGTACGACTCGGCGACGGGTTTTTTGCGGCTTTCGGATGCGCAGAAGCTGTTCAGCGAGCCGGATGTGATCACCGTGATCAACTTCAAAATTGACGATCTCGACCAAGCCGAAGCCGTCGGGCGGGAGATTGAGCAGGCCGCTGGCAAGGGCTTTCAGACTTCGAACTGGATGGACGAAAACAGGGAGCTGTTCACTGCGCTCGCGCTCGAAAAAACGGTGACTTTCATCATCATCGGGCTGATAGTGTTGGTCGCGGCGCTGAACATTCTGATCGCCCTGACCATGATGGTGATGGAGAAGACGCGGGATATCGCCGTGCTGATGAGCTTTGGGGTTCTACCGGGCCAGGTGCGGCGGATCTTTCTGATGCAAGGGCTGTTGATCAGTCTGCTGGGAACGGCAGCCGGACTTGTGATGGGGTATGTTGCTTCGTGGGCGGGTGGGCATTACCACTTCATCCACCTGTCGGCAGCGGTTTATAACATAGACACGCTGCCCTTTGCGCCTTCTTGGCGGGACGGCGTGCTGGTGGCTCTTGTTTCGATTGGTGTTTCCCTGCTTGCAACCGTATATCCCTCGTCGACCGCGGCGGCTATTCTGCCCGCTGAGGCGTTGCGCTACGAGTAGAGCTGGTTTTGACTTGTGTCGCATTATTGTGCCACATTGTCAGTATGCATTCTGTGAATCTCCGACAGCTTCGTGATACCCGGCAGCTCAAGGCCTGGCTCAAAGCCGGGGAGACAGTGGAGTTGCGCGAGCGGGACAAGGTTCTGGCGCGCATTGTTCCGGAGGAGACTGCGAAACAGCCGATCGAGTGGCCGGACTTTGAGGCGCGACGGAAAGCAATCTTCGGCGACCGGATACTTCCGGCAGTCGACCAGTTGCTCGAGGATAGAGAGAACAGCCGCTATTGAATATTTATGCAGACAGCAGCTTCTTCGTCGCGCACTATCTCCAGGATCGGCATTCGCCGGAAGTAGCTCGCCGCATGGCGCTCAAGCCCGGCGTTTGGCTCACGCCATTCCAAGCAGTTGAACTCGTGCACGCGATTCAGCAATATGTGTTTCGGGGTACGATAACCTCGTATGAAGCAGACTTGGTGACCGAGGCTTTCGAACAGGATCGCGCTCACGGAATCTGGATACTCACTGAGCAGCCCAAAGAAACTTTTGTCACGTGTGAACGCCTCGCACGGAGGCACGTCGCGAGACTAGGCGTACGGACACTCGATTCGCTGCACGTAGCCGCTGCCTTGGAACTTCAAGCAGACAATTTTTGGACCTTTGATCAGAGACAAGCACGGTTAGCTGAGGCTGAGGGTCTGACCACGATATAGCCTCCCTCTCAAATTGAACTTCGGATATTTCGAGACGCCCCACTCACCGGCGCCTGGGGGTACGCTTAAATATTCCTATCGTGAGGATGATCGCTCTCTTGCCAGCCAATTGGGCCTATAATTCGGCCTGAAAAATAATCAGCTGCCAGATGCCTCTATTCGACACCTGCAACTGAGGAGGCGACATGTTCCGGTCATTGCTGCACCTTCCCTCGGGTATCTTGTCCTCGGTGATCTTCCCCTCGTTAATCTTGTTCGCGGCTGCTTCCACCGCGAATGCGGGCCATTTACCGCAGGAGCCGGCCGCACCGCCTGCGCAGGCTGCGCCCGGCCCCAAGAACCCCGTCAAACCTACCGCCGAATCACAGGCAAAAGCCAAGAAGACGTACGGATTTGATTGTGCCCTGTGTCACGGAGCCAGTGGGGATGGAAAGACCGACCTCGCCAAGGACATGCAGCTTACGATGAAAGATCTTACAGACCCGAAGTCGCTTGCGGGCATGTCGGACAGCGATCTATTCGATCTCATCCGGAAGGGCAAGGACAAGATGCCTCCGGAAGAGGCCGCCCGCGCAAAGGATGACGATGTGTGGCAACTCGTTATCTATGTGCGGAGTCTCGCGAAGGGTGGTTCGGCAAGCACGTCGGCGTCAAACTAACAGGCGCACGCAGCCTCTCTGCGCGAGAGTTTGCTTTGATGTATCGATGTACGCGGGCCGAGGTTGAGGATTTTGCCTTGGGCCGCCCAGTCTTTTCCAACAAGCTATTCGGATCGCAACGCCTTCATTGGATCAATTGAGGAAGCGCGCCGAGCGGGCAAATAGGACGCGACGAGCGCCGTAGCGAAGAGGATTGCGGCGACCGATGCAATGACCGACACATCCAGCGCGCCGACTCCGTAGAGAGTGCTTTGCATCTGGCGGCCCACGGCGATTGATCCGCCTACTCCCAGAACCAGCCCAATCGAGGCAAGCATGGCTCCCTGGCGGACGATCAGGCGCGCAACATTGGCGCGGCTTGCTCCGAAGGCCATGCGGATGCCGATCTCCTGGGTGCGTTGGGAGACGGTGAAGGCCATCAAGCCATAAATGCCAACCGCCGCAAGGACCAGCGCGACGAAAGCAAATCCGGCATAAAGATCCATGGTGAATCGGTCGTCGTTCAGGGCATCTTTCTTGACCTGGTCCATGGTGGCCACGTCTGCAAGCGCTATCTCCGAATCGACGGAGTGAACGGCGGCAGCGGCAGCCTTCGCCATGGCCGCCGGGTCGGATTGTGTGCGCAGACCGATCGTTGCATCCGCTCCTAGCGATTGGGCGAAGGGCACATCCATCGCGGGACTGTCTTCGCGAAGGTCTCCGTAGCGAACGGTGCGGGAGATGCCGACAATCTGCCATTCCACCGAAGGACCTAGCTTGGGCTGTCCGGGAATGATTTCGTCGATTGACAGGCGCTGTTTGAATGGATCCAGCCCCTTCAGATAGTGACGGACAAACTCCTCGTTAACGATGGCTACGCGCACGCCGGCGGCGTTGTCCTGATCGGTAAAGCCTCGGCCGCGGACGATCTGGATGCCGAAGGTCTTGTAGTAGTCCGGAGTGACAGACTGGAAGCCGACATCGGGACGCTTGGAGCGGTCGGCATACGTGGGTCCGCCGATGATGGTGAAGCCCATGCCGTCGCTGTGGTATTGGAGGGGCATTCCCGTCACGGCGGCCACTTCGGTAACGCCAGCTACGGAGTGCATCGCGTCGAGCATCTGCCGGTAATAGACGGCCATCTCCGCCGGATCTTTGAAGCGGCCTGCGGGATGGTTGAGGCGGAAGGTAAGGACGTGATCGGTGCGCAGGCCTAGGTCGACTCGGGACAGGTTCCAGACGCTATGGATGGCCAATCCGGCGCCAGCCAGCAAGGTGAGCGCAAGGGCGAGTTCTCCGACGATAAGCGCGCGGCGGAGTTTGTGGCTTCCTGTTCCAACGCCGCTGCGTCCGCCGTCCTTCAGTCCTTCGCAGGGATCGATGCGCATCGCGTACCAGGCCGGCGCGCAGCCAAAGAGAAGCCCGGACAGCGTCGTTGCGCCGAGAGCCACCAGCAGCACGTGCGGATCGAGTTTCAGAACTGCCTCGGTGGGCAGTGTTCCGTCGGGTATGAGGACGGTAAGGATGCGGAGCAGGATTGAACCCAGGCCAACGCCGAGGCCGCCTCCGAGGACAGCAAGGATCAGGCTCTCGGTCAGAAATTGCGTGAATACCTGTCCGCGCGATGCGCCGAGAGCGCCGCGCACTGCGATCTCCCGCTGCCGCGCCGCGCCCTTGGCTAGCAACAGGTTGGCGATGTTGACGCAGGCGATGAGCAGGACGAATCCCACTGCGCCGAGAAGCAGCCATAGATTCTGGATTCGCTCCTTTGGCAGGAAGTCGTTGTGCAGCGGCTCGATCCTGACTCCCCAGTCTGTGTTGGAATCAGGATAGGCGGCCGCGATATTACGGGCCACGCCATCCATTTCAGACTGGGCCTGCTGCAACGTCACGCCGGACTTGAGCCGGCCCATGGTGATGAGCCAGTGGTAGTCATGGTTGATCTGATCGGGGTGGAAGGCCAACGGAATCGTCAGCGGAGCGGAGACATCCGCTCCCTTGTCTCCGATACCCGGTGCCAGAACTCCGACAACCGTATACGGTTCGCCGTCGATGCGAAGGCTCTTACCAAGAATCGCGAGGTCAGCACCAAGGCGGTTCCACATCTTGTAGTTGAGGACGACTTCATGGTCTTTGCCGGGCACTTCCTCCTGCGGCAACAGATCGCGGCCCATGAGGAAGTGGTATCCGAGCATATTGTAGTAACCGGGCGAGCACTGCAGGGAGTGCTGCACCTGTTCCGGAGCGTCTTTGGTGGCCAGATTGAAGCTGGTCCATTGCATGGCGATCAGTTGCTGGAAGGACTTGCTTTCACGCCGCCAGTCAAGGAAGTCGCCGGCGGACATGACGTTGTTGTGACCGGAAATATTCGACCAGACCATCACCAACTGGTCGGGGTTGGGATACGGCATCGGTTCGAGGAGAGTGCTATAGACGACCGTGTAGATGGCCGTGGTTGCGCCGATTCCCAAAGCGAGCGTGAGGATCACGGCCAGGGTGAGGCCGCTGTTTTTGAGCACCATGCGCAGGCTGAATCGGATGTTTCGCATCAGATTGGTCATCTTCGGCCCTCGATTTCGACACATGAATAGATTGGAGTTGCAGACGGCAGCACCACCCCGGCAACCGGTACAAATCTTTAGAGAGAAGAAGCGAATTGGAGCGCACCGGAGACGATGCGGTCGATGCGGCTTGCCGCAGAGCGGGAATCAAAGATCTGCCCGGAAAGCGATTTGCCGCGATTCACGCTGCTCTTGAGCGAGCAAAGGACGCGGTGGTCAGAAACGAGCGGGTGGACATGCGGGCGGACCCGGAGAGCGACCCCCGTAAGATTCACCATGATGGCCATGACTCCGGCGGCGAGAACAAGAGATCCGTGTCGTTGCAGGAATCCTGCGAACTTCCGAGATCGACGTTGCATCATGCACCTCATTGCTGTGTCGTCCGGGCTTTCAAGCCGTGCGACGCCCTACTGCATATACACGTGGAGTTCCATTCCTCAGATTGGACTAAATCTTTGATAAGACGATGACTTGCGCGGGATGAAAATACCGGGAAACGGCGGCCGACTGACCGTTCGCGAACGGAAGTGTCCGGTTCCGGACGAGTGGCCGGAAGGCTGCATCCAGCATTCCGCGATTGGCCTTCAGAGACGCAGGGTTGACTGGCCTTAACGCGGGGTAATGATGCCGCCGACGGCGTGGCGACGCGGCAGGACGATGCCTCGACGATCCACTACTCGCGGCGGCGATCCAGCCGGATTAAGATCAGGTCGCGATCCGGCGATCAGCGCGCCGCCGCAGGCTGGGCAAGTGGTTGAATTCACTGCGGCGTCTTCGGAGTGCGCGACGGTGGCATGGCATTGCTGGCAGATCGAATCCACCCCTTAAGATTACATCGCCGAACTATATCTCTGGCCCATTTGGGCTTCGCGGCAGCGATTCCGCCTCGCATTGACAGCGTCTTCAATCGGTATTCATCGATATCCGGGTAAACTTAGATATATGGATTCTTCCCTCCCCCTTGAGTCTCGGAACGGTTTTTCCGCTCCAAATCGCCCCGTTCGCCCAATTCGTCTCGTAGCCATCGATATGGATGGAACGTTGCTGCCGGATTTTTCCACCGTGGTAAGTGCGCGCAATCAGCGGGCCTTGCGGGACGCGCAGCAGGCCGGAATCGTCGTCGCGATTGCGACGGGCCGCCGTCAGGCTTTTACGGCTCCGCTGCTCCAGGACGTCGGCTTGCGAGCGGACACGCCGCTCATCACGTCCAATGGTGCAGTGACACGCAGTTTTTCCGGCGAGCGCATCGATTTTACGCACCTGAATCCGGAGGTTGCGCGCGGGCTGTGCGGAGTGCTGCGCGGAGTCGGGCTGCTGGTCTTTACGCTGGACAAGGCCGCCAATCCGGACCTGATCGTCGAGGATATCGCCAAGGTCAGGGGTCGTCTGGGCAAATGGGTGGAGTCAAACCGGTTGTCACTCAAGGAAGTTCGGCCGATAGAAGAAGCATTGGGAGACGATGTGGATCTGATTCAAGGCATGGCCGCCGGAACGATTGCCGAGATGATCGAGGCCGAGCGGCGCCTGAGGATATGCGACTGGGCGGGGCAGTTTGAATGCATCCGGACGGCGTATCCGGGTAATGATCTGTCCATTCTGGATCTGCTTCCGAAGGGCGTTTCGAAGAGCTCGGCGCTGGCGCGGCTCGCCGAACGGCTGGGGATAGCGCAGGCGGAGACGATGGCGATTGGCGACAACTGGAACGATGAGTCCATGCTGGACTGGGCGGGAACGGGCGTGCTGATGGGCAACGCGACCGAGGAGTTGCGCACTCTTGCTCCGAAGCGCGGATGGCGGATCGGGCCGTCGAACTCGGAGGATGGCGTGGCGGTGATGCTGGAAGAGGCTATCGCCAGACTGGATTCAGGCCTTGCCACCGGTCTGGTTTCTGCTAGAGTTTGAGCGAAGACAATTGCTGAAAATTCCTTCCATATCGGCTTTCCCGACCGGAGCTCTTGCGCTTATAACGGCGCTGGGGCTGGGCTGCACCGCATCGATTCCGGCCACTGCGGCGGAGCGGATCACTCTGGCCAATGGATTTGACCTTGTTTGCAATCACCATGCGATGGTTGACGGGCGGATTCGGGTATTTCCCAACGCGGCGGACGAGACGGATTACCTGGAACTGAAGCCGGAAGATGTGACCGGATTTGAGGTCGTTCCCGATCCGCCTTTGGAGCCGAAGGCGGATGGCGGCGATGCGGCAAAGCACTCCGCAACGGCCCCCGTCAGCAATAAGCCCGACGCCCGCCTGACGGCTACCGACATGCATCAACTGCTTTCCAAGGCAGGCGCGGAGCACAACGTGGACGCGGATCTGCTGGCGAGTGTGGTGAAGGCTGAGAGCGGCGGATATGTGCGCGCAACCAGCCGGGCCGGGGCGCGCGGACTGATGCAGTTGATGCCGGGGACGGCGCAGCAGCTTGGCGTTACCGACAGCTTTGCTCCGGACGAGAACGTGCGCGGCGGCACTACGTATCTGGACTGGCTGCTGACCCGCTACCACGACAACATTGCGCTGGCTCTGGCGGCTTACAACGCAGGTCCGCTAGCTGTGGATCGGTATCATGGAATTCCGCCGTATCATGAGACACGCTTGTACGTGGCGCGGGTGATACACGAGTTCAACCGAAGGATTGCAGCTCGCGAAAAGACGCTGGCCAGCACAGGCCGCGCGAGCGGTGTTTCAATGGCTACCGGGCCTGCAGAGGACGAGAGAGTGGGACGCGATTGAAGAACGGAAAACTGATCATCAGCCTCGTGGTTCTGGCGCTGCTGGTGGGGCTCGGCGTCTGGGCCTACTACCACGTGAATTTCAGCTTCGCCAATTTTCGCTCGCAACTGGCCGGCGCGGACTGGCGCAAGATTGTGATCGGACTGGCCTGCATCTACGTCGGCTATGTCTTCCGCGCCGCGCGATGGGCACTTTTGCTGCGCCCAAACAAGCGCGTCGGGCTGTTTTCGCTGCTGGGGACACAGGTGATTGGCTTCAGTTCTGTCGCGCTGGTCGGGCGCGTTGCCGACCTTTCCCGCCCTTATCTGGTTTCGAAGAAAACCGGGCTGCCGCTCAGCACGCAAATCGCGGTTTATATCGTGGAGAGACTGTTTGACGCGGGATCGATGGCGTTGATCTTCTCTTCGGTGATTCTGCTGGCGCCTGCCGGAGCGCTGCCGCATCCTGAGATCTTCAAGAAAGTTGGACTTTGGGGACTTGCGGGGACATTTGCCGGAGCGCTGTTCCTCGTGATGGTGCGGGTCTCGGGTGGCGTGGTGGCAAGCTTTTTCGAGGGGACCATTGGCACTCTTTCCAAGAGCGTTGGACACGCCATCGGGAACAAGATTCGCAGCTTCCGGACTGGATTGAATACGCTGCGCAGCCCCGGCGATCTGGTGATAACGCTCGTTCTTTCGCTGGGTATGTGGGGGCTGATTACGCTGGCTTACATCATGACCGCGCGAGCATTTACCGCCAGCCCACAGCTTAATTCCCTGACGCTGGCGGAAGGCATGGTCCTGATGGCCATCAGCGGCGGCGCGAGCGCCTTCCAGCTTCCGGTGCTGGGATGGTTCACACAGATTGGCGTGGTCGCAACGGCTCTGTCCAGCTTCTTTGGCGTTCCGCCCGAACCGGCAACTGCCTGTGCCGCGACGCTGCTGCTGGTGACCTTTCTCGGCATCGTGCCGGTTGGGCTGATCTGGGCCCAGTTTGAGCACGTAAGCCTGCGCACAGTGGCCGCCGAGAGCGAACATGCCGGGGAGGCCGTCGAGGAATCGCTGAAGGAAGACGGACCGATTGAGGAGCCTAGCGGGGCTTAGCTCTTTTCTGACGCTCAAGCCCGTCGCTACCGAATTCGGTCTTTGCACAACCTGTAGAATCAGACCCAAGATGAAATGTCCATTTTGTGGGTTTGCGCAGGACCGTGTCGTTGACAGCCGCGAGAGCAAGGAGGCGGATTCGATTCGCCGCCGGCGCGAGTGCGAGAAGTGCGAGCGGCGCTTTACGACATACGAGCGCATTGATGAAATCCCCTACATGGTCGTCAAGAAAGATGGCCGCCGGGAGAAATTTGAGCGGCATAAGGTGCTGAGCGGCCTTCTGCGCGCCTGCGAGAAGCGGCCGGTTTCGGCGGGCAAGCTGGAGGCGATTGTCGACGCGACCGAGAGCTACCTGATGGATGCTCCGGAGCGCGAGCGAACCACCCGCGAGATCGGCGAATTGATCATGGAAAACCTCAAGACACTGGATACGGTTGCCTATATTCGTTTCGCCAGCGTTTATCGCGATTTCAAGGATGTGCGTGAGTTCAAGGAAGAGCTTGAGCAACTGCTGCAGACGCGGGAGTCGAATCGCGAGGGGCAACGGCGGACATAGCCGCATAGGCTCGCCGTCGATAGAATATCCGCTCAATATCCAGGAATTTCCATTCCTGAACGATCATGCCATTTTGCCTTTATGGGTTCGAGTTTCGGCAGTGAGACGTGTCTCAGCATCGACTCTCCTGTACACTGAAGGGTCTACTATGCAAAACAAGCATTCCATCGGCATTCTGGGCGCGACCGGCATGGTCGGGCAGCGTTTTATTCAGCTTCTTGAGAACCATCCCTGGTTCCGGATCACATGGCTCGCGGCAAGCGACCGCTCCAGCGGGAAGAAATACGAGGACGCTGCCAAATGGCGGCTCGATACTCCCTGCCCCGAGCGCATTGCGAAAATGACCATCTCGCCGGCGGCCCCGGACGGCCCGCCGAAGATTATCTTTGCCGCGCTCGACACCGACATCGCCCGCGAACTGGAGCCTAAATTCGCGGCTGCCGGTTGCGCCGTGGTTTCGAACTCCAGCGCCTTCCGTATGCATCCAAATGTGCCTCTGGTCATCCCCGAGGTGAATCCGGAACATCTGCATCTGATTGAAGACCAGAGCTGGCGACGGGAGTCCGGCGGGTATATCGTGACCAATCCCAACTGCTCGGCGATTGGCCTGGTGATGGCGCTGAAGCCGATTGAAGAGCGTTTTGGCATCGAGCAGATCTTTGTCACCACGATGCAGGCCGTGAGCGGCGCGGGCTACCCCGGCGTGCCTTCGATGGATATTCTCGGCAACGTCGTCCCCTTCATCAAGAACGAGGAAGAGAAGATGGAAGCCGAGACGCTGAAGCTGCTGGGCAGGCTCGATGGGGAGCACATTGCTCCTCTTGCCGCGCGAATGAGCGCGCATTGCAATCGCGTTGCGGTCGAGGATGGGCATACCGAGTCGGTTTCCATCAAGCTCCGGAAACCTGCGACTCGCGAGGAGATGCTGGCCGCGTGGGCTGAGTTCAAACCGCTCGCCGGGCAGAATCTGCCGACTGCTCCCGAGCAGCCGGTCGAGTGGATCGCGGCGGAAGATCGGCCGCAGCCGCGTCTGGACAAGAATCGCGGCCGAGGCATGGCAGCTTCCGTAGGCCGGTTGCGCCCCTGCGGGCTGCTGGACTGGAAGTTTACGGTGCTCTCGCACAACACCATTCGCGGTGCAGCCGGGGCGGCAATTGTGAACGCGGAATTGCTCTTGAGTCTGGGCAAACTGGAGCCGGTGGCTCTGGCGGCAGAGCGAGCGTAGGTGGAAATCCCATCCTTGTCACCAAGAGCGTGACAAGGATGGGGCACCCGCATTTGGGACGGCCCCGCATTCGAGCGCACACGTTGAGTCAGTCATGGGTACCCACATTGGTGGGATTCCCCAAGGGTCGTAAGCGTAGAAGAGTAGAGAAAAAGACAGGGACGCTGGATGAGTCTTGTAGTAATGAAGTTTGGCGGTACGTCGGTCGAAGACCCGACGGCGATTGCACGTACTGCGGAAATCGTAGCGGGCCGCGTAGCTGCGGGTAAGACACCCGTTGTCGTTGTGTCCGCTATGTCCAAGGTGACAGATCAGTTGCTGGCTTGCGCGGCCGCAGCCAGTCGGGGTGATCGAACCGGTGCGCTGGCCATCAGTTCGCGGCTCCGGAGCCGTCATCGGGACACGGCTGCCGCTCTCGTGAAAGAACAGAAGGACTGCGCAACGCTGCAAGCCGCCATCGAGCATGACTTCGATGCTCTCGATGAGGTTTTGCGAGGACTTGCGGCGATTCTGGAGCTGACGCCACGCATTTCGGATCTGATTGTGAGCTACGGCGAGCGGCTTTCGAGCGTAATCATCGCCCAGGCTTTCCGCGAGCGCGGATTGGACAGCGTCCATCTCGACTCGCGTGAGGTAATCATCACCGATTCGCAATACCAGAAGGCAATCCCGCAGGATGCGGTGATCGAGGACCGGTGCGCAACCCGGGTTCGTCCGCACCTCGAAGCTGGCCGCGTGCCGGTGATGGGCGGATTCATCGGCAGCAATGAAGCCGGGATCACAACGACGCTGGGCCGCGGCGGTTCGGACTTTACCGGCGCGCTGATCGGCGGCGCGCTGCATGCCGAGGCAATCGAGATCTGGACGGATGTGAATGGAATCATGACCACCGACCCGCGCATCTGCCCCGATGCTCTGCGGGTGCGGGTGGTCAGTTTTGAGGAAGCAGCGGAACTGGCCTACTTCGGAGCGAAAGTGCTGCATCCGGCCACGATTCTGCCCGCGGTGCGCAAGAATATTCCGGTGCTGGTGCTCAACTCGCGCAATCCAACCAATGAGGGCACTCGGATTATTTCGCTCGCTCCACATTGCAAGACTCCGTTCAAGTGCATCGCGGTGAAGAAAAAGCTCACGATCATTGACGTCGTAGCCAGCCGGATGCTGATGACGCACGGGTACTTGAAGGCGATCTTCGATATCTTCGACAAGCACCAGTGCCCGGTGGATATGGTTTCGACCAGCGAGGTGAGCGTATCGCTCACCGTGGACTCGAACGACAAGCTGCCGGCGATTGCCAACGATCTGGGTAAGATTGCCGACGTAAAATACGAGGGCCAGAAGGCCCTGATCTGCATGGTCGGCGAGGATATTCGTGGGCAGCATGGCATAGCGGCGCAGGTATTTGCCGCCGTTCGTCATGTCAATGTGCGGATGATCTCGCAGGGCGCCAGCGAGATCAACATGAGCTTTATGATTGAGGAAGAGGATGTCGAAGAAGCGGTGCGATCACTGCACGCGGCTTTCTTTCAAAATCCCGATCCAAAGATCTTTGATGTCGAGGCGCGGCAAGCTGCTACAGCAAAGGTCTAATCGCAACTGGTTATATAGGAGATAATGCCATGCTGCTGCTCGTGCTCGGAAAAGGCAAGACCGGAAGCCTTGTTGCGCAGGTGGCGCGGGAACGCGGCCACTCAGTACGAGTGCTGGATTTTCGTGAGAACGAAGGCGCCAGTTCGCTGACAGCGCCGACTGTGGCCCAGGTGGATGTGGTTATCGATTTCACAACTGCGGAAGCCGCAGTTGAGAATATGCGCGCATGCTTGGCGCTTGGCGCCCGCATCGTGGTGGGAACGACCGGCTGGAACGACCGATTGGCTGAAATGAAGGCTCTAGCTCTGCGGCGTAACGGCGCTCTGCTCTACGGCAGCAACTTCTCGTTGAGCGTTCAGGAGTTGTTCAAGTTGACGGCGAGCGTAGCCAAACTGGGCGGTTACAAGTTTCACATTGAGGAGACGCACCATACCACCAAGCTGGATGCTCCCTCGGGCACGGCACTCAGTCTCAAGGAAATTGTGCAGAAGATCCAGCCTGGCGTCCCGGTGGAGATTACCTCCAAGCGCGAGGGCGACGCCAGCGGCCTGCACGTGGTGACGGCGCGCGGCGAAAACGACATGATCGAACTGCGGCATGATTCGTTCAACCGGCGCGGCTTTGCCGAGGGCGCAGTGCGAGCGGCCGAGTGGTTGCATGGCAAGACCGGAGTGTGGGAGTTCCAGGAGATCTTTGAACAGGTCTGATCAATTGTCTCCTCGCATATCTCTGAGCCAGCGAAGGATTCCGTAATGGGACGCAAGCGGCTTTTGACCGGACTCAAGGTCAAGGATGGCTTCATGCGCCATCCCTTCGATATCCAGCACAAGGTGCAGACCAGCGGACTGGTTCGAGGGCCACATCTTGCCACCGGGCATCCGCACGACCAGCACACGACCGCGTATTATGGCATTGCCCCCTCGGTGCTCGAAAAGCTGTGCGCGTTATGGCGCGCGACGGACCTGGTGGCACCTCCCGAAGACTATTCTTTTGTGGATATCGGCGCAGGAATGGGGCGCGGGCTGTTGATCGCGTCGCGTATGCCCTTTCGCGAGGTGATTGGCGTCGAGCTGCATCCGGATCTGGCTGAGATTGCGCAAAAGAACATCGACAAGTGGCAAGCCTCGGGGCGGGCGCGCTGTCCGATGCGGATCGTCTGCCAGGATGTAACGGAGTTCGAATTCCCAGACAATCCTTGTGTGGCGTACATGTTCAATCCCTTTGGAGAGGCTGTGCTGCAGTTGTTGGCCTGGCATCTGGAAGCGCAGTTTGCCGCGCGGCCGGGGCAACTGGATCTGATCTATGCCAACGACGAATGCGCGGATCTGCTGGTCGAGAATCCCAGGTGGGCGCGGCTATGGCGCGGGCGCGTGCCTCTCTCCGCCGAGGACGAGGCTGCGGATAAGGCCATTCTGAATCACCAGCCGGAGGGCGAGTATGCGTGGAGCACGGAGGAGCCTTGCTCGATCTTTCGCTGGGTGGGCTCCAGACGCGCCTGACCCAGTGGGCTCTATTCGGGCTCCATCCCCATCGCCCTGCCGTTATACACTCACCCTTGGCACTTTTTATACAGGAAACGAAGGCTGGGAATTCCGGAATGGAAACGACGGGTTGCGGTACGGCGCTGGTGACCCCCTTTCGCGGGGACGGTTCAATCGACGATCGGGCGCTCTATGCGCTGGTGAACTGGCAGATCAATTCAGGGATTGACTTTCTGGTGGCCTGCGGCTCGACGGGTGAGGCCGCCACGCTGGAAGAAGAAGAGTGGTTGACGGCTATCCAACTGGTTGTGGAAGCTGCGGCAGGGCGGGTTCCCGTGTTTGCGGGATGCACGCATAACTGCACGCGCACGCTGGTGAAGCAAGCGGAAAAGCTGACACGGATTCGCGGCGTGGATGCGGTGCTGTCCGCCAATCCGTATTACAACAAGCCGACGCAGGAGGGACAATACCAGCATTTCATGGCGCTGGCCCGGACGGTCGATCCGCTGCCGGTTGTGCTCTACAACGTGCCCGGCAGAACCGGCGCGAATCTCGATCCCGAGACGGTGATCCGGCTGGCTGAAGATGCCCCCAACATTGCTGCGATCAAAGAAGCCAGCGGCAAGCTGACCCAGGTGGCTGCGCTGGTGCATTCGACGCCGCGCGGGTTCAAGATCTTCTCCGGAGACGACAATTTGGCGCTGGCGGCGATCGGCATCGGCGCACACGGACTCATCAGTGTCGCGTCGAACGAAGCCCCGGCCGAGCTGACGCGGATGGTGAGGGCGGCGCTGCGGAATGAATGGCCCTGGGCGCGTGAGATCGAGCGCAAGTATGCGCGGCTCTTTGAAGCGAATTTCTGGGAGTCGAATCCAGGGCCGGCGAAAACGATTTTAAGCCTGATGGGCCGATGCGATGCCGGCGTGCGACTGCCGCTCGTACAACCCGACCGGGCGATGCGCCAGAAGCTCGAGCGCTTAGCTGGGGAACTGGGACTATTGCGGGAAGCGCCGCTGCCCGAAGGCGACATGCGCATGTTCTAAAGAGCTAACTCGGTTAAATACGAAACGGTATCTCCTCTATTTTGATCCCGCGAAAATTTTTATATGACAGAGGTACAAAACCGTCCAGCCTCCGATAACTCCAGCGTCCCCGACCGCATCCTAGCATCCAGTAGCAGGAACATAGATTAGTTCTCCCAAAAAGCTGGGGTGAGAAATGGTTGTTCGAACAAGAAGTGGACGCTTGGGGATGACGGGGCTGCATATCGGTTACGGCAATGTGCAGCAGTTCTTCCCGCCTGATGTGCCGGCAATTGAACTGGAGCTGGACCACCTTCGCATCGTATGCACACTTGAGCCGGAGTTCTGGGAAAGCGATCCGGAGATCCATGATGAGCGGCTTCTTGCGTGGCTTGAGTCCAAGGAAGGTACGGGGAAGCTGGCTCCGAGGCCCGCGCCGCTGGCGATGATTCCGGCTGGCGAGCATGCCTTCCGGCTGTTGCCGATCCTAAGCCCGATGCAGGGCCCGGACGTGGACAAGGAAGTGGAAATGACTAAGTACGCGGTGGGCTTCTCAGCCTGATGGTGAGTATTTTGGTGCACCCGGTAGCGAATCTTCGGCAAAGATACGATGAAATTTGACGGAGAATAACTCCAGAGAAAAATTAGGGCGGGATTCCCGCCTTTTATTTGCTTTTTAGAGAGAGTGTGACGTACTGTATACCGTACCGGGGGCATTCTTTAGTTACCAATTCGGAATTGGCAAATTGAAGTTCCCTATCTAGTACGGATGGCGCGTACTATTCTTGCTCGAGGAATTCCAAACCTCATCTAACTGCATACACTCCATACTCAGGTTCCCCTCCGGAGGTGGAAAATGGTAGTTCAAACGCAAGAACGGCACCCCGGACATTCGGGGGCCGTAGGTCTACACATTGGCACAGCGAATGCGAAAGAATACTTCCCTCGCGATCTCGACTCGGTCGAGTTGGAATTGGATCATCTACGGATCGTGTGCCCGCTGGAAGCTTCGTTCTGGCAGGATCGTCCCGAGATTCATGACCACCGGCTGAGCAGCTGGCTTGAGTCCAAGCGCAACAGCGGAAAGCTGGCTTCGTTGGCTGCGCCGGTAGCGATGATTCCGTGTGGTGAGTTTTCTTTCCGGTTGCAGATGTTGAGCAAGGAAGAGACCGAACAGATACTGATCGGTCCGCCCGCACCTGCTTATTTCTCTCCGACTGTTTCTCCGGCCACTTTGCTGGACAGGCGCAAACATTCCCTGGGGCATGATATGGGGCGAAAGCCCGATCGTCGCAAAGTTGCTAGACTTAGAAACGATGACTTTGCAACCGTTGCAGCGAACGATTGAGCATTATTTCTCCCACCCAGAGACAGCAACCGATTTCACCTTGCAAGCAAAGGCATTAGAGGTCTTTCTTGCGTTACGCACCGCGCTGGAGCACGGCGAGTTACGCGCAACCGAGCCAGACAGTTCCAGCCCCACGGGCTGGCGGGTCAATGCCTGGGTCAAGCAGGGGATTCTCCTGGGCTTTCGGCTGGGCGTTCTGGTGGAATTTCCCTCGGAAAGCCAAACGCAAGGCGCGCTTTCCTTCGTTGACAAAAACACCTATCCATCGCGGAAATTCAGTCCAGCGGACGGCGTGCGCGTCGTTCCTGGCGGCTCAAGCGTGCGCGCCGGTGCCTACGTCGCGCGTTCGGTGGTCTGCATGCCTCCGATGTACATCAACGTCGGGGCGTATGTGGACGAGGGCACGATGGTGGATTCGCACGCGCTGGTGGGCAGTTGCGCGCAGATCGGCAAACGTGTGCATCTGAGCGCGGCGGCCCAGATCGGCGGCGTACTGGAACCGGTAAATGCCAGTCCTGTAGTGATCGAGGACGACGTGCTCGTGGGCGGTAATACAGGCGTTTACGAGGGCACGATCGTGCGCAAGGGCGCGGTCCTCGCTCCAGGGACGATCCTAACGCGCGGGACGCCGGTCTTTGATCTGGTGCATGGCGAGGTGCTGCGGGCGACGCCCGAACTGCCCCTGATCATTCCCGAGGGTGCGGTCGTGGTTCCGGGATCGAGAGCGGTGGGACGCGGCAAGGGCGCCGAATGGGGATTGAGCATCTATGCACCGGTAATCGTGAAGTATCGCGATGAAAAGACCGACCTGAGTACGACCCTCGAAGACCTGCTGCGGTAACATGTCTGGCATGAGCTTTCGCACCCTGCAGGTTATTCCGGTCCTGCGCATCTTTTCTGTCGAGAAGGCGAAGGAATTCTACCTCGACTACCTCGGATTCAAGTTGGACTTTGAGCACCGCTTCGATGAGGACGCGCCACTGTTCATGCAGATTTCGCGGGACGGTCTGGTGCTCCGGCTCTCGGAGCACCACGGCGACGGGACTCCGGGATCAGTTTTCACCGCATACGTTGAGGGCGTCCGCGAACTGCACGCTGAATTAGAGACGAAGAACTACGGCTACTATCGTCCCGGCATTGAAGAAACCTTCTACGGTGCGCTGCAGTTGACGCTGCTGGACCCTTTCGGCAACCGCCTGATGCTGGACGAACTCCGAAAACCAACCGAAACCCCTGCCGAATCCTAGCTTCCCAAATTCAAACCCTCCCCGTTCCCACATCAATCCCCTGCCTCGGCTGTGGTTCAGGAGACTGCGGTATTTTTCCATTGACTTTCTATCCATAGATCATCTATCTATGCGCAATGGCAAAGAAAAACGACCTGCTGCCGGGAACGCTAGACATGCTGATCCTGAAGACGTTGACCCGCGCGCCGCTGCATGGATACGGGATTGCGCTCTCGATCAAGCGGCTCTCGGAGGATGTCCTCACGGTTGAAGAGGGTTCGCTCTATCCGGCATTGCAGCGGCTCTTGCTGCAGGGATGGGTGAAGGCGGAGTGGAAGCAGACCGAAACCAACCGCCGGGCGCGCTACTACACGCTGACTGCAGAAGGGCGCAAGCAACTGGGACTGGAGCTTTCGGAATTCGAGCGGATGATTACGGCGATTGGGCGGGTGTTGCAGGACGCATAGGAGGCTTCCAATGGGTCAGGCTGGCGGCTTATTTCGGCGTTTATGGATGCTGGTGCGGCGCGGCCGCTTCCGCAGCGAACTGGACGAGGAGATGGCCTTTCATCGCGAAGAGCAGGAGCGCGAGTTTGCGGCTGCCGGGATGACTCCAATGCAGGCGCGGCTGGCGGCGCGGCGACGGTTCGGCAACTCGGTGAAACTTCGCGAAGAGAGCCACCGGATCGTCGCCTTTCGCTGGGAGAGCGTCTGGCAGGATGTGCGCTATGCCGCGCGCCAGTTGACGCGATCTCCAGGCTTTGCGTTCACGACTGTTTTAACGCTGACGCTTGGCATTGGCGCTACCGCAACCATTTACACGCTGGTTTACTCATCCCTGCTGCGCAGCCTCCCATATCCGGAGGCAGATCGCATCCTGCACATTGAGGATGTGCGAACGCATGGCCAGTCGACTGGCGGACTGGTTGGTGTGCCGCGATTCTTCGACCTCGATGCTCGCAATCGATCGTTTGAGAGTCTTGCCTACTTCTATTTCGATCACCCGACGCTGATTGCCGGAGCGCAATTGCCGCTGCCGGTAAAGGCAGTGGGCGCGAGCAGCCAGTTCTGGAAGCTGTTCGGCGTTCAGCCGTTGCTGGGGCGCACATTCGACGATAAGGATTGCCTGCCCAATGCGCCGGATGCAGTGGTGCTGAGTTATGGAGCGTGGCAGCAGCTCTTCGGCGGAGACCGAAGCGTGATCGGCAGGCAGGTGTTGCTTGATCGGAAGCAGGCGGCGATTGTGGGCATAATGCCGCCCGGCTTCCGCATCCCAAACGGGATCGATCTTTGGCGGCCTTCTCATTTCACGCTGGGGCAATTTGGCGACTATCGGAGTGAGGGTACGCGGTTTGTAAATGTCTATGGACGGCTGAAGCCTGGCATGACTGCACAGGCAGCCCAGGCCGATCTGCTGATGATTGCCTGCATCAATGTCGCCAATCTGCTGTTGTCGCGAGCAACTGTCCGCGAACGCGAGGTGGCGTTGCGTCGCGCGTTGGGTGCATCCAATGGCCGCATCCTGCTGCAGTTTCTGACCGAGAGCACGTTGTTGTCGTTGATGGGCGGCTCGTTTGGACTGGCAGCGGCGTACTCACTGGCAAGAACGTTTGGATCTCGACTGCCCGGCAGCCTCGGTGCTCCCGGAATGGTTGGGATGAACTGGCCGGTGGCGGGATTTGCACTCGCTCTCTCGGCAAGCACAGGGATTGCGTTTGGTCTTGCGCCGGCTTGGCAGAACCGGCGCGTGCAATTGAACACGGCTTTGAAGCGCGGAGAGACGCGTTTTGCCGGAACGTCGGGCAGCAGAGTGCGCAATGCGTTCATTTCTGTTCAGGTGGGACTTTCACTGATTCTGCTCGTAGGTGCATGCCTGCTAGCCGAGTCGCTGTGGAACCTGATGAAATCGCCTCTTGGATTTGACCCGGATCACCTGCTTACCTTTGCAACCAGTCTTCCATGGGACACGAAAGCAGCATCGATCCGCAATTTTTATACGAGCGTGCAGCAAAGAATCGAGGCTCTGCCTGGAGTGACAGCGGTAGGACAGATCGATGCACTGCCAACCACGGACTGGCACCTTCGCAGCAACTTCGATGCCGACTGGATTCCGCGCATCGCAAATCGTCCTGCAATCAACGCCGAAGACCGGCATATCGCAGGCGATTATCTACGAGCGGTCGGGACGCCGTTGCTTGCAGGCCGCACCTTCACTGACCGCGATTTCAACATCAAGAACACCCCGGTACTCGTCAATCAGCAGTTGGAGCGGGAATATCTCCCAGGCGGAGACCCGATTGGCAAGCACTTGATCGTCGGAACCGATTCCTTCGAGATCGTGGGCGTTGTGGGCGATGTCCGAGGCACTACCGGTTCGATAGCGCAGGCGGTTGGGCCGGAAGTCTATTGGCCCGCAGATGACGAACAGGGAGTGGTGCAGCGCTCCTTCGTCGTACGCTCACAACTGCCGCCGGAACAGCTAACCAAAGCTATTCGGAAACTGGTGCATCAGGTCGATCCTGAGCAGGCAATCGCCAATGTACGAACCATGGACACGCTCATCGACACTTCCGTAGCGCAGCCGCGTTTGAATATGGCGCTGCTGGTTTCCTTTGCCGGAATTGCGTTAGTGCTGGCCTGCGTCGGCATTTATGGCGTGGTCGCGTATTCTGTTGCGCAGCGAAAGCAGGAGATCGGCGTACGCATGGCGCTGGGCGCGACGCGCGGGCAGATTTCGATGCTGTTTCTCAGGCGCACACTGGCTGCCGCGCTGATTGGACTGTCCTCTGGCGGCGTGGCTACGCTGCTGCTGACGAGGCTTCTGAGTAGCCAGCTTTATGGTGTTGAACCGAATAACCCGAGAACATTTTTGATTGCAATACTTTTGCTGCTGACGCCGGTGTTCGTGGCCAGTCTGCGCCCGGCGCTTCGGGCAGCTTCAATTGATCCCGTGGAAGCTTTGCGAACTGAGTAAGTCGATCAAGAGATTGGAGGCTGACATGGGTTTTGCCAGCGGTTTCTTGCGCAGATTGTGGGTGCTGATTCGCCGCGAGCGCTTTCGCAGCGAACTTGATGAGGAAATGGCCTTTCACCGCGCGCAGGCGGAGAAGGTATTTGTCGCCAGCGGCATGACACCAAAGGCCGCGAGAATCGCGGCAAAACGCCAGTTCGGCAATCCCGAACGCCTCAAGGAGCGGAGCCAGGAAGTAGTTAGCTTCCGCTTTGAGACGGTTGCACAGGATCTTCGCTTTGCGCTGCGGCAGTTGCGCAAGAACCCTGGCTTTACTGCAACCGCGACTCTCATTCTCGCGCTCGGCATCGGCGCAAGCGTGGCCATTTTCGGTTTTGTGGATGCGGCGCTGATCAAGCCATTGCCTTATCAGGAACCGTCCCGACTGGTAGGAGTCTACGAAAGCATTTCTATCGGCCCGCAGTTCCATCTTTCCTATCTGGATTACCTCGATTGGAAGCGGCTCAACAAGGTCTTTACTTCGCTTGAGGCGTACGACAGTTCGGATCTTTTCCTGGGTACGCCCTCCGGCGCGGAACGCGCCGCCGGAGTTCGGGTGAGTGACGGATTTTTTCGGACGCTGGGTGTGAAACCGCTGCTGGGACGCGACTTCGTTGCCGGCGAAGACGCGGCGAGCGCACCTCGCACCGTACTGCTGAGTTACGCCGCCTGGCAAAAGAGATATGGAGGAGCGCAGGATGTTGCAGGGCAAACTGTAACCTTGAATGGACAAACCAACACCATTATTGGCGTGCTGCCCCCGGAGTTCCATTTCGCCCCTGTCGAACCCGCGGAATTCTGGACGACGCTTCACGATTCAACTTCAGAGGATCGCGGCGGGCACGGCCTGTCTGGTATGGCGCGGCTCAAGGATGGCGTCTCGCTTGGGAGTGCCGCGGCCGACATGGCCGACATTGCAGGGCAGCTGGCAAGGCAGTACCCTGACGCAGACGGGGGCCGTGGCGCGACGGTACTTCCGTTGGCCGAGGTGCTAGTCGGCAATCTGCGTCCAATTCTGTTGGCACTGCTCAGCGGCACTGCTCTGCTGCTGTTAATCGCGTGCATGAATGTGGCGAGCCTGCTACTGGTGCGCTCCGAGAGCCGCAGGCGGGAGATAGCCGTTCGAGGCGCGCTGGGAGCGTCGCCGGCAAGGCTGGTGAGGCAGTTTGTAACCGAGGGTCTGGTGCTCACAGCCGGGAGCACCGCTGCCGGAGTGGGTTTAGCCTGCCTCGCAATTCGGCTGCTGGCCCGGCTGATTCCACCACAGATGTTGGCCGGCATGCCCTACCTGCGCGGGTTGGGACTGAATTTCCGCGTGCTGGCATTTGCGGGCATGCTTGCGTTGATGGCGTGCCTGGTGTTTTCCGTTGCGCCCGCTGTGCGTTTGTATCTGTCAGGCCGGGTCATGGGAATGCAGGCAGCACTGGCCGAAGGAGCCAGGGGGTCGGCGGGCATATTCTGGCGGCGGCTCGGTTCGAACATGGTGCTGGTGGAGCTGGCCATGGCGATGGTGCTGTTGACTGGCGCGGGATTACTGGGCAAGAGCCTCTACCGTCTTCTGAATACCAACATCGGCATGCGGTCTGATCATCTGGCGATGCTGCGGGTTACCGCGCCTGGCGCGAGGTACGAAAAAGTGGAAAAGAAAATCGCTCTCGCGAAACAGGTCGTTGAAAGGCTCCGGAGCCTGCCCGGAGTACGGTCGGCAGGCATCTGCACTCAGCCGCCGCTCAACAGCGGCAGCAACAGCGTGACATTCATGGTTGTCGGCAGACCCAAGAATGGGCCTCCCGATGAGGTGAATATCAAGCAGATCGATTCCGGATACTTCGCCACAGTGGGAGCCCAGTTATTCCAAGGCCGTTCCTTTACCGAGAACGACGATGCGGCCAGACCTCCGGTGATGATCATCAATCAGGCGATGGCGCGAGCGTATTTCCCCTCCGAGGACCCGATCGGCAAGCGAATTATTTTTGACGAATCGACGCCTCCCAAACAAATTGTCGGCATCGTCCAGGACATCAAGGAAGGCCCGCTGGATGTGGCGACCAAGCCCGTTATGTACGACCCATATCCGCAGGAACCGGATAACTGGTTTTTTGCCGTGGTTCGAACATGGCGGGACGAGCGGGCGATGCTGCCTGTGCTGGGCGCTGCCATCCGTGAGATCGACCCGACGCTGGCCACCTTTGGCGAGACAACCATGAGCGCAAGAATCAACGACTCCTCCGCTGCATATCTGCATCGCTCTTCAGCGTGGCTGGCCTGCGGCTTCGCAGCGATTGCTCTGGTGCTAAGCGTGGTGGGGTTGTATGGCGTCATCGCCTATTCGGTGAGCCAGCGGACGCGTGAGATCGGGGTACGAATGGCGCTGGGCGCGCCGCGCGGGTCGGTCTACGGCATGATCCTAGGCGAGGCCGGGTGGCTTACCGGGATTGGAATTGTGCTTGGATTGGCATGCTCGATCGGAGCTGCAACACTAATGCGCAAACTGCTCTTTGGCACAGCGGCCTGGGACGCGGAGACATTGGCCGGCGTCACCGTGGTTTTGGCCGGAGCCGCGATGCTGGCGAGTTATCTTCCGGCGCGGCGGGCCGCGAGGGTCGATCCTGCGGAGGCGCTGCGAACCGAGTAAAGAAGCGGTGCAAACACTCACTGCAAACGAACAAGCTCAGGAGAAGATCATGGGGCAGGCAGGTGGGTTCTTTCGGAAGCTCAGGATATTGATTCGCCGTGACCAATTTCGCAGCGAACTCGATGAAGAAATGACCTTTCACCGCATGCAGGCAGAGAAAGAGTTTCTTGCCGGCGGCATGACTAGGAAAGCCGCACGGCTCACAGCGATGCGTCAGTTCGGAAATGGGGAACGACTCAAGGAGCGGAGCCGGGAAGTAGTCGGCTTCCGGATCGAGACGGTACTGCAGGATTTGCGCTTTGCGCTGCGGCAATTGCGCAAGAATCCGGGCTTTACCGCGACTGCCGTCGTCGTGCTGGCACTGGGAATTGGCGCCAGCGTGGCGATCTTCGGGTTTGTGGATGCGGCGCTGATCAAGCCTCTGCCGTATCGCGACCCTTCGCGGATCGTGGGGGTGTACGAGAGCGCCAAGCAGTGTCCGAAATGCAATCTCTCTTACGAGGACTATCTCGACTGGAAGAAGCAGAATGCAGTCTTCCAATCGCTGGAAGCGTGGGGCACGAACAGTTATCTGTTTCCAACGCCCTCCGGCGCTCAGCCGGTGCCAGGAACGCGAGTGAGCGATGGGTTCTTTCGCGCGCTGGGGGTTACCCCTTTCCTGGGCCGCGACTTTTATACGGGCGAGAGTTCGCCGGAAGCGCCCCGCACTGTCTTGCTGAGCTATGCGGCATGGCAGGAGCGGTTTGGCGGGCAAAAGAGCGCGGTGGGTCAGACGATCACTCTGAGCGGGCTTCCCTACACGATCATTGGCGTTCTTCCGCGGGAGTTCAACTTTGCGCCGCGCGGAATCTCCGAGTTCTGGTCCACGTTTCACGATCCCAATGGGTGCGAAAAGCGACGAAGCTGCCACAGTATCTACGGGTTGGCGCGGCTCAAGGATGGCGTGACGACGGAGACGGCGACGGCGGATACCAAGACCATCGCCCAGCGGCTGGAGATGCAATATCCGAACTCGAACAAGGGTCAGGGCGCCATCGTCCTGCCACTCTCTGAAGTGATCGTCGGCAACATTCGTCCTATCCTACTGGTCCTGCTGGCCGGAGCGACGCTGCTGCTGCTTATTGCGTGCGTGAATGTATCGAGCCTGGTGCTGGTGCGGGCCGAGACCCGAAAGCGCGAGTTCGCCGTGCGTAGCGCGCTGGGCGCCTCCCGGATGCGGCTCATGAGGCAGTTTGCGACCGAGGGTATTGTGCTGGTAACAGTCGGAACTGCACTGAGCCTGGGCGCAGCCGACGCCGGTATGCGTGCGTTGAGCGCGCTTCCGCCGAAACAGGCGCTGGGGTCCATGCCCTTTCTTGAAGGGCTGAAGCTTAACATGCACAGCATTGCCTTTGCGGGATTGCTGGCGGTAGTGGCGGCGATTCTCTTCTCGATTGTGCCGATGCTGCGCCTCCCGCTGGCGCTTGTGTATTCGGGACTTACAGAAGGCGGACGCAACTCGGCCGGCCGGGCATGGCGAAGCCTGGGCGCGAACCTGGTGGTTGCGGAAATGGCCACGGCCATGGTTCTGCTGGCCGGTGCGGGACTGCTGGCCAAGAGCTTTTACCGGCTGCTGCATGTGGACGTGCATTTCAATCCTGACCATCTGGCGTTGGTGAATGTGGAGGCGCCTGACGAAGTGTACGGCAAGGCGCCCCAGTCGTTGACGCTCGACCGCAAAGTGGTAGCGCGGGTGTCGCAGTTGCCGGGCGTGATCTCGGTGGGATTAAGCAGCGACCCGCCGCTGACCTGCAACTGCGACACGACGTGGTTCCGCGTAATGGGCCATGGGTACAATGGCGAGCACAACGACGCGCCGGAGCGGGATGTAACTCCTGAATATTTCAAGACCCTCCAGGCAGGAATGGTGCGAGGCCGTGCGTTTACGGAGAGCGACGACGCGGGACATCTTCCGTACCTAATCATCAACAAAACCCTGGCGCAGCAGTTTTTCCCTGGTGAGGACCCGGTGGGCAAGAAGATCGGCGACCCTCTCCTTTCGAAGGAATCGCTGCGGGAGATCATCGGGGTCGTCGACGATATCCGCGAGGGTGCCCTGGATGACGAGCTTCGCCCGGCGGTCTACTACCCCATGTATCAGGAACCGGAAGACGGATTCACAGTGGTGGTGCGCGCGGCCCAGTCGCCGGAATCGGTTCTTTCGGCCATCTCCGCGGCGATTCACCAGATCGATCCCGGCATCGGCGTCTCGAATGAGACGACCATGACCGAACAGATCGACAATTCGGCGACGGCCGCGATTCACAGAGCTGCTGCGTCGCTGGTGGGCGGGTTTGCCGCGATGGCGCTGGTGCTGGGGGTAGTCGGCCTGTACGGAGTGGTCGCGTACTCGGTGAGCCAGCGGACACGGGAGATTGGTGTGCGCATGGCGCTGGGTGCGCCGCGCCGTTCGGTGTACGGGCTGATCCTGCGCGAGGCAGGATGGCTCACAGGGATCGGGATCGTGCTGGGACTCGCGTGCTCCATCGGGGCCGCTACGGGAATGCGCAAGCTGCTGTTTGGCACCGAGGCCTGGGATGCGACAACGCTGGTCAGCGTAGCCATGGTGCTGGCCGCGGCTGCAATGTTTGCCAGTTACATCCCGGCGCATCGGGCAGCCGGGGTTGATCCCGCGGAAGCGCTGCGGGCGGAGTGAGATGCGTAGGACGAGTTTGTAGGTTTGATTGCGCGCTAGTTTTCCGGAGATACCCGCGGAGTTACTTCATGAGTTAGGCTAGAACACAGATCAACTCAACGATATCTGTGAGTCAAAGTCTTCCATGAAGGGGTATTTCTCTGTGCGTTTTTCCGTGCTGAGTGGATTTTCGGTTGCGATGCGGACAAGTCTTGGGCATATTTCATTTCTTCTGGTAAGAACCATTTGCGCCGCAGTGGCGCTGGCAGCGAGTCTTCGGGGTGCAGGCGCGCTACAGGCGCAGGCGGTGGATCGGCTTCCGGAAGCTATCGACTCGGCGAAGCTGGTTGCATTGCCTCGCCATCATCCTCAGTGGGCAAATGCGGCCAACAGTATCGGCGCGCTGTCGGCGAGTCAGCCCATCGATGGCCTTACGATCGTCTTGTCCCGGTCTCCGGAGAAGGAGCTTGCCTTTGAGAAGCTCCTGGCCGCTCAGCAGGATCCTGCCTCGCCCGAATATCATCACTGGCTTACTGCCGCCGAGGTTGGCCAGCGATTCGGACTCTCGGAGCATGATTTGGCGGCTGTCAGCGCGTGGCTCCAGTCGCAGGGACTGCATGTGTCCTTTGTAGCTCCGAGCCGCATCTTCCTCGGTTTTGGCGGCACTGTGGAGCAGCTCAACCACGCCTTCCACACGGAGTTGCAGAGCTACAACGTGCATGGAACAGAGCGCATTTCGGTTGCTTCGGACCCAATGTTACCGGCGAGCCTAGCCCCGGTCGTCAAGGCTATCCGCGGCTTGTACACCATTGATGACCGTCCGTTTCACTCGGCCAAGTCAATGCACATGGCCAGACCTGATCTCACCTTAGAGAATGGTAACCACTTCGTCACGCCCGCGGATTTCGCAACCATCTACGATCTGCCAGGGGGAGGGACAGGAGCAGGCCAGACGATTGGAATTGTGGGTGTTTCGCGCACGGATCCGGCCGATTTTGAGGAATTTCGCGGACTGACCGGCACGAGTTTCCCGAATCCGATTGAGATCGTTCCAACCGCGTTTGGGGGCATCGATCCTGGCCCCGCCTACACCGCTCCGCCGCCATCCGGCACTTCGATTGACGGTCAACTCGAAGCAACGCTGGATGTAACGCGCGCGGGAAGCATCGCCAATGGCGGGCAGTTGGAGCTGGTGGTTGCAACCGCCAGCAGCGGCGGGATTGGAGACGATGCGCAGTATCTGGTGCAAACGACGCCGCTACCCGCGCAGGTAATGAGCATCAGTTTTGGAGCCTGCGAGTCGGAAGGTGGCAGTTCCGGCGTTAAGTTCTGGGATACGCTTTTTCAACAGGCCGCGAGCGAAGGGATGTCTGTCTTTGTCTCTTCGGGGGATGCGGGGGCCTCGGGCTGCGATGCGAACTTTGGCACCCCACCGACAGATCCTTCGCCGAACAGCCCAAACTACATCTGTTCTTCAAGCTATGCCACCTGCGTAGGTGGGACGGAGTTCAATGACACCGGCGATCCCTCGGAATACTGGGGAACAACAAACTCGGGTGTTCTTGAATCCGCTCTGAGCTACATCCCCGAGGGAGCCTGGAACCAGCCGCTCAATGAGGATTCCGAACCGCAAGCCGCTTCTTCGGGTGGAGGAGTCAGCAGCTTCGTCGCAACGCCGAGCTGGCAGACCGGGACAGGCGTACCATCAGCGAGAGCCGGCCGGTATACACCCGATGTTGCGTTCTCCGCTTCTGGCCACGATGGCTACTTTGGCTGCTTTGCAGCTGCCGGAAGCAGTTGCGTTCCCAATTCCGAGGGAGAGTTCGAGTTTGAATATTTTTACGGTACCTCGGCGGCCGCTCCCGCAATGGCGGCGATTGCGGCGCTGCTGGACGAAAATGCGGGCTTCGGACAGGGCAATCTGAATCCGCAGTTGTATTCGCTTGCTTCGAGCGCGCCTTCCGTCTTCCACGACGTTACCGTCGCCACCAGCGGAGTTTCCGGTTGCACCGTGGATACACCGAGCATGTGCAACAACAGCATTCCAGGACCGACCGGGCTTACTGGCGGGCAGGCTGGGTACTTGATCGGCGATGGTTACGATGAGGTAACCGGGTTGGGATCGCTCGATATTTCAAATTTCCTGAACAGCTACCCCGTGTCGGAGACTACACCGACCGTGTCGTTAGACTTTGGTGCTTCGGGCTTTACGACCGCTCAACCCATCTATGGAAGCGTGACGTTGACCGGCAGGGCCGGAAAGACGCCAACCGGTTCAGTCATTCTCTCCGGGGGCGGTTACGAGTCGTCATCGGCCACGCTGAGCAATGGGTATGCCTATTTCACAATTCCTGCGGATACGCTTCCCATAGGCAATAACGTGATGACCGCGAGTTATACACCAGACGCGACCGACGCTGGAATTTACAATACTGCAACCGGTTCGGACTCGATCACCGTGACCAGCGTGCCGCTCATCACGCCTAGCGTTAGCGTATTCATTGGGACGCCGAACATAACCACAGCTCAATCTCTTCTGGTAGAGGTATCCATCTCCGGAGGCATCAACAACGCAGTACCTACTGGCTCAGTGACGCTGGTAAGCGGCAGCTATAAATCTGCGCCGGTGGCGGCAGGCTCCAGTGGAATAACATTCATCCAGGTTCCCGCTCAGGCTCTGGCGGCAGGCACGGACACGCTAAAAGTGACCTATACTCCGGACAAGGCAAGCGCGGGTATTTACGCAAGCGCAACAGGATCAACTACGGAGTCGGTGACCGCGGCAACAATTATTGCACCGACGGTTACAGTGTTGCCAGCTTCCTCTTCCATCACAACGGCCCAAAATCTGGCTGTGATTGTCTACGTTCAAACCAATGAGGGACCTACCTATCAGGCGCCAACGGGGACTGTCACACTCACCGGCGGCACATTCACCTCGGCGCCAGTGGCCCCCAGCCAAACAAGCGCCAACTTCACAATTCCTTCAGAGTCGTTGGCCGTCGGTAACGACACTCTAACTGCAAGCTACACGCCAGACTCCGGAAGCTCTGCCCTCTACAGCAGTTCTACAGGATCGGCTTCCGTGACTGTTGCAGCTGCACCCCCACCCAGCTTTTCCATCACGGGAAGCGCGGTGAGCGTAACACCCGGCGCGACGAGCGGCAACACCTCGACGGTGACTGTGACCCCTGCCGGAGGATTTACCGGGACTGTCGCCCTGACTGCCGCAATTACAGCGAGTCCCGCCAACACGACAAACTCGCCGACCGTCAGCTTCGGCTCAACGGGATCTGTGGCGATTAGCGGAACAGGCATTGGAACAGCCGCGCTGACGGTGACCACCGCAGCGCGAGGCGGGTGCACCCAGGCAAATGAACGAGCCAGTGGGGCCGATCCCTGGCTTGCGGCAGGCGGAGCAGCGATGGCGGGTGTCCTGCTGTTAGGCTTCCCGGCATCGAAACGGTGGCGACTTTTTGCGATGCTGCTCTTTCTCGGCGCGCTCACCAGTGTTGTCACAGCCTGCGGCGGTGGAGGCGGAGGCGCAGGTGGGTCCTCCTGCCAGGTGGTCATACCGGGAACCACAGCGGGAACCTACACTATTACCGTTACTGGCACATCCGGCAGCACTACAAACACAGGAACAGTCACTCTCACCGTGCAATAGAAGGCATATGCGGGCCGGATTTGTTCCAAAGCCAATCCGGCCTGACTGCCTAACCTCTTCTGGAGAGTGCGCGAGTGATAGCATCGAATTGACGAGTGATGCAAACAAAAAAACTGAAAATAATTCCCCTGGGCGGCCTAGGCGAGTTCGGAATGAACTGCCTCGCGCTCCGTTGGGAAGACGACATTATCGTCATCGATGCCGGATTGATGTTTCCGGAATCGGAGTTGCTTGGCGTTGACGTTGTCGTCCCTGATATTTCCTACCTGATTGAAAACAAGGCTCATGTCCGCGCCATTCTGTTGACGCACGGCCATGAGGACCATATCGGTGGCCTGCCGTGGATTCTCAGCGAGCTCAAGGTTCCCGTTTACGGAACCGAGTTCACCCTTGCCTTCGTCGAGGGCAAACTCGAAGAGCACAAGCTTCTCGATGAGACGGAACTGATCGAGATTCAGCCCAAGCTGAAGTTCACAATTGGGCCGTTTACTATCGAGCCGATTCGGGTAACTCACTCGCTGGTGGACTGCGTGGCGCTGGCGATTGAAACCCCGGTGGGCGTCGTGATCCACACCGGGGACTTCAAGATCGATCTTTCCCCGCCGGATGGCAAGCCCTTTGACCTGCATACCTTCGCCGAATACGGCAAGCGTGGCGTCCTGGCACTCCTGCAGGACTCGACTAATGTCGAGCGCTCCGGCTACACGCCCAGCGAGTGGGCCGTGAAGCCGCGGCTGGACGAGATCTTCTCGCGGACAAAGAAAAAGCTGTTTTTCAGCTGCTTTTCGTCCTCGATCTATCGCATCCGCATCGCGCTGGAGCTGGCGCGCGCCCATGGGCGCAAGGTCGCCGTCATTGGCCGCTCGATGAATGAAAGCACCGAGATTGCGCAGGATCTGGGGTATCTCGATATTCCACCGGGGCTGGTGATCCATCCGGGGCAGATGAAGGATTTCGCGCCCGAGAAGCTGCTGGTGATGATCAGCGGCACCCAGGGCGAGCCCATGAGCGCGCTCAGCCGCGCCGCGGTGGACACCCACAAGCAGGCCAAGATCGATCCGGGCGACACGGTGATTCTCAGCTCGCGCGTCATTCCCGGCAATGAAAAAGGCATCTTCCGGGTGATCGACCATCTGTACCGGCGTGACGCAAACGTGATCTACGACGACGGCTCGCAGGGGCTGATCCATGTGAGCGGCCACGGCAGTCAGGAAGAGATGCGCCTGCTCATCAACCTTGTGCGACCGGAATATTTCATCCCTGTTCACGGCGATTACCGTTACCTGAAGAAGCACGCGCAGGTGGCGACCGAGACAGGCGCCATCGGCACGGCGATCGTGATCGAAGACGGCGACGTACTGGAACTCGACAAGACAAACGCCCGCAAGAACGGCAAAGTGACAGCCGGGCGGGTCCTGATCGATTCCGGCTCGAGCATCGACGTCGTCGAAGACCTGGTGATTAAAGACCGTCGCACCTTGTCCGAGGACGGCATCGTGCTGGCCGTGCTTGCTCTCAATAAGCGCACGGGGAACATTGAGCGCGCTCCGGAGGTGGTAATGCGCGGCTTTGCCGGCGCGGATATCACCGACGGCGCCCGCGATGTGGTGCTGCGCAGTCTGGATGGATTGAGCCAGGAAGAACGCGCCGACTATGGGATGGTCAAGGAAAAAGTTCGGGTAGAACTGAAGCGGTATATTCAGAAAACGACCGGGCGCAGACCTATGATCATGCCTGTGGTGATGGAGATCTAGCATTTATCGGGCGGGCGAAGACGCGAACCACCTGCGATCCCGCCCCGCCTTTGTAAAATCGCGTTATGAAGAAGATTTCCCTGTCTTTGTTACTCGCTGGCGCTTTTCTGACGCAGCAGCTTCGTGCGCAGGCTCCGCCACCTGCTGCGTCTGTCACTTGCCTGCCCTCAGGGACGCTGGATGAGCTGATCAAAGCCATCGACGACGCCGTGAGCGGCCCCGGAGACAAGGACCGCGCCTGCCTGAAGGCGCTACTGCTGCCCGAAGCGCGGTTGAGCCCCCTGGCTAAAGCGCAAGATGGCAGCTACACGCCGCATATCCTCACCGTGGACGGATGGATCGAGGCCGTCCGCAAGCGCGGCAGCGCAGCCTTCTATGAGCGACAGGTAAAGGTTTCCTCGGACATTTACGGCCATATCGCGCATCTATGGAGCACCTACGAAGTTCGGCCGACGCCAGACGGAAAAGCCCAAGTGCGGGGGATCAACAGCATTCAGGCAATCAACGACGGCAACCGATGGCGTGTGATCGAAATCCTATGGGAAGCTGAGACGCCGGCCGAAACTATCCCTGCGAGGTATTTGCCGTGAGCACTGCCACTGAATCTCTGATTTCCCTGAAAACCATTCGCGAGGCCGCCGCGCGCATCTCCGGTATAGCCTCCTGGACGCCTCTTTTGCGGGCGCCGTTCCCCGCCTTGAGCGGGCAGACCCTCGGTACTGCTTCCGAAAAACAGGTCTGGCTCAAGGCGGAGAGCCTGCAACCCATCGGCAGCTTCAAGCTGCGGGGCGCTGCGAACAAGATTCTGCAGCTGACTTCCGAAGAAATCGCGCGCGGGGTAATTACCTACTCAAGCGGGAATCACGCGCAGGGGGTGGCTTACGCGGCCCGCGAAGTCGGCGCAAAAGCCGTAATCGTCATGCCGTCGAACGCTCCTGCTATCAAGCGAGCGGCGACCCTTGCTCTCGGCGCCGAGATCGTCGAGGTCGGCGTCGCTTCGAGCGAACGGCTGGCCAAGTCGGAAGAACTGGTCGCAAAGTACGGGTATGTGGTCATTCCGCCCTATGACGATGAGGCGATTATTGCCGGACAGGCTACCTGCGGTCTTGAAATCGTGGAGGCGCTGCCGGATGTGGATCTGGTGCTCAGCCCGGTAAGTGGCGGAGGGTTGCTGAGCGGGGTTTCAGCGGCGGTGCGGCAGTTGCGTCCCGGCGCAGTCGTCATCGGCGTCGAGCCGGAGCTGGCTGGCGACACCGCCGAGAGCTTTGCCAAGGGTGAGATCGTGACCTGGGGCGCCGAGCTGACCAGCCGGACGATCGCCGATGGGCTGCGCACGCAGAGCGTCGGCGTACGAAACTTTGCTCACATTCAGACGTTCGTGGACCGCATCATTCTGGTCACCGAAGCCGAAATTCGAGCGGCGATGCGGGCCATTGTCGCGACCACGCGCCTGGTTCCCGAGCCGAGCGGAGCGGTCACCACGGCTGCGCTGCTCTTTCATGGGCATGAACTGCCCGAATATCGTCAGGCTGTGGCGATAGTGAGCGGCGGAAATGTCGCGCCGGAAATGCTGGCGGATGTGTTGTTGGAACGAGACTGATTCCAGATGCTCCCACTCGCAGTCCGGCGTGTTAGCCATAAATATGCTAATATGCCTCTATGCGTACCACGATTGACCTCCCTGACGATCTTTACAAGAATGTCAGAACCGTTGCCATTGAGGATGACACCACTCTCAGGCAGATGGTTTTGGACGGCCTCGCTCTCGTTTTGGAGAAGAGAGCGGAGCGCGCTCCAGCAAGGCGATTGAAACTACCGCTGATCCGGTCGGCAAGGCCAGGTACGTTGGATATCGACAGCGAAAAAATCTATGAGATCATCGATTTTCCCTGATGTGAACGTGTGGCTTGCCCTGAATTACAGCCGTCATATCCACAGTCGCGCCGCAGTCGAATGGTATTCCGCGCAAGACACCTCATCGGCGCTGATATTTTGCCGTAACACTCAGTTGGGCCTCTTTCGTCTGCTCAGCACGGTGGCGGTCATGGCGGACGAGGTACTGAGCCAACCGCAGTGCTGGCAGATCTTTGATCGTTGGATCGATTCAGGTCAGGCTACTTTCGCTCAAGAACCTTCGGGGATGGAGTCGGCCCTTCGAATAAACACCCGGCTGAATTCTCCTTCTCCAAAAGCCTGGGCCGACGCCTACCTCGCGGCCTTCGCCGAATCCGCAAACTTGAAACTCGTTACATTTGACCGTGCCCTCGCCGGACAGGTGAAGGGCGCAATCCTGCTTAGCTGACTGAAATATCACTTTGAGCGGCGGGAACATAGCGTCGGAGAAGCTTGCAGACGCCCATATCGGTAATTCAACGGCTTCTAGGAAGGTCGCGAACAGAATCGCCCGTATTGACTCGGTGCTGCCATTCCCGTCGAAGCCCGGGAATGGCAGACTTTGTCTACTTTGCGCGGCGGGAACGCTGCACAACAACCGTTCCGCCGATTAGCGTAAGAGCGCCCAGCATCAGACTCGGATCGATCTCCGGAGCCGTATGCGGGTTGCCTTTTCCGTGCCCTTCACCGATTCCCTTCCCGTTGCCGGGATCGGCTGAGGCAAAACTCGAAAGACAGAGGACCAAAGCAAACACAAAAGGAACATACCGGACTGATTTCGTCATTTCTATCCTTACGTGCACGATTTTTTTAGGCCAAGACCCTGAATCGTGCCGTACTAGCCTATATGTATTAGGCTTCGCGACAAGGCATTCTTGCAACCCCTCGAAAGTTTGCTTTATCGAATTACGATAGTTTCCCCTGAAGGTTACGACCACCTCGGACGGACGTCCTTCTTATATGATCTGTTCTGTGAAAACCTCTGCCATATATGTCGCCGCTGCCATATTGTTTTCCGCCTCGATACCCAGCCTTGGCGCGGACAAGCCGCAGGTGAAGCCGATGGCAGGCCCGCGCGCCACGATCCTGCGTGAGACGCCGCTCTATGTCGAGCCGGATACTTCCTCGCAGAAAGTGGATCGCGTTCAGGAAGGGCGCGAGCTGGTGATTGCCGAATCCAGCGGGCCATGGATACGCGTCTTCGCCAATACCGACGTCGAAGAGGTCAACGAAAAAGACGCTCCCATCTATGGGCACGATACCGTCACACCGCCCGTCTCCGGATGGATCCAGGCACGCGGCGTAGTGCGCGAGACAACTCCCGATGGCGACAAAGTACTGATGGGCGAAGCGGCCACGATGGAAATCCTCGCCGAGGACGCGCGCGGACCGCGCAACGCCGGGCAGGCGGCACGGCTTCTCTACCGGCGGCTGGTCGAGTTCTTCCCCAATTCGCAACTGGCGGCCGAGGCGGCGTGGCGTGCCGCCGACATCCGCTGGCAGTTTCAAAAGGCGGATGCGGCGCGGCTGCCATCCTCCAAGGAGCGCGACGCGTATCTGCGCGAACAACTCGATGACAGCGAGTTGAAGAAAATCATCAAGCTCTATCCGCATTCCAAACAAGCCGATAACGCAGCCTTCGAGATGATCGACAATAAGCTGTGCGGCGATTGGCAGGGGCAGGCGAAGTGTCCTGAGAAAGAAGCCGATTATTACGAAAAGTACGCCTCCGAGTATCCCGATGGTCCGCGAACAGCGCAGGCGCTCTATCAGGCTACTTACCGGCAGGCAGTACTGGGCGATATGTATGCGGCAGACGGAAACGACAAGAAGAGCGACGCTGCGCGCAATCACGCCAAAGAACTGGCCGGCGAACTCGAAAAGAAGTTCCCCGCATCGGATTACACCGCGCGCGCGGCTGCTCTGGTCTTCAAATGCGAACAGGGAATCGCGGTGTACGGCTCCGATCGCGAATGATTTCCTTCGAGGCTGGATGCCGGATTCGCGTATCCTGAAGTCAGCAAAGCCTTTCCATTCAAGCTTGCCCCTACGGACTCAGCCTCCATGGCGGTCAGTAAGAGCCCTTATCCGAGCACGGAGGAATATTGAACAGTTATCTCATGTCAGTTCTGCTGGGCATCGTGGAGGGGTTGACGGAGTTTTTGCCGGTAAGCTCGACCGCGCATCTGCGCATCGCCGAAGCGCTGCTCCATATCGATCTCACCGACGCTTACTGGAAGATGTACACGATCGTGATCCAACTGGGCGCAATTGTGGCCCTCTGTTTACTGTTTATGGGGCGGATTATCGAGTTCGTGCGCACCTTCCCCGCCGGGGAAAATGGCAATCGCACGATATGGAACCATCCGATTTCGCTCACTCTTATCGCCTTTGCGTGTACCTCAGTCCCCGCGCTGCTGCTGAAGAAGCTGATCAGCAAGAACCTTGAGAGCCTGCAACTGATGGCCTTTGCACTGCTGATTGGCGGCGTGGTGATGTGGATCATCGATGCCTGGACAGTGCGGCATGAGGCCGGGACCGTCGATGTGGAAGAGATGAACCTGGTGCAGGCGATCTTCGTTGGTCTCTGCCAGACGCTTTCGGCTGTCTTTCCGGGTACATCCCGTTCGATGTCGACGATCGCATCCGGCCAGCTCGTCGGGCTAACCCGTTCCACAGCGCTGGAGTTCAGCTTTTTGCTCTCGATTCCGACGATGATTGCGGCCACCGGATGGGATCTCTACAAGGAAGTTCTCCACCCTTCGGCAGCGGAAGCTGCAGAGTTAGTCAAGCCGCTGGTAATGAACACCGAGCGCTGGATCGTGCTGGTAATCGGCCTGTTTGTATCATTCATCGTGGCGCTTGGCGTGGTGGAATGGTTTCTGCAATGGGTGCGCAGGCACGGGCTTGTTCTCTTTGCCGTTTATAGAATTGTGCTGGCAATGATCCTACTCACTTTAGGGAAGCGGTTTCTGAACATGCAGTGATCAAGCGGGTTTTGCTAGTCGGCGCTCGTTCGCACTTGCCTGGCTCTCTTGCTCCGCAGGGCGATGCGGTACAGGCGCATTCGGATTCAATCTCATCGATCTTTCGACCTCGAATAAGCCCGAAAATCACTAACCCAACTTAGATTCAACAAGTAATAACAGAATATAAAATACTTATTCAGATTTACTTATAACAGAAATAGAATAAAACGATCATAATTCTGAACGTTTTGATCACTTATCCCGTAAGTGCATGATTTAATGCCTCTTATCGCCATCATGACGTTAGCCTCCATTTCTGCAACTTATTGATTTTATTGGATTTCCGTTCAATCGAAGCGGCGCTCGCGGCAGCGCTCGCCATGGTTCGTGCGCTTTTTCTGTTGCATCGAATAGAAGCCAGGCAACAGACGCTGACCGTAGTAAGAGATCTGTTGCGGGCAAATGAGGAGGAAAGTTGTTGTTCAATAAGAAGTCTGTTAGTGCAGTCCTTTATCTCGGTCTCATTCTCGCCGGCGGTGCTGGTGTTGCGAAGGCTCAGGTTATCGATACCGTTCAAGCTACAATTCCGTTTCAGTTCCAGGCCGGCCTTGCCGTCTTCCCGGCGGGCACATATACCATCCGAAGCGTCGATACGCTTGTTCCTTCCGAAATGGAAATCAGAAGCATCGATGGCCGGAAATCCGCACTTTTCATTGTAGAATCCGACCAGGCCAAGCAGGCACCTGAAAATAGCGAACTTATATTCGAGAAGGTTGGCGACCGCTTCTCTCTCGAGAACATCTTCGACGGCGGCAGCGCATATGGAGATGAAGTCGTCGGATATAAGCACGAAAAGCATCTCACAATGGAAGCAGCGGCCCAGCAGGTAACTGTTCCGGCAACTCACGCTGGCATGTAACACTCCTTCTGATTCCGGCAGAGATTAGTTGGCTTTCGATAAATTCAAACTCCAGGAAATTATCTTTATCCCGGAAGTTAGAGGTGGATGTCAGTGTGTCTCAGTATGCCGGAAAGCAACAGTTGGAGAAGAACTCCGGCTTGGTGACGACCAGCCCAACGGTCAACACCGAAGCAGGAAAGTGTCCTTCCCCGCTCGGATTTTGCTCCTGAGCCCATGGCACGCTCCCGGTGATGGCCGCCCGGGAGATGCGGAGGAATTCGAAGCGGGGTGCGGGGCCTCAGATTGCCATTGGCTCGCATCGCGCGATCACTGGCAGGGCGACTCAGTGCTCCGGGGGTTCGCAGCAAGGTTCCCCTGAGTCATCTTTGCCTCGGTTTCGAGTGAGATCGGGTCCAGCAAAAGCGATAATAGGAACTGCTCTGGGGTTTTCGACCGTTTTCTGGCTCGCTGAATAGATAGAAGCGGGCAGCCGATACGGTTGCGTCCCTGCCATGAAACCCATTCGTATTGCCCAGACGCCTACGCGCAATCGCCCCCTGAACATGCTTCTGGGAGTGGTGCTCATGCTTGCCGCGGCGCTCCTCCTGCTGTCTCTCGTCACGTATCATTCCTCTGATCCATCCTTCAATTCTTCAACCGGCGTCACCGGCCCCCATGCGGTGCGCAACCTGGTCGGCCCCTCGGGCGCGTATCTCAGCGACGTGCTGCTGCAGACATTTGGAATCACAGCCTTTGCTCTTCCTCTTTGGTTGGGCGGCCTAGGCTGGGTGTGGGTTCGTTCCCAGTCCAATGGCGTGGCGTGGCTGCGCTGGACGGGCGTGATTTTGACCCTGGCATTTCTGCCCGCGGTAATCGGGCTGATTCCCTGGCATTGGCACTGGCTCCATGCAATGCCCATCGAGGGTGTGACCGGCCGCCTGATGGCCGACTTCCTGACCGGCTACCTGAATTTGACCGGGGCATGGATTGTGGCCGGTGTGGTGGCTGCCGGTGGACTGTACCTTGGCTCGAATTTCAGTTTCCGCGCGGCTTGGGAGTGGAGCCAGGAACGGTCGATTCAACTCGGGGCATGGCATGATCGCTGGCGGCACTGGCAGGCCGACCGGGCCGATCGCAGAGCGGAGGAAGCTGCGATCCGGGCAGCCGAACGCGGGCCAATGGATGCCGAGGACGAGATGGACGAGGATGTTCGCGAACCCGGCATATTCGCGCGTCTCTTCGGATTCATGCGCCGCCGAAGTCGCTCCGACGAAGATCTGCTCGACGAAGTGCCCGCGTTTCAGCGCATGGCCAGCCGGAGCGAAGACGCCAACGGTGCCATTGAAGCAGCCCGGCCCGACTACCGCAGCGCCCACCGGCCAAGCATCTGGGAGAAGCGCGAAGCGTCACAGGCCCCGGCTGCCTATTCGGCTCATCCAACTCACCCGGCTCACCAGGCGGAAGAACAGGAAGAAGTGGTGCCGATTGCGGGCAGAGTCTCGAACGTTTCGGCCTTTTCAGGCGCGACACCTGATGCCGAGTCTGACAGTTTTGGAGATGTTGTCCGAATGCCCCTGCGCGGACGGGCGAAGGAAGCTGCGGAAGAAGCCGCGAGAGAGCCTGCGGAGGCGAACGCTTCGGCCTATTCGCCGATTGCGCCAATCGCTGCGGCAGCACCGTCAGCCCCGTCAGCGGCAGCGCGCGCACGGGCCGCCGCTCCGCCGCCGGAAAGCCTGCCGATCCACGAGCGAGCCGACGCGGATCTGCGCACGACGACCGTGGCTCCCAAGAATGTCAGCGGATTCAAACTGCCGCCCAGCACGCTGCTCAACCAGGGCGAGGAGCCGCTGGCGATCCGCGAAGACATGCTGCGCGAAGAAGCCCGCAAGCTGGTCGAAAAATGCGCCGAGTTCAAGGTCAACGGGCAGGTTGTGCAGATCAATCCCGGCCCCATGGTCACGACATACGAATTCAAGCCTGACGCCAGCGTGAAATACAGCCGTGTGGCCGGTTTAGGCGACGATCTCTGCCTGGCGATGCGGGCCGAGAGCATCCTGATCGAGCGCATGGCGGGCACCAGCCACATCGGCATCCAGGTGCCCAACCACGACCGCGAGACGATTCACCTGCGCGACGTAATCGAGTCCGAGACATTTGCCAAGGCGAAGTCGCGCCTGACCCTCGCCATGGGCAAGGACATCAACGGCCGCATCGTAACCGCGGATCTGGCGGGGATGCCCCACGTGCTGATAGCCGGTTCTACAGGATCAGGTAAGTCGGTGGCCATCAACGCCATGATCATGTCACTCCTCTTTCGGACAACTCCGGCGCAGGTACGGCTGATTCTCGTCGATCCGAAGCGCGTGGAACTGGGAATGTACGAGGGCATTCCGCACCTCTTCACGCCGATCATCACCGAGGCGAAGCTTGCGGCCAATGCCCTGCGCAATGCTGTCCGCGAGATGGAGCGGCGGCTCAAGCTGCTGGCCAGCCGCAGCGTGCGCAATATCGACCAGTACAACGCCAAGCTCTTGGAGTCCGGAATGGCCAGCCTGTTTACGGAAGCTGGCGAGGAAGAAACGCCGCTGCCGTTCATCGTCATCATCATCGACGAGTTGGCCGATCTGATGATGCTTGACCGGGCCAACGTCGAGGAATCCATCACGCGACTGGCGCAGATGGCCCGTGCGGTCGGCATTCATCTGGTTCTGGCGACGCAGCGGCCCTCGGTCGACGTCATCACTGGCCTCATCAAGGCCAACGTGCCAACGCGCATCAGCTTCCGGCTCGCGTCGAAGGTCGATTCGCGAACAATCATCGACGACAACGGAGCCGAGTCGCTGCTCGGTCGCGGCGACATGCTCTTCCGTCCGCCGGGAACTTCGCGGCTGATGCGGCTTCATGCGCCGTACGTCAGCGAAAAGGAGACCGCCGCCGTCGTCGATTTCTGGAAGGCGCAGGGCGAGGCCGAATATGTCGAAGGCTTCCTCGAAGCTCCCCGGGAAGAGCGCAAGGAGATGGAGGGCGACGGATCGGCTGAGGGGGATGACGACGAGTTGTTCGACGACGCAGTTCGTCTGGTCTTCGAGTTCGGCAAAGCTTCGACTTCCCTGCTCCAGAGGCGGCTGCGTATCGGCTACGGCCGCGCCGCGCACTTAATTGACCTGATGGAGCGCGACGGGCTGGTCGGTCCGGCGGACGGTTCGCGCCCTCGGGAACTGCTGAAGCATCCCGGCTGGCTGCATGAGGTTCCGACCGCAATGGAATAAATGTGAGCGCAGGGCGTCGAAAGAGCGTCAAAATGGCTGAGGAACAAACTGCGATGCGTCGAGTTCTGGCCCCAACGCGCATGGTCTGGCTGGCAATCTGTCTTCTGGCCTGCGCCGGTCTGGCGGCGCAGACTCCGCAGGCGACTGAGTTGCCGGGGCAGCCATTTGTCATCAAGAAAACATGGAACATCGGCGGCGAAGGTAACTGGGATTACCTGACGCTCGACCCGGATTCACTGCAACTCTACATCGCTCATGGCCCCGTCGTGCAAGTAGTGGACGTGGATGCAGGCACGGTCGCCGGCGAGATAGCGGGAATGCGCGATGCGCATGGCATCGCCCTCGACAGCAATGGCCAGTACGGCTATGTCAGCGATGGGCCGTCCAATGATGTCAAGGTCTTTGACCGGGAGACGCTGGCGGTCGTGGCCAGAATTCCTACCGGCAAGAATCCGCGCGCCATCGTCTTTGAGCCAGCAAGCCGGTTGGTTTTTGTCATCTGCCCGGCCACGGCGGAAGAGAGCAGGATTCCGAGACGCACAAGCAGCGGACAGCGGATTGTCACCTCATCCGACCCGCTCGTCAAATCGACCGTGACAGTGATTGACGCGGATTCCCGGAAGCCGCTTGCGGATTTGCTTCTGCCTGGCAAACTCGGCTATGCGCAGACCGACGGCAAGGGCACCGTGTATGTGAACATTACGGATCGCAGCCAGATTGCCTACTTCAATGCGCAAGGCATCGGATCGCACTTGCGCACCCTGTCTGGCAACAGTTCGCCCGATGCTGTTAAGCCTGCCGCCGCTAAATCCGAACCTGTCGATCCGTCCGCGACCTCTGTGACAATTGACTGGAGCGATACCGCTCTGGATGTACAGCCGATTCCCAAGGCGCTGCACGTCTTTCGGCTCGGCCAGGATTGTCAGGCCCCAAAAGGTCTAGCCGTCGACAGCGCCAACCTGCGGTTGTTCACCGCCTGCGACAACATGAAGTTGCAGGTGCTGAACTCCACCAACGGGCAGCTCGTCGCGTCGCTTCCGATTGGCGCGGGAACAGATGCAATCGGCTACGATGCGAACCGGGGGCTAATCTACGCGTCGAACGGCGGCGGGGTAGGCAGCCTGACCGTCATTCGCCAGCACCTGACCGACTCGTACGCCGTAATTCAGGAGTTGCCGACGCGGGCGCGGGCGCGAACGCTGGCTGTCAACCCGGTCTCCGGCGAGGTTTATCTGGTCACCAACATAACGGGATTCGATCTCACGCACAATGGCGGCATCGGTGGTCTAAAAGAGGCTCCGGTAGCCGGCAGCTTCCAGGTCCTTGTCGTTGGAAATTAAGCCGACCGCGCCAAACTCGCTTTTCCATCCCGATGAACCGGTTTGAAGTGGCAAACTAGACGGGATGGCGCATCCCAATGCAAGCTCAGCGTTTCCCAGAATTCTGCTGATTGACGACGACGTCATCAGCCTCGAAGTGCTATCGACAGTGCTTGAGATGAAGAGGTATCCGGTTGACTGCGCCGAGGATGGCGCAAAGGCGCTGGAGTTTCTCAAGACCAGCGCAGTGCTGCCGGAAGTCATCCTGATGGATTCCCAGATGCCGGGGCTGAGCGGTCCGGAGCTGGTGACGGAACTACGCCGTCTAAGCGATGCACAGCTCATCGCCATCAGCGGCAGCGAAGTGAGCGCAGAGCTGCGCCAAGCCACCGACGGATTTCTGTTGAAGCCCGTCGAAGTAGACGCTCTCATCGCGCTCCTAGAAGGCGGAAGCTCCGCAACAGCGCCAGCGGGCTCAGCAGCTGTTCCGGAAGCGAATTTGGTTGCCGCATCGGATCTGCCTTCCGTAACCGCAGAGGCAGACCTCTTAATTGATCCAATCGTGCTCGGCAAGCTTCGAGCCATGATGTCCGCATCAGCGGTATTGGAGATCTACACCGCCGTGGCCTCGGATATGAAAACTCGGCTGGTAACACTTGCCGCCGCCATCGACGCCGGAAACACGACGGAAGTATCGCGAATCGCACACACAATCAAAGGCGGTTGCGCCATGGTTGGGTTTTCAATCGCCACCGCAGCCGCCGCTCGATTGGAAAATAGTAACCGGCCAGAGACTTGGCTAAAAGAACTGTCGCAATTACACTTCGCACTGAGCGAGTTGCAAGGTATGCTTGGGAATGGATTACTGGAGTAACCTGAAACTACAATTTCCAGGCTGGATAACTGGAAATCGCTGCGGTTGAAGATGGGCGTAAACGGGGAGGTATAGCTCGAATGGATCGGACTGAAAGAAATGATCGCCAGATTCGCATTGTGCTGGCGGATGACCATCCTGTCGTACGCATCGGCGTGCGCAATATGCTCTCCGCAAATCCAGGTTTCGAAGTAGTAGGCGAGGCCTCGGATGGAGATGAGGCGATCACTCAGACGCTTGAGCTTGAGCCGGATATTCTGTTGCTGGACGTGCAGATGCCGCGCTTGCCCGGTCTCGAAGCGATGCGCGCCATCATGAACGGGACGCCGACGGTCAAGATCATCCTTCTCACCTCGCTCATCAGCACGCAGCAGATCATCGAAGCTCTACAGATCGGCGCGCGCGGCATCGTCCTCAAGGACGCGCTGTCGGACCATCTGCAGACCGCGATCAAAACCGTGATCGCCGGAGATTACTGGATCGGCGGCAAGCGCGTCGTCAACCTGGTCAGCGCGCTCCACACGCTGATGCAGCAGGCCGCCGTACCGCAGCGCAAGACCTATGGACTGACTCCGCGAGAGCTTGAAGTAGTAGGCTGCATCGTGGAAGGCTGCAGCAATCGCGACATCGCCAAGCAATTCACGTTGAGCGAGGAGACGGTCAAGCGGCATCTATCGAATATCTTCGACAAAACCGGCGTTTCAACGCGCCTGGAACTGGCTCTGTTTGCGATTGCGCATCAATTAGTCACGCCGTCGTAGAAGACTTGCCCCGTTTTCAAATATCGAGAAGCTGCTTCGCCAGCCGTTCCGGCAGATCGTCGGTGTTTTCACATAGGCCTGTGTGCACCGGCGACGGCTGGATGATGGTGCTGCGCGGAGAAATGAGCCAATGGAAGCGCTCCCGCTGCGAGAGCTTTGCTATCGGGCCAGCGGATTCGTCCCCGGCGCAGATACGGGAAATCGCTTCCAGATGCTCGCGGACGAGCTCGACGTCCGTTCCCGGCCACAGTGCCTTCAGGCGCGCCTCGTCGAGGTGAATGCGAGCCGCCAGGAATTTCTTTTCCAGGCAGAAGACGACAACTCCGGCGTTGATGAACTCCTGCCGCTCCACGCGAGGCACTACGCGAATTACAGCGTAATCAAACGAGCTGGGCATGCGCGCGCATCGCCTCCTCTTCAAAGATCCTTGAAGCAGCAAGCCGCCTGACGAAGAAGTCCGCGTACGCCGCCCGCTTTTGCGCCGGGGTCAGCGCTGTGCGGCCGTCGTCCAGCCACTCGTCCGGAACAAGATCCAGAACTCCCTCGAAAATCTCCCGCGTCAGCCGTGCATGCGCATGGGCCGAAGCCTGCTCAATCCGCGATGCCCACGGCAAAAGAATGTGGTGAGCTGTCTCCGCAAATGCGGATTCGATCTTGCTCGGCATTGTCTCCCAGTTGTGGTGGAAATACAGTGCTGCGCCATGATCGATCAGGTAGAGCCTGCGATGCCATACCAGCAGATTGGCGTTTCTCGGGGTGCGATCCACGTTCTGTGTAAACGCGTCGAACCATACAATCAACGACGCTTCCTCTGCCGAAGCGGCATCCCGCGCCGCAGGATCGAACATCGTCGAGCCGGGTAGATAATCGAGCGCGAGGTTCAGCCCGACACTGGCTTTGAGCAGTTGACGAATCTCATAATCCGGCTCGTTGCGGCTCAAAGCCGCGTCCATCTCAATGAGGACGATCTCGGGAACAGGCAGTCCCAGCGCCCGGCCAATTTCGCCCGCGACCAGCTCGGCCACAAGCGCGCTTACGCCTTGCCCCGCTCCGCGAAACTTTGCCACGTAGATTCCGAGATCGTCCGCCTCAACAATGGCGGGCAGCGAACCGCCTTCGCGCAGCGGCAGCACATAACGGGTCGCGGTCACAGTTCGGATCATGCAGCCACCAGTTTACGATGAGGCGATGCGCCTACCTCTATCCAGTCGAGCGGCTGCGGCATCAGAAACGAGGGGAATCTCTCAGGAGAGGAATTGACTTTGAAGATCGGCTTTCTAGGATTGGGCAAGATGGGTTCGCTGATGGCTCGACGGCTCATCGCTGCAGGTCATGATGTAACGGTATGGAACCGGACACCTCCGGCGGCAGAAGCACTCGCCGCCGAAGGCGCGGCAATTGCAAAAACTCCCACCGAAGCCGCGCGCAGCAAGGATGCTATCGTTTCAATGCTCTTCGACGACGCAGCCAATGAAGAAGTGCTGCTCAGCGCAAATGGCTCTGACGGTGCGATTGCAGCTCTGGACGCAGGCGCGCTGCACATCGCCTGCAGCACCATCAGCGTTGCGCTCTCCGAGCGGCTTGCTCAGGAACATGCGTTGCGCAGGCAGCAATATGTGGCTGCGCCCGTTTTCGGCCGTCCCAACGTGGCCGCCGAGGGCCGTCTGTGGATCGTCGTCGCGGGCACAGACGAGGCCGTCGCCAAAGCACGGCCCATTCTGGAGCCGCTCAGCCGCGGCATTTCCGTGGCAGGTTCGCGGCCTTCACAAGCTCATGCCGTCAAGCTCGCGGGCAATTTTCTGATTACGATGATGATCCAGTCGTTGAGCGAGGCGGTCGTCTTCGCAAAGGCGAGCGGCATCGATCCTGCCACCATGCTCGAAACGGTGAACTCTGCGCTCTTTCAATCACCCTTTTATGCCGCTTACAGCAAGGTGATGCTGGAGCCTCCCGCGCAGCCGGGAGCCACCATCGCGCTGGGAGTCAAGGATCTGAAGCTGTTTCTCGAAGCGGCCGAAGCAGGCAAAGTCCGGCTTGCCATCGCCGAAAGCATGGCCGACCGGTTTGCGGACGCCCTTGCCGCAGGGCTCGCGCGTGCCGACTGGCCCAGTGGTATGCTTGCGTCGGCTGAACTGGCCGCGCACCGGTAATGTATTTCCGGCGGACTTGAATAAACCTCAACTATTGCCGATCGCTCTCATCGGCAAATCCCTGCTTCAGATTGGATACGATAAAAACATGAGTATTTCTGGAAAAACCGTCTTCATCACCGGGGCCAGCGCCGGAATCGGCGAGGCCACAGCCTACGCCTTCGCCGCCGAAGGAGCCCGGCTGCTTCTATGCGCCCGCCGCAAGGAAAAAGTAGATATCGTCGCTGAACAAGCTTTAGTCAAAGGCGCGCAGGCCGTCCAAACCTTTGACTTGGATGTGCGGGATCATGCCGCCGTGGGCGCCTCAATCGCAGCTTTGCCCGCCGAGTGGTCCTCAATCGACATCCTGGTGAACAACGCCGGGCTGAGCCGCGGATTGGACAAGCTCTATCAGGGCCAGATCGACGACTGGGAAGAGATGATCGACACCAACGTCAAGGGGCTGCTTTATGTGACCCGCGCCGTCGTGCCGGGCATGGTGGAGCGCGGTTCGGGCCACATCGTGAACCTCGGCTCCACCGCAGGCGAGCTTCCCTACCCCGGCGGAGCGGTCTATTGCGCCACCAAGGCAGCGGAGAAGTCAATCAACGACGGCCTGCGCCAGGATCTGCTCGGGACGCCAGTTCGCGTAACGAGCATCGATCCCGGCATGGTGGAAACAGACTTCAGCAAGGTTCGCTTTCGCGGCGATGAGTCCCGTGCCGCCAAGGTCTACCAGGGCGTAGTGCCGCTCACGCCGGAGGACGTGGCCGATGCAATCGTCTGGGCAGTCGCCAGACCTGCGCACGTGAATATTGCGCACGTCCTGATGACCTCCGTGACGCAGGCCAATTCGTTGATGTTTCACCGCGAACAGACTGGAACCACAGGCAATACGCGTTAGTTTCAGTCGCAAAGGATGTTAATTTAACGCTTGAATCTGTGCCTCTATATGCGCCAGGGCGGCTTCCAAAGCCGCTCTCCGGCCAGGATTTGATGTACGTTGCGATAGAATGAATTCCCGTTGCAGGTTCAATTCCTGAATCTGACGAGTGCGATGAGCTTTATCCACTTGTTGCTTCCGGAGATCCTGCGCGCTGCCGGAAAATATGGACGACTGCTGCTGGCTTGTTGCCATTTGCTCCTCCACCGATTTGCTTTCCCAACCACGTGCCATGCTTTGATTGTACTTCGATTCTACGTGGATCGGGCGGAATCGCGTCTCATCCCGTGCGCATCGAATCACCCAGAGTTATAGGAGACCCCCTTGCAGCAGTGGCAAATTCCCGCCTTCGGCATCGATTCGCTTGTCCTTTCTGAAAAACCCTCCTCGCAACCCGGACCAGGCCAGGTACTCGTGCGCGTCCACGCTATCTCGCTCAATTACCGTGACTTGATGGTCGTCAAGGGCCTCTATAACCCGCGCCTCGCAATGCCGCGCGTACCTTGTTCCGATGGGGCGGGTGAAGTAGTGGCTGTGGGAGCAGGAGTCACGCAATGGAAGGCTGGCGATCGCGTGGCCGGAATCTTCATGCAGAACTGGCAGGATGGCCGTCACACCGCAGCCAAAGCGAAAGGCGCGTTGGGCGGCGATATTGACGGAATGCTGACCACGGAGGTCGCGCTCGCTGAATCCGGCCTGGTGCGCATTCCCGATCACCTGAGCTACCAGGAAGGCGCAACGCTTCCCTGCGCAGCGGTGACAGCCTGGAGTGCGCTCTTCAAGGCCACCGATACGCAGCCCGGAGATACCGTGCTGATTCAGGGCACGGGCGGCGTTTCGATCTTCGCGCTGCAGTTCGCCAAAATGGCCGGCGCGCGGGTTCTCGGCATCTCGAGCAGCGACGAAAAACTGGAGCGCGCAAAAACTCTGGGATTAGACGCCGGACTCAACTACCGCACCAATCCCGACTGGGAGAAGTGGGCTTTGGAGCAGACCGGCGGCACGGGCGTGGACCTGGTGGTCGAAGTCGGCGGATCTGGGACCCTGCCGCGCGCGATTCGAGCCGTTCGGCCCGAAGGAACCGTGGCCCAGATCGGCGTGCTCTCGGGCGTGGCCGAGGCCGTGGATGTTCGCCCGATCCTCTCGCGGCAAATCCGGATTCAGGGCGTTTACGTTGGATCTCGCGCCGACTTTGTAGCGATGAACAAGGCCGTCGCTCAGGCAGGACTTAAGCCTGCCGTCGACTCGGTCTTCGCCTTCGCCGAGGCTCCTGCCGCCCTGCGCCGCATGGAAGGCGCAGGCCACTTCGGCAAGATCGTGATCTCAGCGGAGTAATCGAACCGAAATCGGTGCGAACGAAAAATGCGCGGGCATCTCGGAAAGACGCCCGCGCATTTTTGCGTTTCAGTCGTAGCGGATCTTCGAGTATTACCGAGGCAATACTGCCGTTCCTTCCAGGCGAACACCATCAAGACTCTTGGGGTCAAGGCCAAGCGAATCGAGAATCGTAGGTGCAACCTGGTTGGTTCCGACGCCCGAATACACTGTTTTCGGCGCGATGGCGGGGTTGGAGACCAACAGGATCACATTGGTGTCGTCATGCCCAAATCCGCCGTGTTCCGACAGCTTCTTGTTGCTGCCCGTATAGACAACGCCGACATTGGGCGTAACGATGATGTCGGGCGTGCGAGGATCGCCGTTGGGCGGCAGGCCAGGGACGTTGTAGTTCAGCGCGAGGGAACGGGCGTCAAAGATCTGCCCGATCCCCGCCTTGGTGATGTTCGACTCGAGAGTCGATACAGCGCCCAGGGTATTAGCGGAGTTGGCTAGCCAAAGCAGCGAGACATCATCTTCCGTCGGACCGATGCCGCCCGGCGTATTGGGATTCTCCGAGGTGGGCAGCAGACTGGCAAGCAGCGTCGCCGGGGAGGTGCCGGTGTTCAGAATCGGGTTATAGAACTTGGGATCGATCGGTGATTGCCCGTGCTTGGCCGTGATGATGATCAGGGTCGACTCGTAGAGGCCGTTGTCCTTGATGGCATTGATCATTTCTCCGATGGAGTCGTCGATATATTGGAATTCGCTGAGCAGCGCCGGGGTTGGCGTTCCTGCCGCGTCCCGATAACCGCCGGTCGTGGAGTTGCTCGACTCAACCAGCTTCTGGCCGACGCTGACGGCCTGGAAGTTCATGCCGAAGATCGTCGGTGTATGGGCCGATTTGCCGTCGTGGGTCTTGCCCGCGATTTCATTGAGAATTGCATTGACCTTGAGCGTGTCGTAGCACTGGATGTTCTCGAAGCTGTTGGTCCAAGCGGTAATATCGGAGCCAGGATCGCGGACGACAGCGCACGAAACGCCCTCCGGGGTGCTGACGCCCGGCAGACCAACGACATTGGAATTGATCTCAGGCGCGTAAAAATCGTCCAGAGCGCCCGCGCCGAGAGGATTGGGCCCCGCAACGGAAGAATACGCAGGATGCTTGTCCGACCAGGCTGTGTATCCGCCAGCCGCGTGGATCACGCTGAAGATCGTGTTGGTGCGAACGAAATTCCAGGGCCACACGGGAGCGCAGCCGTTCTTGGGGTCGCGAACCAGACGCGTGGGGTCGATCGAGGCAATGCCGCCATCCGTCAGCCCCGCGCCGCTTGCGCCACCATTCACCTTGGTCTGGTCGAGATCGATGCCTTCCTCGTACTCGGTCGTCGTGCCGGTAGGCGCAGCTCCAGAAGTGCATGGACCTGAAGAGAGACCGTTGCCGGTCGTCTTCGCCGGCGCATCGAGCGAGCGATCATACGCAACGTCGTAGTAGATGCCCATGGTGCGAGGAGTCGCGCCGGTAACGATGCTCATCAGGCCGGGAAAGGAATCGGATGGCTTCGAAGTGCTCGCGCCCACGTAGTTGATCCCCGTCGTGGCAAGAGCGGCAAGATTGGGGCAGTAGGGAGCGCCGTTGTTGATTACGGAGATGCCTTCCGAGCAGTTCTTGAAATCAACGGCATGCATGCCATCGACACTGATCAACAGTACGTGGCGGATTTGGCCGTGATGCCAATCCTTTTCATTGCTTTGCGCCGTCGCATTAGCCGCCGCGAAAACGGCCATGGACAAAATCAACAGGGATGTCTTTTTCATATCCCCTCCTTGGCACCGGATGCTAGCAAGCGGAGACCCGAAAAGGGATTGCTGAATTATGAATCTTGCGTCAATTTAGTCGCGAATAATGTGCGTGCAATCAGCGACTTGGCGGGTGTAGTATGTGAGCGCTCTCGAAGCGCTCCGCGCCGATTCCGCAATGCTCTGCCCCGTCCGATCCGGATTGAGCAAGTCCTGCAGAGCCTATCGGCTGCGGATGAGAACAGCGGTTGCGTCGTCACTTTGGTCCGATCCTCCACCGAAGTGCTGGACCTCCGCGATGAGGCCGTCTACACATGCGTCGGATTGCAGAAAGTGCTCAATCAGGCGAGCCGGTCCGTAGTCTTCCTCGTTGCTATCCATGGCTTCCGTGATGCCGTCGGTATAAAGCAGCAACTTGGTGCCGGGAGAGAGCGTGATCGTGCACTGCGGGTAGGAGGACGCACCGAGGCCAAGCGGCAGGCCTGTATCTAAATCAAGAAACGCACAGTGATGATTGATCAGCAAGGGACGAAGGTGTCCGGCGCTGGCCAGGGTGAGTTCGCGGGAGTTGACGTCGAGCACTCCGTAGACCATGGTGACGAACTTGCCCGGCGGGAAATCTTCGGTGAGTATCCTGTTCAAGTGCTCGAGCGTTTCAGCCGGAGATGCATAGAGAGGCGCGAGCGAGCGCAGGATGGCGCGAGTGGCGGACATGAGGAGACCAGCCGACATGCCCTTGCCGGAGACGTCGGCCAGAGCGATTCCGTAACGCTGCTGACCAAGATCGATGAAATCGAACCAGTCCCCGGCGACGTCTCCCGCGGGATGCCAGGCCGTTTCAAACGCAAAGCCGGGGATGAGCGGCACCGGCTTCAGAAAAAGCGCTTGTTGGATGGCGCGGGCGTCGGCCGATTCCCGCTGCATGCGTTCGCGCTCACAGCGTTCGCGCATGAAGAGACGCGCGTTTTCGATGGCGATGGCAATGTGGCCGGCTAGCGCCTGAAGCACCTGGAGCTGGTCCTCGGAAAAGGCGTCGATCTCGTGATGGTCAACGCAAAGAACGCCGATAACCTGACCACCAGCTTTGAGCGGGATGCTGACTTCCGAGTTTGTTGCGGGTTCGCAGGCGATATAGTAAGCGTCCTGGTGAACATCGCGGGCATATCGCATTCTGCCCGTAGCCGCCACGTGGCCCACCATGCCGCACTTGCCGATTTGCAGGCGCATACCCTTCTGGCACACCGTGCAGCCACACACTTCCTGCAGGACCATATCGTCTGTTTCGCCGTCACGGAGCCATATCGCAACCTTAATGTTTCCAAGCGAGGCGGCGATGTCATTGACCACGCGATCGAGAATGGATTCGAGATCGAGGGCGGAGGCGATCAGATGCGTAGCCCGCTGCAGCTTCATCAGCGTCTGAACGAAATCGCCGGACGAGTGAATGCGCGGCGGGATGGCGTGGCTGGTCTGAACGTCAGGGAACAAGGTGGCCATAGGTTGCCTCCATTGAACCACAAGATATGGATTACGGAGTAGATGTACAGGTCGGAGACGCGATGCAATCTATTTGAGATCGGCATGTTCCGGTTTCCGAATGCTGCTTTCGCGCGTCCGCCGAGAGGGAAATCTCGACCGGGTAAGAATTACTCGATCGTGAAGAGAATTCCCTCCAAATCATGACTTTGCAGTTACGCCCGTCATACGCGACCCAAGGCCAACTGATTCCACGTCAATCCCTTGCGGAGATCTGCGCTGAAAGCGTCGGTTTGGCACGGCATTTGCAACTTATTTATCCCGAGACCTTCACGACCGTGTCACGCGAGGATACGGAAGCGTGGGAACCAACGGAGGTATTTCATGAAAACAGGCACAGCGCTTGTGACCGCCCTATTAGCTCTGACAAGCTTCCCCCTCCTGGCACAGCAGCCATCGCAGCAACCATCCCCAGCCAGTCCACCGGCCAATCCCACTGCCCAACAGAACCCTCCTGAAACGACGGCTCCTTCGCAGCCGGCAGCCACGGCCGCAAGCCCCAATTCGAGCCCAGAGTCGTCCCCTGCCGCCGTAATGAGTCCAGTCAACGGCGAACTTGAGAGCAAACTGGACTCAAAGACCGCCAAGACGGGCGATAACGTCGTCGTTAAAACCAAGGCGTCTGTAAAGACAGCGGACGGAACCGAGATTCCCAAGGGGTCAAAGCTCATGGGCCATGTCGTCGCCGTGAAACCGAGCGGGGCCGGAGAGAACTCCCAGGTAGCGCTCCAAATTGACCATGTTGAGCTAAAGGGCGGCCAGAGCCTGGCGGTCCATTCACAGATTCAGTCAATTGCGCCACCTGCGAGCGAAGCATTGGATAACGGGTCCGCCGCAGCCATGCCCGGTGCAGTTTCGCCCGGCGGAGCCCCGAGCGGGCTTGCTGCAAACGGCCCAAGAACAAGCGCGAATCCGGCGAGTAGCAGCACCCCGGCGGTCGGAGCGCCGCAAGGCGCAGGCGGCGCCGCTGGAGCAGTCCCCGCAGGAAGCAATATTCCCGCGGCGGGAACTGTCGTTGCGACCAACGGCAATATAGCCATCCGCACCACATCGATTCCGGGCGTGTTGTTGGCTAACAACGAAACGGGGCAGCAAGATCCCAGAATGGCTCAGGCTTCCAGCATCCTGCTCGGTGCGAAGAAAGATATCCAGTTAGAGGGCGGGACACAAATGGTAATTGCCCTTGCCGCCACAGGCGGAGGACCCCAGTAAACCTGGCGGCGAAGACCGTCGTCGATGCGCAACGGGCCGGAGTCTGACTCCGGCCCGTTGCGTTTGTCCGAGTGTTGTCCGACTGCGCAGGCCAACAGCGGGAATTTCCTCTCGACCCAATCGTAATCACCGGTACTGTAATCTGAGAAGGCAGAGTATTCCTCCCAGAGCGAGTATGCGTTGATTGTCAAAATTGAATCCTTAACCAAGGTCTACGAGGGCAAGCAGCGTGTAGTGGCCGTGGACGGCATAGACCTTGAGGTCCAGCAGGGCGAGATTTTCGGCCTCCTTGGCCCCAATGGAGCCGGAAAGACAACCGCCATCGGTATCTGCACCACACGCACGCTGCCGACCAGCGGAGTCGTTCGCATTGCCGGGATCGACGTGGTTAAGCATCCGGCGCATGCGCGGCAATTTATCGGCGTCGTGCCCCAGTTCAACACGCTCGACCGCTCGCTCTCGATCTACGAAAACCTCTACTTCCACTGCCGCTACTTCGGTTTTTCGCATTCCGAGGCCAAGTTGCGCAGCAACGAATTGCTGGCGCAGTTTCTGCTGACGGAGCGCAGTAAGGCATATCCCAACCAGCTCTCCGGCGGTCTGGCGCAGCGCGTTCAGATCGCCCGCGCAATCGCCCATCGGCCCACGGTGCTCTTCCTCGATGAGCCAAGCGCTGGGCTCGACCCGCAGAGCCGCATCGCCATGTGGACCGCGGTGCAGGGCTTGCGCAAGGAAGGAATCACCGTCGTTTTGACCACGCACTACATGGAAGAAGCCGACGAATTGAGCGACCGCGTCGGCATCGTCGACCGCGGCCGGATGCTCGCTCTCGGTTCACCGCAGAAACTGAAAGACACCTTTGGCGCCCAGACGATCATCGACCTGAAACTACGGAACATGGAAGGCGCGGAGTCGGTAGCCGAGGATCTGCGTCGGCGTGAGGGCGTGCGGTCGGCGGAAACGACGCCAGAGGGATTGCGGGTCTTTGCGGGCAGCGTCGATGGCCTGCTGCCCGAAATCATCCAGACCAGCGCCCGTCTGGGTCTGCGCGATATTGCCATCACCGAGCCGAGTCTTGAGACAGTCTTCATCCACCTGACTGGGAGGGATCTGCGTGAGTAGCCCGACCATGAATCCAAGCATCAATCTAGCCCGCCCCCCCGCGCGCAGCGCCCTGTTCCTGCGGTCATTTCTGGGCCTGTACCTGCGCGATCTGCGCGTCCTGAGCCGCGAACTTGCGCCCTTCATCCTGCGTGTCGGTATGCAGCCCCTGCTCTTTCTCTTTGTCTTCACCTTCATCATGCCGCGCATGTCCGGGGGCAACCCGATGGCCGCCGGAGCGGGTCCCGCATTCGGAACGGTCCTGTTGCCGGGGCTGATGGCTGTGGCCATCATGTTCAGCGGAATCGCCGCCGTGGCCCTACCCCTGTCGACCGAATTCGGCATCACCCGCGAAATCGATGACCGCGTGATGTGTCCGGTTTCTGTCTGGGCCGTTGCGTTGGAAAAGGTCTGTTTTTCGGCGATGCAGAGCATCATCGGCGCGCTTCTGGTCATTCCCATGGCCATCTGGATTCCGGCGACGCCTGTCTATCCCGACATTCACAACTGGTTTCTATTCATTCTTGTGCTGATTATGGCCAGTCTGCTCGCGGGCTCGCTCGGCCTCGCCATCGGTTCGATCGTAAGCCCGAAGCAGATCGGACTGGTTTTTTCCATCATTGTAGTGCCGATAACCTTTTTGGGATGCGTCTATTACCCGTGGGCCTACCTGAAAGAACTACGCTGGTTGCAGATTGCGGTACTCTTCAATCCCATCGTATATATCAGTGAGGGGCTCCGTGCGGCGGTCACTCCCGGTGTCCAACACATGCCGGTATGGGCTATTCTGCTTGCGTTGACGTTCTTTCTGGCAATTCTGGGCCGGTTTGGTGTGCGAGGCTTTCTGCGCCGGGTCATTTCCTGACGCGCAGGTGTTCGCCAAACCACCAATCAGGGTTGGAGCAGGTATTTGCATCGGAATCTGAAAAATGCGCTCGCGTGGCTGCTGGCCCCGGCGGCGCTGCTCGTGGCTGGCTGCGGCGGACGCGTCTCCGCCTCAGATGTCGGCGCTGCGCAGAACCTGTCGAGCATTTCGATTCAGGCATCCGAGACGCGCATCGACACCAACCGGACGACGCGCTACTCCGCAACGCTCGCGGACGGAGAACCGGCCAGCGTCGAGTGGTCCGTCTCCGGCGGCGACCCGACCGCCGGGCCCGGAAGCATTAGCCGGGAGGGCGTCTACACTCCGCCCAGCTATCTGACGCAGGACGCCGTAACGGTCCGTGTAAGCGCTGTTCTAACCGGTAGAGCTGCCCAGCCCTCCGGCAATACCGCCTTGACCGTTACGCCAGGATTTCTCCAACCCCTGACTCCGGCCAATCTTTCCCTGGGCGCAAACGGCTCGGTCACCATCTCCGGCTCCATGACCGAGGTTGGGGGCACCGGGGGCATGCGGTTTGCGCTGGCCAGCAACACTGCGGGTACGCCCAGCATCCAGGGAACATTGAGCGCGCCCCGCTGCGTGCGAGGCTCCGTCGGAGGTTCGAATCCCGCCTACACCGTCTGCTCGGTCACGTACACTGCTCCCGCTGTGATTCCTGCTTCGGATTCGGTCTACATTCTCGGCACCGTGGCGTCCAATCCCACGCTTAGCTGGACCCGCGTGCTCCTGAATGCCGCGGGAATCAGCAGCAATCCTGCCGAGCACCAGACGCGGTTGGCAGTGCCCGTCCCGCTCGGCTCCTCAAGCGGCAGCAATATGGATTATGACGCCAGCCGAGGTCAGCTCACCGATTGCTGCGGCGGAACGCTCGGCGCGCTGCTGCAGGACACCAGCGGCAACCAGTTTGTGCTGAGCAACAACCATGTCTTCGCGCGCAGCGACCAATCGATCCCCGGCGAGACCATCATTCAGCCCGGCTTGATCGACAATGGCTGCACTCCCTATGGCGTCGGCCCCGGAACCAATCCCGTCGCGACGCTCACCGGCTATCCGGCTCTGAGTTCCCCGTCGACTAATGTGGATGCAGCCATTGCCCGCGTAACACCCGGCCTGGTAGACCCCAGGGGAAGCATCCTGGAACTCGGCACTAAGCAGCCCGACGGCACACTTGCCGCCGCCGCGCCGGGAATTTCATCGACCGCAGGCAAGGGTGAGGCTGCTTCGCTCGGCATGATGGTTGCAAAAAGCGGCCGAACCACTGGACTGACCTGCGCAGCAGTCTCCGCTGTGGATGTCGACGTTGTTGTCGACTACTTCACCGATTGCGCCGAGACCACGCACTCGATGACCAAGACCTTTACCAATCAGATCGCCATCGCCGGCACCAGCTTCAGCGACGCGGGCGACTCCGGCGCATTGGTGGTCGACGCGGCCGATGCCGAGCCTGTAGGGCTTTTCTTCGCGGGTGGCACCGACATAAATGGAGTTGAACAGGCCATCGCGAGCCCGGCTGGCGATGTTCTGGCCGAGCTGAACAGCCAGGTGCCGGAATCGGGAGCGCCCACGACCTACAGCTTCGTCGGCGGCGTAGACCACCCCGTCTCCTGCCTCAGCTACGACGGCGCGAATAGCCAGGAAGAGACACCCGGCAAACCGGCGTTACCGGCCGCCGAACGGGAGCGCGTGGAAGCCGCGCTTGCGCAGGCCCAGCTCCTCATAAACCCTGCCAATGGAATCGTCCGCGCAGGCATCGTAGCCAGCAAAGACCACCCCGGACAGGGAGCAATTGCCCTCTTTGTCGAACCTGTCCCGGCCACGAACTCCGCCGCCAGCGCACCGGCAATTCCAGCTTCTGTCGGGGGAGTACCCACGGTCGTCCTGCCGGTAAGCGGGCCGTCCGGAGAGTCTGCCGCGCCGCCGGTTGCAACACAACCCAAGGCTGCGTCTCTGAATCAGGTGCTGGCCATCAAGCAAAAAACGGCAGCGAGCCTCTTGAAATCGCATCCTGCGCTCTTCGGTGTCGGCGTAGGCCAGAGTCTCGACAATCCCAGCGATGCCGCTTTGATTCTCTTCGTCGATCGCAAGAAAATCACCGGAAGCCTGCCGGATTCTCCTGAATTGGCCGGCGGCGTCCGTGTTCGCTACATTCTGATGGATCGGCTGCATGTTACGCGCTCGCACGGCTTTGCATCCGGTGCGGCAGCGCCTGGAGGAGCTTGCTTTTCTTCCCGCCGTACCGATGCCGCCAAGGATGCGGTTCAGGAACAATTCACCCCGCGCGACCCTGACATCTTTGAGAACCAGCTCAACCAGCCTGAGTAACACCCGTGATTGCCTCGTGCCTGTCTGAGATGAGATTCACACAATCTCATCTCAGACAGCCGAGGGAATGACCTGAGCCTCTGTGTCCGCCGCAGCCGGAACTTCGATCTCATCGGGGAAAAAGAGTTCGAAGATAGTTCCGGATTGGCCGCCCAGCTTTTCCGAATGGCTGCGGACACGCATCGAACCTCGGTGTTTCGCCACAATCTCAGAGCTGACCCAAAGTCCGAGTCCGGTTCCGGTAACTTCCTTGGTCGTAAAAAAGGGCTCGAAGATGTGCTTCCTTACCTCCGGCGTCATGCCAGAGCCCGTATCCGCAACCTGAAAGCGCACCCCAAGTTTGCGCGGATCGCTCCAATCGCGAGAGCGGCGAGCTCGCAGCACCAGCCTGCCGCCGCCCTGCATCGCGTCAATCGCGTTCCCAATCAGATTGGCAAAGACCTGCCGCAATTCCCCTGCAAAGCAATAAAGGTTTGTATTCGAGTCGTACCGCCGTTCGACGGTGATTCCGAGGTTGCGCAAACGCCCCTGATGCAGGCTGAGCACCGAATCCAGCAGTTCTGAGAGATTAGTGAGGGCCGGCAAGGTCGATTGGCGATAGAAGCGCAGTGTCTGCTGCGTAATCTCGGAGATTCTGCGAACCTCATGCTCCGCCATTTCCACGTAGCTGCGCGCCGGTTCTTCCAGCTGGGCGTGGTTGCTGAGCAGATAAAGCAGGTTGGTAATCGCTTCCAGAGGATTGTTGATCTCGTGAGCAATCGAGGCTGCCAGACGGCCCGTCGCAGCGAGCTTTTCGGTCTTGCGCAGTGCCTCTTCGCTGCGTTTCCGGTCGCTCGCATCCATCACGATCAAACCCACCCAGCGAACCTGCTCCGAAGTGGTGTGGATCGGATAAGCACTGACAATCCACGTTAGCGCCCGCAACGCGGATTCGGCGCTACCGGTTACCTCAAGATCGCGCACCGGCGTGTCCTGATCGAAGACGCCTTGCACAGCCTTCTCCAACTGGTATGCGACGGAAGTTGGAAGCACCTCCGGCAATGTTCGCCCCAGATGACGGCTGAGCGGAATCCCAGTGGTTTCCGCAAAAATACGGTTCACGCGAACGAAACGGCAGCGTCGATCGAAAAACGCTAGCCCGATCGGCGCGTTGGCAAGCATCGAATCCAGCAGCGAAAGGGTGTCGCTCAGGCCAGCGCGCTGTTCCTCAATCGAGGCGACCATGCGGTTGAAGGTCTCGATCAGTTCTCCGATCTCGTTATGCACAGTCACCGGCAGGGGAAAATGCGTTTCGCCCTCCGGCGACCGCATCAAGGCCCTCGTGCCGCGGTGAAGCAAGGCCAGCGGACCGGTAATCGAACGCGCCAGCCCCCAGGCCAGCAGGATAGAAGCGCCGATCCAGATCCCGCCGAAGACCGCCGTTGATCTCAGGACGGACTTCAGTAGCTCTCCGTCCCAGTCCTTATCCGTCTTTACCCACGCAAAGCCGTAGAGCTTACGTTGGACGTAAATCGGCCTGACCCCCTCCCAATCCCCGGCACTCAGCGGAATAAAGTACGCCTTGTTCTGGTTCAGGCGGGGGATGAGGGCAAGCTGTTGTGGCCGCAGCGGTTGGCCCACCGAGAGGCCATCGCTGGCAAACAGCACCTTTCCCTGAGAATCTGTGACCCGCGCCGTATCCACGCTGGGTGCCTGGCCCATCATGGTGACAGAGATGCTTATGACCTCCGGGTGTGCATCCTGCAGCGCCTGCTCCGCCTGCACCGCTACCGACGTAGCCTGATGCTCCAGCCGCTGTTGCGCGCGTTCATAGCCTTCACGTGTCTGCTGGCGGCGAAGAACAAAGACAAACAGCAGCAACGAAAGGGCTTCCAGCAGCACCAGCCCGCACAGCAATTGAATTCGAATGGATCGCGGCCATCCTCTAACCTTCATCAGCGAAGCACCCCCGGGAGTTCGCGACAACACACAAGTCAGTATTTAGATGCAGAAAGTGTGGCACCACTGAGCTTGTTTGCCAAATCTCCCGCGATTTGCTGGCCGTGGAACCTGCCATTTTCGATGAAAATCTCATTCGTCCGCGCCCCAGCCACGATGACCCCAGCCAGATAGACTCCCGGAACATTACTCTCCAACGTCTTAGGATCGCAAATCGGCAGGCGATCCTTGCCCTCGGAACGCACTCCGAGGCTTTCCAGGAATTCGAAGTCGGGATGGTATCCGATCAGCGCAAAGACGAAGTCGTTTTTGAGCACCAGATTTCCCGATGGCGTCTCGATCAGCACCGTGTCTGGCGTGATCTCCGCCACCTGCGATGAGAAATGCGCGGTCACCTCGCCTGCTTTGATGCGGTTCTCAATATCCGGCTTGATCCAGTACTTGACGTGCCGGTGAATGTCGGGTCCCCGATGAACGAGGGTAACACGAGCCCCATGCCGCCATAACTCCAGAGCCGCAATCGCCGCCGAGTTCTTACCTCCAATCACCAGAACGTCCAGACCGGAATACGGATGTGGATCGTCGTAGTAGTGCATTACCTTGGATAGATCTTCACCCTGAATCCCAAGATAGTTGGGCAGGTCGTAATATCCTGTCGCAACCACCAGCTTCCGTGCCGTGAGAACTCCCGCACGACCGAACCGGTCCCGGATCTGAACCTGAAAGCCGCCGTCGGAGCCCGTCACCCGCTCGACATTCTGGTACTGGCGCACATCGAGCCGGTAGTGCGCGGCTACCTGGCGGTAATATTGCAGCGCTTCATTACGGCTGGGCTTCGGATTGGGGCTGGGAAACGGGATATTGCCGATCTCGAGCAACTCCGGAGTAGTAAAAAAAGTCATGTGCGACGGATAGTGGTACAGCGAATTGCACAGGCACCCCTTATCCACCAGCACCACGCGAAATCCCGCGTTCTGCGCGTCAATGGCGCAAGCCAGCCCGGTCGGCCCAGCACCGATCACCAGCACATCGTAGATTGGGTGGTTTGCCCCGTTTGTGTCTGCGCCAGCGCCCCGCTCCGGAATGAAATCGCTCATGTCCTTTAGATTAGGCCATCCGTGCATTCGAAGCAGAATGTGTCTGTTATGCAGTTCCATGCAGGTCATCTGGTAGAATGGTAGAATTAAACAGCAGAAAGGTAGACCATGACCAGCCTGAATATCAAAAATGCGGAAACCGTCCGGCTGGTGCGGGAGCTAAGTCAGCGCACCGGACAAAGTATGACGGGAGCGATTACGCTCGCCGTGAAGGCTCAGTTGGCGCAAGACCAGCCCAATCCCAAGGCCGGGCTGGCCAAATGGTTGGATGAAGTTACCTGCGAGACGTCTGCCATGATGAACGACGGGCGCACCTCCAAAGAGCTGATCGATGAACTATACGATCCTGAAACGGGTTTGCCCATATGATCGTCGACTCGTCGGCGCTGATCGCTATTCTCAAGGATGAGCCAGAAGCAAAAGCATTTAAAGCGGCGATCCTTGGACCAGAGACGGTCGCTATTTCTGCCGCCACCTACTTTGAGGCGTCCATCGTGGTGGATGGCTACAAGGACCCACGGCTGAGAGCGCGCTTCGATGCAATCCTCGAAGCGACGAACTTCCTGATCGAACCGTTTACAGCTGAACAAGCACAGATCGCCCGCCAAGCTTATCGCGACTACGGCCACGGCAGCGGACACCGAGCCAACCTGAATTTCGGCGACTGCTTCGCCTACGCCCTCGCGCGCGTCAAACGCGAACCCCTGCTCTACAAAGGTGACGACTTCGTGCATACGGATATCCGCCCGGCAGTACAACAGAGCTAAGACCCCTGCATTATCCTTCTTCGCATGGGAAAGTATTGTTTTGTGCTGCCGGTGCTGGTCGCCTTCGCCATACCCACGTTCGCGCAGGTCGAATACGCCGACGCGAAGACCAAAGCTGAGTGCACGCAATACGCGCAAACGCCGCTTCCCGCCGAGGCAGCTTCCTTCTCGGCTCCGGCGCAATGGCCAGCTTGCGCATCCTACAAACTTCACTCCGGCATCGGGACTAAAGTTGACCTCGAAGCTGCCCGCAAATGCGCATGGCAAGAGCGGCTCGCCTCTCAGGCCGGGCTTGAACCCCGCCACACAGTCGCCAGCGTTCTGGGTGGAGCGGCAACGCTGGCGCAACTCTACGCGAACGCGGATGGAGTAGAAAGAAACATCCCGTTAGCCATTCGCTTTGCCTGCGAAGCTGGCGGCGCTCCGGCAGAAATCGGAGGACGCATCGAGCATCTTGAATCTCTCGCGAAGCAAACCATTCCCCCAAAGGAAAATTTCAAATTCTGCGACGACATCACCAGCGGATTCATGCAAGGCTTCTGCGAAGCCTACGAATCCGAACTCGCCGATCAAAGTCGCGCCAACGCACTGAGCAATCTGTCGTCGAAATGGTCCGAGTCGCAAAGGCAAGCTTTTGCAACTCTGACCAAGGCCCACGCAGCATACGCCAAAGCACATGGGAGCGGCGAAATAGACACATCTGGCACCGCGAGAGCCGCAGAAGAAATCAGTGCCGAGCAAAGCCTCCGCGACAGCTTCCTCGCCGCTATCCAAATCTTCGAAAAGGGCAGCCTTCCCAACTATTCCGCCACCGAAGTTCAAAAAGCCGACACAGACTTGAACCAGATTTATCGCAAGGCCATTACCGATGCCGAAGCCAACAAATCGAAATACGGAGCAGTCCAGCCCGAGGGCATTCGCGCAGCGGAACGCGCATGGCTCACGTATCGCGATGCTTGGACTCAGTTCGCCAAACTGCACTATCCAGCAGTAAGCGCTGAATCCTGGCTGACATTGCTCACCAAAGACCGCATTGCCACCATCCAAGGCGGTCCATGTGAGTTCGATCCCGACAACTCGCAATGCGAGCAACAGGACACTCACGCTCCTCGTCCGTTACCCTAGATAGTTCTGAGGAGCTTCGAGCATGACGGTGATTCGCCAGGAAGATTTTATCGCCAGCGTTGCAGGCGCATTGCAGTACATCAGCTACTACCACCCAGTCGACTACATTACAAGCCTCACAGCTGCTTACGAAAAAGAGCAGTCCCATGCCGCCAAGGACGCGATGGCGCAGATCCTCATCAACAGCCGCATGTGCTTCGAGGGCCACCGCCCCATCTGCCAGGACACTGGCATCGTCAACGCCTTCGTCAAAGTCGGCATGGACGTGCGCTTCGACGGCGACATGGACCTGCAGGCCATGGTCGACGAAGGCGTCCGCCGCGCCTATCTCGACCCCGACAACAAGCTGCGCGGATCGATACTCGCCGACCCTGCCGGCGCGCGCAAAAACACCAAGGACAATACGCCCGCCGTGGTCAATGTCGAACTGGTGCGCGGCAATACCATCGAAGTGACCGTAGCGGCCAAGGGCGGCGGCTCCGAAGCCAAAAGTAAGTTCGTCATGCTCAACCCCTCCGATTCCGTGGTCGACTGGGTGTTGAAAACCGTCCCGACCATGGGCGCAGGCTGGTGCCCGCCGGGAATGCTCGGCATCGGCATTGGCGGCACTGCGGAAAAAGCCATGCTGCTAGCCAAACAATCGCTCATGGACCCCATCGACATTCAGGAACTCATAGCGCGCGGCCCCAAAACCACAGCCGAAAAACTCCGCGTCGAGCTCTACGACAAAGTCAACCGCCTCGGCATCGGAGCACAGGGACTGGGCGGCCTCACCACCGTCCTCGACGTCAAGGTGCTGGACACTCCCTGCCACGCCGCCAACCTGCCGGTCGCCATGATTCCCAACTGCGCCGCCACGCGGCACGCCCACATCGTGCTCGATGGCTCAGGCCCCGTTTTCCTCGATCCGCCGTCGATCAGCGACTGGCCGAAGTTGACCTATGACGTTTCGACAGCCAAACCGGTCAATCTCGACACCGTAACACGCGCCGAAGCCGATTCCTGGAAGCCCGGCGAAGTCCTCCTGCTCACCGGCAAGCTGCTCACTGGCCGCGACGCCGCGCACAAGCGCATGACGGACATTCTCAACCGCGGTGAAAAGCTGCCCGTCGATTTCAAGGACCGCTTCATCTACTACGTCGGCCCGGTCGATCCCGTCCGCGAAGAGGTCGTTGGCCCCGCAGGTCCCACCACGGCCACGCGCATGGACAAATTCACGCGCCAGATGCTCGCCGAAACCGGCCTGCTGGGTATGATCGGCAAAGCCGAGCGCGGCCCTGCGGCGATTGATGCAATTCGCGAATTCGGAGCCGTGTACCTGATGGCCGTAGGCGGCGCAGCCTATCTCGTCTCAAAGGCCATTCGCGGCTCGCGGCTGCTGGCCTTCGACGATCTCGGTATGGAAGCCATCTACGAATTTGACGTAGTGGATATGCCAGTTACCGTGGCCGTCGATGCCAAAGGCACCAGCGTTCACCAGACCGGCCCAGCCGAATGGCAGCAACGCATCGCTGGCATTCCGATCCTGCAGTAGGAATCAAAAGAAGAAACTGCCGCAATAGAAAAGAGGCACGGACTCGGGTCCGCGCCTCTTTTTGCTGTCTTCGGAAATCGTCCGCTCTTGCGCGATCCGCTTACTGCTTACCCCAGCGAACCACGATCCCGCCAGTAAAGCCCAGGTTGTTCTGCGTCGTGGAACCGAAGTTGGTAAGCAGATACTCGGGAGCAATGCGCAGGCCAACCCCCGGGCTTACGTTGTACTCAACCGGAACGCTTGCACTCAGGGCGAGGCCCGCCCCGTTGGGATACAGCCCGAGTTCCGCGGGCGTAAACGAGCCAGTATCGCCGGAGAAGTTGCCGAAGGCGCCCCCGACAAGAATCCTGCCAGCGACCGAATATCGGGGCTCCAATAGAAACCGGTACGTCGGCCCGGCCATCGCGGTATATTCGCTGATTGCCGGTTTGTAAACGGCGGTATCGCTGGCTGCATTGGGACCGATGTACGCAGAGCCATAGGTTCCGCGTCCATCGACCGTTACACCGAAACGCTCGCTGTAGTAACGGGTAACGCCGACGTTCCAGGAATACTCATTCACGCGCTGCAAAGCCGTTCCCGGGGTAAAGCGGAGGTATCCTGTGCCGACGTAAGCCTCATAAAGGTGACTGTAGACGTCATGAATGGCAGCCGCGCGACGCTGTTCGCGGCGAGCCTTGAGACGAGCCTGTACCGTCAAAGGTCCCGTGGTCTGGGGCTGTGGAGCAGCGGCAGGCTCAGCGGGCTGAGAGCTGCTGCTCGCCTGTGCTTGCAATTGCGGAGCCTGCGATCCGAGGCACGCGGAAACGGTAAAAGCGAGCAAAAAAGCAGAACGACGAAACGAAAACATCAGGATCGAGATACCTCCAGGTCTTTCAAGAAGCGCACCAACGGTTACAAGACCGGGCAGCGGTCCCTTTCGTATTAAAGCATCTTGGGCCATGGCCGCGCGAAGCCACTCCCGCCATTCCTGGCTCCAGACCAGCGGCCAGCCAGCAAATCTCCGAAGTAACAGCAGTCTGACGGCTGAAAACGCCGTTTGGTATCCCCACCAGCCACATCAACGCGATTTTTGCCCGCGTCGTTACCCGTCCCTCTACTTGATCCGTCCCAGGTCGGCCTTCAGCTCGTCAAGATCGAATCCCGATGGCGCTCCCTTTTGCTCCAGCCAGTCATGACTCAGCAGCGCGTGGGCCTCATCGACATATTCCTTCCAGAAGGCGACCGTCATCTGCTTGAGCGCTCCCCACGTGATGCAGGTGAAACTGTGAGCGTCATATTTTGGGACAAACACGGCATGTCCGCCCCAACTGCCCGGCTTGGCGTCATCGCCCCCATTTGGAACGACATCCCAGACAGCCTGCGTCTTCGCCGTCATCGGCAGCGCTAGTCCGATATAGACCCCGCCAAACAGTGTGATCGCCTGCCGAATCTCTTCCAGGTTGGCGTAAGCCGCGTCGGCATAAGCGATCAACTTGTGCTGCTCGAAGGAGGCTTTCTGCCAGTTGTTCAAGACATCCAGTTCGACCCCGCCGGCATCCGTATTGGGATCGCTCGGCTTATAGCCATCCCACTTCTCGAAATAGCTCAGAACAACAGAGTCCGGCAAGGTCACTTCGTCCTTTTCGCCCTTGGTATTGGCCGACCACACCTGAACCGCATGAGCCGCCGCGGCAATCGTGCAGTCTCCATGCACATCGTTGAGCATCATGCCCCAGCTCGCGATTCCCTTTGTCCAATCCTTGGCCTCGGGAGGAGCAGCCAATCCGTCCTTGAGGTACTTACCCAGTCTGAGTGTCCGGCTGTCCTTCTTGACGTGCCTCCGGCCCAGCTTCATCTTCGAGTGATCCACAATCGAGTGACCCGCCATCCAAAATCTCCTGTCTCAATCTCCTGTCCGCTGCCAACCGTGCCAAATCCGAACGCCTTTGTCCAGAAAATTGTGAGCCGGAACGAAAGAGGCGAAATGAAGCAACTCACTTAACTCTTTTCTGGCTGCACCCTGCGTATGATGGTGAAACTGGAGGTTCTAGCTGAAATGATTCGTTTGTTGGTTGGCATCGTGATCGGGATTTTGCTTATACCCGTGGGAGTCTGGGCCTGGCTCAGTTACGGTCATCCTCCGGTCGCGGTTACGGATGCCGCAATGCCGTTTGAACGCGCAATTACGCATACCCCATTGCATACCCGCATCGATCTCGAATTGCCAAAGACCGTTCCCGTCGAAGCCAATGAGGCTACCTTCATCGCCGGCGCGCACATCTACCGTCAGCAATGCTCGTTTTGCCACGGCGTCTATGGCAACCCCTCAACGGTCGGCAAACACATGTTTCCAGATGCGCCGCCACTCTGGGAAAAGCACCACAACGGCGAAGTCGTCGGCGTCAGCGATGACCCTCCGGGCGAGACCTATTGGAAGGTCGCAAACGGTATCCGCCTGACCGGAATGCCCTCCTACAACAAGGTTCTTTCCGAAACCGAAATGTGGCAGGTAAGCCTCCTGCTGGCCAACGCCGACAAGCCACTCCCTCCCGCAGCCATCGCCCTGCTCAAAGAGCCTCTGAATCTCGACCCGGCTCTGCCGTCTATGCCGGCCCTCCCGGTCAAGCCTGCAAAATGAGAAATTCCGGTCCCCATGCGGAACTGAGCCAACGAAAGGAAGCGCCATCGAATGCGAATCTGGCCATGGAAGAACGTGCTGGCAATTTCGGCAGCGTTGCTGCTCGGCTTCGGCATCGCCCACTATGCATTCTCCTCGCAGACTGCGCCAAGTCCCACGCTCCACGGCGACGCAGCGCACCCGGCTAAAACACAAGGCTGGGTCGACACCCAGCTTTACTTCGGCCTCGGCCCCGCGAACGCTCCGGAAAAGGGCGTAAGCGAGGCCGCATGGCGCGATTTTCTGGACAAGGAAGTCACTCCGCGCTTCCCCGATGGCCTCAGCGTCATGGATGTCTACGGCCAATGGCAGGGCAAGAACGAGACAGCTCCCGAGCGCATTCGCTCCAAGATGCTGGTCATTGACTACCCGAAAACATCCGAAAATACGGCAAAGATCGAAGCCATCCGCGCAGCCTGGAAGCAGAAGACTGGCGACCAGTCTGTCCTCAAAGTCTCCCAACCCGCCGATGTGTCGTTCTAAACAAAGAGGACCAACCCATTGAATCTGCTCGACAAACTCCGCAAGGGATTTCGGTTCTTCCTGATGAGCATGGGCGTCTCCACCTATGAGAAAAAATCTCAGCCAAAAGAGAAGGCATCGGATACCCCGGCCATCCCACCAGCAAAGCCAGAATAGGACGTCATGAATTCGGCGAACGAAGCGAATTGGAGAGACAGCATAAAGTGATTAGTACCGGCGTGAGACCTTCAATAGGATATCTTCGGTGGTATTGGCTGATCGCAACCTTGGCATTGATTGGATACGGGCTTGATTTGGCCCTGAGAGTATCGCCCCCGGATGCCGCCCAGGGAAACATGATTCGCGCCTTTTACTATCACTTTCCAAATTGGATTGGCACGTCAATTTTCTTTCCGCTGAATCTGGCAGCCTCGATTGTCTACCTCTCCTTTCGATTCAAGAAACCAGTCCTGGCTATGAAAGCAGATGCTTTGGCCTTCGCCTGTGCTGAGATGGGCGTTTTGTACTGCACACTTGGACTCGTCACAGGGTCGCTTTGGGGGCGAGTCACCTGGGGAATCTGGTGGACCTGGGACGCCCGACTAACCACGACGCTGATGCTATGGCTGATCTACGTCAGCTATCTTATGGTTCGTGGTTTCTCGTCGGCTTCAACACGGGGAGTGATTTGTGCGGCTCTTGCAGTCTTCGGATTTTGCGACATGCCCATTGTTTATATGTCCACTCGCTGGTGGCGCACCCAACATCCCGCTCCGGTATTCGGAGGAGGAGCTGATTCCGGGATCGCACCCAACATGCAAGCGGCAGTCTGGTGGAACGTTGTGGCTTGGTTAGCATGGGGCGCGTTGATCGTGAGCTTTCGGTACTCGGTGGAATTCCGCCGTCAGGAACTGGAATCTGCTAAAGCACTTGATGCTATTCAAGAAAATGATCGCGCAGGAGCGGTTCATGGCTAAACTTCTTCTCTCCAGCGGGTCCATCTTCCCATTCGATCCCGCGATTGACAGCCAGATGGGGCACAGGCATCTGATCATGATTTATTGCGCGGTGTGGGGAACACAGCTCGCTTATGTCGGCTACATCGCATACAAGAGATGGTCGTTGCGGAAAGATTGAGATCCTCAGATCCAGCGTTCCGTCGCTACCGTGGTTGAAAACCGCGCATGTGACTACAATAGAATCATGTCGATTACCCGCCAGCAGGCGCTCGATTACTTCAACTCGGATGACCTGATCGGCCTCGGCATGGAGGCTGATGCCGTCCGCCGCCGCCTTCATCCCGAGCGCGTCGTCACCTACATCATCGACCGCAACATCAACTACACCAACTTCTGCACCGAGTACTGCACCTTCTGCGCCTTTTACCGACCGCTGCCAAAGCCCGGCGTAAAGAACCCTCGCGCCGAAGAAGGCTACATCCTCGACTTCGAAAAGATCTACGAAAAGATCGCCGAGACGCAGGAGATGGGCGGCACAGGCGTCCTGATGCAGGGCGGCCTCCATCCCGATCTGAAGATCGACTGGTTCGAACGCCTCTTTACCGGCATCAAGCAGCGCTTCCCGCAGATCTGGCTCCATTGCCTATCCGCCAGCGAAATCCTGGCCATCGCCGAATACTCCAACCTCACGCTCCGCGACACCATCGCCCGCCTCCGCGACGCTGGCCTCGACTCCATCCCAGGCGGCGGCGCTGAGATTCTCGACGACGAAGTGCGCCATCGCATCGCCCGCCTCAAATGCAAGACGCAGGACTGGGTCGACGTGCATCGCACCGCACACCAGCTCGGCATGAGGACCACGGCCACCATGATGTTCGGCGTAGGCGAGACCTTCGACCAGCGCATCAACCACTTCGAAGTCGTCCGCGGTTTGCAGGAAGAGACCGGCGGATTCACGGCCTTCATCCCCTGGAGCTTCCAGCCGAACCACACCGCCCTCGGCGGCCGGGGCTGGGACGAGGCCACCTCAGTCGAATACCTGAAAGTCCTCGCTATCTCGCGCCTCTATCTCGATAACATCGAAAACGTCCAGGCAAGCTGGGTAACTCAGGGCTTAAAGGTCCTTGAGTTAGGCCTCCACTTCGGCGGCAACGATGTGGGTTCCGTTATGCTCGAAGAGAACGTAGTCAAAGCCGCGGGCACCAGCAATTGCACGACGGAAGAGGAGCTACGCCGCATCATCCGAGATGCCGGCTTCAAACCAGTCCAGCGCGATACCCTCTATCGCACCATGTTCCTGAACTAAATTGAAAAATCATTGAAGTCCGACTCAATGAGCGGACTTCAGTGTTTTCACTTCCCTGCATTCCCCATCCCCGCCAGCCTTGCTGATGAAATCAGGATCAAGCAGATCATCCGCACGCCCCGGATACGGCGCAACCGAGATGCAGCTGCAGCCAGCCTCCTTCAGGCTGACGTTCTTCAGCACATACTCCGGCGAAATGGACTTCGCCAGCAGTTGCGCCGTGCTCATCGGCTGCGTGTCCAGGAAATATGAGTCTTTGACAGAGAAGCCCAGTCCACTGAAGGCCGGAAAGACCCCGTATTGGGTATGCAGCCAGTCCGCAAGCGGCTTATGCTCCGGATCGAAAGCCTGCGCGGCATAATCGAAGGTTGCGGCTAAGGTACGCGGCACCGTCGACCCCGCAGGATCGCTGAAACCGTGAGCAAAGCAGAAAGCCTGTGTCCCGGAATCTTGCGTAGCCGTTGCCGCCGAGCACTCCGCAGGATCGCTGTGCACATCGCGCTCGATCGCGTGAAAGAGATTCGGCCAGGTCGCCAGAACCGCGTCCACACTCTCAGGGTGCGCCGGACGGCAGCGCAACGCCACCAACGTCTTCGTGTCGTCATTCACCAACCCGGAGTAGAGCGGAAACTCCTTCAGCGGCAGCGGCGGCAGATAAAACGCAGTCGCCGTAGCAAAGGCCCGCAGCGCGCCAGGGCGGGCCAGCGTCGTCACGCTCACCCCGGCAGGCACAAACGTCACCCGCAGGAAGTCATTGGGCGTCTCTTCGCGCAGATCGTCCGTGATCCGGGCTGCGTCTTCCCCGGCTTTCTTTGTCTCATGACTGGCCTGCCCATGCGAAACGGGGGCAAACAACAACGTCGCAGCAATCACTATGGAAAACGGGAAGGTGACAAGGGACCTCTTCGGAAATATGTGGGGGTACATATCGCTCCTTGGAATTCAGAAACGATAAAAACATGGGTCCGAAATGGTGTCAACGTTACGCCAGTCAGTAGTTCCTAGTGGACGACAGCTTCCGGAGTCAGCAATCCCCTGTCGCGCAGCCAGTTTTCCAGCAGATTCGGCCATTGATCCAGCGTTGCGTTGCCGGAGCCCAGCCCGCTTCCATGCGACCCGTGCGCGAAGATATGAATCTCGCCCGAAACTCCCGCTTTCAGCAGTGCCTCATAGAAACTCAGCGCCTGTTCCACCGGAACCGTCGCGTCATCCGTCGTATGGTAGATAAACGTCGGCGGCGTGTCCTTCGTCACGAACAAATCGGGTGAGTAAGCCTTCTGCAATTCCTCGCAACGATCCATCACATCCATCAGCTTGCAATAGCTGAGATGAGACACGTCCGGAGAGACAGCGCCGATCCACGGATATCCGAGAACAACATAATCCGGACGGCTGGAGACGCGGTCGATCGGGTCTTCCGCATCCGGATTGCCGGGAACAAACTGCGTCGCCGTCAGTCCGGCCAGACTGCCTCCCGCCGAAAACCCGATGATCGCAATTCGATTCGGAGAAAAATGGTAATCCCGCGCCCTGGCCCGCACCAGTTGCACAGCCCTCCTCGCGTCCACCAGCGGTACAGGCAGCAGATACTTCTTACCCAGCCGGTATCGCAGCACAAAAGCCGTAAATCCCCGCGCAGTAAACCAGTCCGCCACTTCCCTGCCTTCCAGGATCGAAGCCAGGTGCAAGTAGGCTCCGCCCGGCATCACAATCACCGCGCTGCCGTTTTCGTGCCCCGGTTGCGGACGCAGAATCGAGAGCGTCGGAATGTCGTCGCAACCAGCGCCTTTCGCTTGCGGCGCGTCGCCGGGCCATAAGCGGATCGTCGAGATGCCGAGAAATTCGTTACTGGAAGAAGTCTCCGCGCAGGATGCGGACGAAGTGGGCTTTATCTCAGTCTGGGCCGCCGTAACCAACGCGGCCGAAGCCAACAAAGCCATGGAAATATAGGAAAGAAGCCGCACGAAATGCCTCCGCTCAGAAATTGAGTCCACTTGAGTCTCGATCTGCAAACGGGGCGAATTATAGCCGAATGAGCTTATGTCCCGGACAGCCACCCGCAGCCTCACTAACCAGCTTGTCGATAAGCCCATCGCCAGACCGGGCCAGATAATAGGCCGCGCCAACCAAACGCTCCTGCAATCCTCCGTGTGGATATAGCGACTGCATCACGGCCTGAGCATGGCGTCCTAGAGAAGCTTCCTTCTGCAATTCAAAGTTCGCGGCCATCCGCCGCAGACGATTCATCTGGTACCGCATCTTGCTGGCGGAAACCTGCGCCGACCGCCCCAATCCCGTGTCCAATGACCCAAGGTATTCGGTCAGAGCCGTCAGTTCGCCATCCAGCGCGTTGCCTGCGGAAGCCAGCAATCGCTTGCCTGCAATGGGCATCGCACGTGCCGCAAGCCGCTGCGCCAGCGACTCTTCCGTACTGGCAAAAACGCCCTCCAGCGTGAGTTCGTGCCGGTCCCATAGCTCGGCAATCGCCGGCTCGACCAGCGTAGCCGTCAGCCGCGGAAGCACCGGAGTCAGCCTGCTGAGAATGCGCTCGTAGAGCACCGCAGACTGGGCAAAATAGGCAATCTCAGCCGGACCGCCAATGTAGGCCGAGGTCGGCAATATCTGATCCTGAAAGACGGGCCGCAGCAGCGCCGAAGGAGAAATCCTCTCCGGTTCGCTCGCTAGAATTCCGAGCAGATCGTCCGTAGAAAGTTTCTCGCGTCCCGCCTGCCACAGCCCTGCCGGTTCAGTAGCAGTCGCCTCGATCCGCTTCAGCGCGTTGCGAGCACCGGTCTCGCCATCCAACAAAAAGAGCAAACTGCCGCGCTCTGCCACCGCAACCTGGACGTGATACCCCGCAGCCTGCAGCTCCCGGTTGCGTTCCAGCAGCGCAAAATGCAGCTCATCGGCGCGCTCGATCGCCGCCCCCAACACCGGCGCGCCAAGCCGGTGCGCCTCTCGCCCAGCGGCGTCGAAAACAAGCAGACCGTGTGCAGCAAATACCTTGCCGTAGAACTCGGCGAACGCACCAGCAAGCGTCTGACCTGGCCGATACGCGGCAGCCAGCCATTCCATCGCGTCCGAATAACCCAGCAACTCCCACGCTTGATCGATCAGCGGCGTAATCGATTCATCCAGCACCATGCCGCCGACGGGAACCGCAGCCTTCGGAGCCGAGTCATAGATCAGCTTTCGCAACTCCCGCCGCGCCGGAAATGTGACGTGATTCACTTCCGCGAAGTCGTGATCCTCGCTGGCGAGCCAGAAGACCGGCACATGCGCGTGCCCCGCACCGGTAGCTTCCCCCGCCAGCGCAACAGCGGTCGCCGCCTTATGCGGCGTAAACAACGGCCCACCCAGAATGCCTACCTGCTGTCCGGTGACGACAACATTGGCTCCATCCCGAAATTTGAACAAGGCCGGCGCCAGAGTTGCCGATGGATTCTGTGCTGCGAGCAGCTGCACCAGTTGGTCACGATGTTCGCTTGTATGACGAAGTTGCGTGTGCTGCCAGGCGCGTTCTCTGGGATCACCGCCAAACCACCCACGCACGGCCGCTTCCCCGGCGCAGAAATCCAGGAATATCCGGGAGAGACCCGGCACGACGGAGATAGGGAAGCATTCTGCGGTCAAAATCGCGTCTCAAGTCTTCCAGGAACAATTTACAAAACCTGCTCCTGAATGAGTTTAATGCTGAGGCTATATTTCAACCTAACGGATGTTGCAAACATCCGTTAGGTTGCAAAGTTCCATGCACGCAAACAAAAAAGGCCGTTGGCCTCGTGGTGAGCGAAACAGCTAATTCTACGACTACCGCACTGATGGTACCGTAATTGTTAGCAAACATTGAGATTTAGCCCCGGGAGCGACAGAGTAATGACAGCGAAGAAGAAATCGACAAAAAGCACCACAAGTCCTTTGGCCGCAGGCGCAGCCGCAGATGTATCCGCAGAAGAAGTCGTTGCGGTAGTGTCCGGCAATCCCACCAAGTCCGCTCGCGCTGCAAAACCGGCGAAGTCCACAAAGACCCCTGCCAAAATCCCGAAAGCCAAATCTCCTAAGGCCGCCAAGGCTGCAAAGCCCTCCGTTGCGCCCTCAGTGGAAGTCAAAGCGCCAGCGAAGGCTGGCAGGAAAACGACCAACGTTGCCGAGGCCAAGCCCAAGCCCAAGGCGGTCTCCAGGCTCAAGGCAGGTATCCGCGCAGGGGCGGACAAAGACGAGAAAGAACAGATTCTGGATTCGCAGGTTGCCTACGAGGGTAAGCTTTTCCGTGTCCTTCGGGACCACATCATCGAGCCTGGCGGACGTGAATCGCATCGCGATGTCATTCGACACAACGGTTCGGTGGTCATTCTGGCCGTCGACCCGTCCAAGCGCAAAAAGGACCCCTGGATCGTCATCGAGCGCCAGTATCGCCACGCTGCCGGCCAGTTTTTGTGGGAGCTGCCCGCCGGCAAGCTCGACGCAGGCGAAGCGCCTCTCGACGGTGCCAAACGCGAACTGGCCGAAGAAACCGGCTACCAGGCCAGGAAATGGTCTTCGCTGTTCTTCTACTACGCCAGCCCCGGCTTCTTGGGCGAATCAATGAATGTCTTTCTCGCCGAAGGCCTGGTCGCTGGCGACGCCCATCCCGAGGAGGACGAACACATCGATTTCCGCCTGGCAAAGCTCTCGGATGTGCTCGATATGGTGGACAAGGGCAAGATCATCGACGGCAAGACTCTGACCACAGTCCTGCTCTATGCGCGGCAGTTAGGGCTGAAGCGGAAAAAATGACCGGGCAGAATCGAATCAGCCCGAACTTGCCTTGAACATGCCCTGAACCGTTTCCTGTAAGGAAATGCCATCCGGAAATTCATATGAAAATCGCGTACATCGTTCCTTCAACTTTTCGTCTCGTTGCTACGTCATACCATTTAGCGGCTCCAAAAAACGTCGCAAGCATCGAGAAAAGGAAGGATGAAATCCGGTGGCTCAATACAAAGGCACAGTCAAGTGGTTCAATAACGCCAAAGGCTTCGGCTTCATCGGTCGTGAAGACGGACCGGATGTTTTCGTACATTACTCGGCCATTCAGGTAGATGGATACAAGTCGCTGAAAGAAGGAGACGAGGTCGAATTCGACATCGTCAACGGTCAGAAGGGTCCACAAGCCGACACCGTAACCCGGCAAAAGGACTCCAGTTCAGCTGCGGCGTAGTTGACTGACTTAGCTCGAATCCGGGCTCTTGCAGTGCCACAATAACTTCACTTTCTGTGACCTGCCCAGGTGTGCCATCTGGGCAGAGCGTGGCTCAATCGAGTTCCTTGCGTAACGACAAGTAGTTCGTGTGCGCGGATGCTGCCCGGATTACTGTCTAGATTAAAGTATGGGTCCGCGCCTAGTTGTCGCTGAACATCTAGCCTGCTCTGGCAGACTCCGCCTGAAGTAGCGGATACTGTCCACGGAGAATTCACTTCCCATGGACAATGCAACCCTTGCCCGCCTGCTGTCGGAAACCGGCGACCTCCTGGAGATCAGCCGCGGAGACGCCTTCCGCATTCGCAGCTATCGCCGTGCAGCCGAAGCCGCCGAACAAAGCACGGTGGACCTTGCAGCAGCCTCCGGCGACCTCGCAAAACTGCTCGAAGTCCCCGGCATTGGCAAAAGCATGGCGGCCAATATTCAAGCCGCCGTCGCCACCGGCTCAATCCCTCTCCGCGACGAACTCCTCGCCCGCTACTCGACCGGCATTCTCGACCTCCTGAAGCTTCCCGGCATGGGCCCCAAAACCGTCGCTCTGCTCTGGGATGCCGCCAAAATCTCCAGCATCGACCAGCTTGCGGAGGCGATTGACGCAGGTCGTCTCAACGGCCTGCCGCGCATGGGCGAAAAGCAGATCGAGAAGCTGCGCAAAGGCATTGAGGACTTTCGCAAGAGCGCCGGGCGATTTCGCATCGACGAAGCCGAAGAGTCGGCCGACCGGATCATCCAGTATCTGCTTGCCTTTGACGGGATCGAGCGCGTCACTCCCGCCGGTTCGCTGCGTCGCGGCCGCGAAACCGCCGGCGATCTGGATCTTCTCGTCACTGGCCCTGCCTGCGAACCCGACAAAGCAAGCGCCGCCGTCGAATACACAGCCGCCTACCCCGGCATCCGCGACATGATCGCAAAAGGCGAAAATAAGGTCAGCTTTTACCTCGCCAACAGCCTCCAAGTGGACGTGCGCCTGCTACCCTCCGGCTCCTATGGCGCGGCCCTGCAATACTTCACCGGCTCCAAGATGCACAACGTCTCCCTGCGCCAGCGAGCGTTGAAGATGGGTTACACACTGAGCGAGTGGTCGCTGGCCAGGTTGGATGACGAATCCGTCGTCGCCGCCGAGACCGAAGAGTCGATCTACGCAGCCCTCGGCATGGACTGGATGCCGCCCGAGATGCGCGAAAACCTCGGCGAGATCGAGGCCGCCGCTAAGCATCAGCTTCCTAGCATCATCGAGCTCTCCGACCTGCGCGGAGATGTCCACATGCACACCCACGCCACCGACGGCCGCAATTCCATCCGCGAAATGGCCGACGCGGCGCTGGCTCGCGGCTACGAATACATCGCCATCACCGACCACTCCAAGAACCTCGCCATGACCAACGGCCTAGACGAGGCGCGCGCGCTCGAACACATCAAGCAGATCCGTCAGGTCGACCGCGAAATGGAAGGCCGGATTCGCGTCTTCACCGGCATTGAAGTCGATATTCTGGGCGACGGAGCCCTCGACCTTCCCGACGAAGTCCTGGCCGAGATGGATGTGGTCATCGCCAGCGTGCACACCCTCTTCAATCAATCCCGCGAAGAGACGACCGAACGCGTTCTCAGGGCGATCGAGAACCCCTATGTGCGAATTCTCGGCCATCCGACCGGCCGCCTGCTCCTGCGCCGCGAACCCTTCGCCATCGACCTGCCCTCCGTGCTACGCCGTGCCGCAGAGCTTGGCGTAGCCGTCGAGCACAACGCAGCGCCTGAACGGCTGGACCTAAACGACCGCGACCTGCGCCTGGCCAAAGAACTGGGCTGCAAGATTGTCGTAAATACAGATGCTCACGACACACGTCATCTGGATAAAATGAAGTATGGCGTCCGGCAACTCCGGCGAGCCTGGCTAACTCCTCGGGATTTGCTGAACACGGGTAACGCGCAAGAGTTTCTAGCCGGGTTACGGCCACGTCATGGATAAACCTGCGAAAGAAGCATCTCATCTACCCTGAGCAGGTAAGTGCATAGCTTCATTCGTTGCTGTATTCTGCTTCGGTCTGTTTTCCGATTACTTTGCCTTGACTGGAATGATCGACTCTGACCCGCTCTGGACGGGCGTGTCCCGCTTTTTATCGGCTTTCCTACCGAGATCGGAGTAAGATGAGTTCGCTATGAGCCTCCTCCATGTACAGAACGATCCCGCTCACGACTTCGATGCTAGTTCCGAAGGAGAAGACCTCGCCAAAGGCAGCAGTTATCTTCTATGGACAACCCTGGTGGCCTTTGTTGCGGTCACGGTCGGCATCACGCTCTTTCTCATGGCCAACCGCGTGCCTCCTGTGGCTGCGGGAGAAGTGACGCAGGTGTGGACTCACGGCGTGCACACACTCACTTCCCCAGTCGACGCCAATGGCGTGCAGGCCCCGGATGAGCAGTTCGATCAGGTGCTGGTGCTCGCGCAGATCCGGGTACGCAACCAGAGCAAAGATCCGATTGTGCTCAAGGACATGCTGACCAACGCAACCTTCGAGGACGGCATCCACTCCAGCTATGCAGCTACCGCGCTGGATTACGACCGCATCTTCATCGCCTATCCCGAACTCAAGTCGCTGCACGGCAAAACGCTGATCCGAGAGACAGTCGTCGCCCCCGGTCAGCAGTTGGACGGAACGATCATCTCGTCCTTCCATGTAAGCAAAGCCCAGTGGGCAGCCCACAAAGATCTGAACTTCTCCATCCAGTTCAAGTACCACCCCGACCTGATCCTCACGCCTCAAGGGCCAGTCACCGAACTGTAGAACGCAAATCTGATCTTGCAGTTCCGGAGGGAGCAGGGGCCTTCAGGCCCCTGAAAAATCCGCAGGAAACGAAGGGGCTTCAGCCCCGGGCCGTTCGTTTATCCTGCCGAAATGCGAAAGGCCCCACAAGAAATTCGGACCTACTTCGTCACCTCCGTCGCTGCTCAACGCCACAGCCTCTTCCAAGTCACCGCAACCGCCGAATTGCTCCAGCAAACCATCCTCGACTATCAGAGCCAGGGAAGATTTCTGTTGCACGCATTTGTGATCATGCCGGATCACCTGCACGCTCTGATCACACCGGCACCTGATGTCTCCCTCGAAAAAGCGATGCAGTTTATCAAAGGCGTTTTTTCCTTCCGCTTGAAGAGCAAGCACGATGTGTGGATGCGGAGCTTCAATGAAAGTCAGATCTTGACAGACGAAAAGTTCAGAGCTTGCGTGCGGTATATCGAAGACAACCCGGTCCGCAAAAGACTCGTATCGGCGAGGGAAGACTATCGTTACAGTTCTGCAACCCACGAAGAATTGGACCCGATGCCGTTGCACATCCGGGGCGGAAGCCCTCAAAAACACGACAACGATTTCCGGGGCCTGAAGGCCCCGGCTCCCTCCGTCTCGAAGACTTAGATCGAATATTCAGTAGCCCGGAAAAATAGACGCCGAACCACGCCTTAGTTCACCGTAGGCGGCACCGGCGCATTCTTCGGCACCGACAAATACCCTGTCACAGTGTTCTTCGCGCTCACCGAATTCACCACAATCTCGTAAAGCGCCGGGTCCTTGCCGCCATAAAACTGCAGAGGTTCGTTGAGATTCCGATCCTTCTTCTCGTAGCTCTTGTCATCGGAATACACTGTCAGCGTAAATCGGCTCTTCTTCGCATCCGCCTTCTTCAACTCCAGGCTCACCGTGCCCACGGGCTTCTTCTGTCCCTTGACCAGGGTGAACTCGTAGAAAGTACGGTCGCCCTTGTGCTTCAACACTTCCAGCTCATCATGATTGCGGGCAATCAGGCTGGAATGGCCGCTGAGATCGCCCTTCATCGACTGGAGCTGGCTGACCGCAGCAGCGAGGTCGGTCTGCGTCTTGGCCACGTCTGTCTTCACGCCGCCGACATCGGTCTTCACATCCGAAACCTGGCTCGACACGGCCGTAATCTGCTGGCTGGCAGCCTGCGCAGCAGCCTTCTGGTCCCTCTCAAGTCTCGCGCTGTCCGCCTGTTCCCTGCGTAGAATGTCCTGCGAACGCGCTTCGAGTTGCTTCTGCGTCAGTCCCAGGGACTGGCCAAGCTCCTGCGTAGCCACTTTCAGCCGGGCGTCCGTCTCGCGCAGTTCGGCAGCCAGCTTGGCATTCTGTTCATTGGCCTGATTGAGTGCTGTTTCCTGGTGAGAGATCTTTGTGGACAGCACGTAGCTCCAGACCAGGCCTCCCACTGCCAGAAGCAGGGCTGCCGCTACGACGCCGATCAACGCTCCAGAGATAGACCTCGATGGTGGGGTATCGAATTCGCTCATGATTTCGCCTCTCGTTGGCGACGGCCTGTATGCCTTCCCTCAATTGCGGAAGTTTGTGCCGTTGCGCCATGTTGCACAGCAGGTTGGGTAATAACTTCCGGCTTCTGCCGTCAAGATCTATAGACGACGTAGTTTACCGGTCGAAATAAGCATACTGAAAACAACGGCCTTCTAGGGAATTTTGCCGCACTTTGATACCCGCAATAAATTTCGCTCGAGCATCCGGATGCCGCATTCCGGTACGGTCGTCATCCATTGCAGGAATCGCTTGCAGCAGTACTCCCCTTGCGCCATGCCATCTCACCGAACTTCACGTCACATCGTGAAAAGCACAAGAGTGACAACCATGGAATCGCTGCGCTATAAAGAGTTTTGCCGTCCTTTTCGGATTGCATAGCCTGTTTCGCTGTATCGCTTTTTTCAATTGATGGACGGCCGGATGGCCTTGTCTCCACGAAGCACTTGCCAACTAAAAAGACTGGGAGCATCGAAAACATATGTCGACTGCGGTTGCTGGAAAGGGACTCGAAGGCATTGTCGCCGCGCACTCGGGTATCTGCTGGATTGACGGTGATGCCGGGATTCTCTCGTATCGCGGCATCGATATTCACGAACTCGCGCAGCGTTCAAACTTTGAAGAAACCACGTTTCTGCTCTGGAACGGGCGTTTGCCCAATCAGGCGGAACTGGAGGACTTCAGCGCCCAGTTGGCCGCGTCGCGGGTGCTCGCCCCTGCCATCCTCCAGTTGCTCAGGAGCTTTCCCGCCAGCGCCACGCCCATGGAAGTGCTCCGCACCGCTGTCTCCGCGCTCAGCATGTACGATGCCGATGAAAACGATAACCTGCACGACGCCAACGTCCGCAAGAGCTTCCGGCTGACCTCGCAGATCGCCATGATCGTGGCCATCTATGACCGCCTGCGCAAAGGCCTGCCCGTCGTCGAGTCCGATCCTTCGCTGAGCCACGCGGCCAACTTCCTGTGGCTGCTCAATGGCGAAAAGCCCACCGAGACCGCAACCCGTACACTCGACGTCGCGCTGATCCTCCATGCCGACCACGAGTTGAATGCCTCCACCTTTGCCGCCCGCGTCATCGGGTCGACCCTCTCGGACATTCACTCCGCGGTAACAGGCGCCATCGGCGCACTCAAAGGCCCGCTTCACGGTGGGGCCAACGAAGCCGTGATGCGAATGCTCTTCGCCATCGACAAAGCAGGCGCGGACCCGGTCGAATACGTTCGCGAGATGCTGGCAGCAAAGAAAAAAATCTCCGGCTTCGGTCATCGCGTCTACAAGACGGAAGACCCGCGCGCCACGCATCTGCGCCGCATGAGTGAGCAGCTCTCGAAGGACTCAGGAGTCACCAAGTGGTACGACTGGTCGCGAGCGATCGAACTATACATCAACGCAGAGAAGCGCCTGAACGCCAACGTGGACTTCTACTCCGCGTCCACTTACACCACGCTCGGCATTGATGTGGATCTCTTCACACCGATCTTCGCCGTGAGCCGCATCGCAGGCTGGGCCGCGCATGTCATCGAGCAGTTGGACGACAACCGCCTGATTCGCCCGCGAGCCGAATACATCGGGCCAATCTATCCAACTCGTTACATCCCGCTGTCGGATCGTACGTAGGCTCCTGCCACCATGACGCAACCATGCATGACTGGCGGGGATTCTACCCGCCAGTCATGCAGCCGGCTGTTTCTTCCGCGGTCTGCCGCCAAGGCTCCCATTCTTCTTTGCCGCTTCGGACTTGGCCTCGCTTCTTGATCGGCCGCCTTTCGCGCCCATCCTTGCAGCCATCCATTTTCTCGATCCGAGAAATCCTTCCAGAAGTGCAGGCAGATAAAGATCCGCGTCCAGCTTCGGGAAATGGATGCCAAAGCCGGACGGAGAAACCTCGATCGGCTCAAGTTCCTCGGGACGAGCAGCTTCCAGGCCCTCGGCATCCCGTGGCGAAAAAGCGATATCCAGCTTCGTATTGAGACGAATCACGACCCGCCCAATGCGGCGATCATAACGGGCGCTGATCGCCCGAGGAAGCGATGCCAGGCGTTCCTGCGCCCTCAAGTTTGCCAGATCGATCTGATCCTCAACGTCCATGTATGCTCTCCCACGCATTACATAAAGTGGCCAGATTGCCATCGAGCATCTCTGCAATTCGCGTCAGTTCCCGGCCAGAAAACCCATAATTCTCGCGCAGTTCAACCGGACCGTTCTGACAATTCAATTCAAAAACTGCCTCATGCCCATGCCAATCACATGGACATGGGCTGGCCGGTGATCGTTCGGATAAACAACAATCCGAAATCCGCCAGCCCTCAAAACGTTGGCATAGAGTCATCCTAACATTAAACCGAAGCGTTTAGGTTATTGTAAACGAAATCTATCCCGGTAGATGAGCGGGAGCCGGAAATACCAGCTCCCCCAAGTCCAATGACGATCTACATGCCACCGCGGCTGGCGGGTGGAACGATGCCGTTCATGCGCAGATAGACGCACATCTGGCCGTAGTGATCCATGAGATGTGCAATTCCGAAGGCCGCCATCCCGCCACGGGTTCCGTGCGCAGTCTGCTGGAAGGCATTCTCCGGCGTAATCGTCGCGACAAACGCATGCGCATCCGTAAAGGAATCCTTCAGCGCCTTGACGATATCCGCCTTGGTCGTCAGCTTCTCAATGGCCTCGGACCTGGTCTTGCTTTCGGCCTCGGAGTAATTCGGCCCACCAAAGAAGTAGTAGCCCGCCTCAGCGATATGCTTCACCTGTCCGCCAAAGGTGCGAACGCCCTTGAATTCCCCGGCTCCGGCAGGGGGCGCAAAGTTATATTTGTCCTCTGGCATAGCCTCGGCGGCATCCACAAATTCCTTCTCCATCCCGGAGAGCAGCTTTTCGTAGACCTGCGCAGGCGGAATCTGTGTGCCGACGGCGGGCGACGCCGGTTTCGCGGCAGCCTGAGCCATCGCAACGTGAGAAGTCGCAGCCAGCAAACAACAGCCAAAGAGCGAAGCAGCAAAGAAACGAGACGAGATACGCATCCGAACAACCCTCCGCGCGGCGCAAATCAACGTTCAGGCCGCGCAATGAATGTACCAGCAGCCCAATGCGGATTGCCAACCAAAGATCGATAAATCGGAAGGCCAGCTTCCATCCACATTCCCTTTTCCGCCATCAGCCCGTCAGAATCGTCGTTTCAGTCCACTTCCGTTTCCGTCGAAGACAAACTCTACGTACAATGACAAAATAAGGAGAATTTTGCCATGCGCCGAGTCTATATGGACGCCAATGCCACCACACCCCTTTTACCGGAGGTGGTGGAGGCCATGCGCCCCTATTGGATGGAGCACTACGGCAACGCCTCTTCGATCCACCAACAGGGGCAGCGCGCCCGCACCGCCGTCGACCAGGCCCGCGAAACGCTCGCCGAGTTCTTCGGCTGTCACGCCGCCGAAGTGGTCTTCACCTCTGGCGGTACGGAAGGCGACAATACCGCCCTCTTTGGCCTCCTGCACCCCGGCGACCACCTCATCACGACTTCCATCGAGCATTCCGCCGTACTTGCCGCCGCCGACCGCCTGGCGCACGATGGAATCGCGACCACCAAGGTCGACCCGCGTCCCGACGGCCTCATCGACCCGATGGATGTCCTGCGCGCCATCCGCCCGGAAACCCGCTTAATCAGCGTCATGCTCGCCAACAACGAAACCGGCGTCGTCCAGCCTGTCGAAGAGATTGGCCGCATCGCCGCGCAGACCGGCGTTTTCTTCCACATCGACGCCGTGCAGGGCGCAGGCAAGATTCCTATCGACGTAAACCGCATCGGCTGCCATGTTCTGACGATCAGCGGCCACAAGATGTACGCCCCCAAGGGCATTGGCGCAATGTACGTGCGCAAGGGCACGCCGCTCGATCCGCTCATGGTCGGTGGCAGCCACGAGCGCCGCCGCCGCGCCGGAACAGAAAACGTACCCGCCATCGTGGCGCTCGGCAAGGCCGCCGAACTGGCCATGCACAGCCTCGAAACCGGCGCAATGCACCGGCTCGCAGGCCTGCGCGACCGGCTCGAGAACGGGATTCTCGCGCAAATCCCAGGCACCGGCGTAAATGGCAGTGGAACTCCCCGCGCCGCGAACACATCCAATATATGGTTCGACCAGTTAGAGGGTGAGGCGTTGGTGATCGCACTAGATCTGAAGGGTTTGGCTGTTTCCGGCGGCTCCGCGTGCCACTCCGGCGCGACCGAACCGTCTCATGTGCTCATGGCCATGGGCCTGGACAAAACCCGCGCCCGCGCCAGCCTGCGCTTCAGCCTGCTGAAGACCGCAACTGAGGAAGACATCGATTACGCCCTCGAAGTAGTTCCCGCAGCAGTTGGACGCCTTCGTGAACTCGCCCCCGAGCTGGCCGGAACCGCAGGTTAGCTCATGGCAACGACAACTGAAACCGAAACCTTAACCGGCGGTAAGGCCCAGTCCGGAACCATCGCAGTCGCCATGTCTGGCGGCGTCGACTCCTCGACCGTTGCAGCCATGCTGCGCTCTGAAGGAGCCGACGTCATCGGCCTGACCCTCCAGCTCTGGGACCAGAACCGCCTCGCCGGAAAGCCCGGCGTCCCCGAAGCTCCGAAGACCGGCCGCTGCTGCTCTCTGGACGATGTCTACGACGCCCGCCGCGTGGCCGAAACGCTGGGCATCCCTTATTACGTCGTCAATCAGCAGGAACGCTTCGAGCACGACGTCGTGCAGCCGTTCGTCAACGACTACCTTGCCGGACGCACGCCCATCCCCTGCTCGCTCTGCAACAACCACCTCAAGTTCGACCAGCTTCTCCGCACCGCGCGCCAGATCGGCGCCGAGCGCATCGCCACCGGCCATTACGCACGCAACGAGTACGATCCTGCACGCAGTCGCTGGATTCTCAAGCGCCCCGCCGACCTCGCCAAGGACCAGACCTGGTTTCTCTTTGGCCTCACCCAGGATCAGTTGGCGCACACACTCTTCCCGCTCGGTCATCTGACCAAGCCCGAGGTTCGCGAGATTGCGCGTGAAAGCCACCTCACCCTCGCCGACAAGCCCGACTCGCAGGAGATCTGCTTCATCCCCGGCGGCAATTACAAGCAATTCATCGCCAACTATCTAGAAGAGCAAGGCCGCGAACTGCCAGACTCATCCGGCGAACTCGTAACCACCGCCGGCACACCGCTCGGCCATCATGAAGGCATCCACAACTTCACCATCGGCCAGCGCAAGGGCTTAGGCGTCACCTCGCCCAATCCGCTCTACGTTCTCCAGATCGACGCCGCCAGCCGCAACGTCACCGTCGGCCCGGAGTCGGAGCTGAACCGGAACAGCTTCACCTGCACCCGCGCCAACTGGATCAGCATCGCCGCCCTCGACGCCCCGATGCGCGTTCAGGCCCGCATCCGCCACAGCCAGAGCCCCGCTCCCGCCAGCATTGAACCAACGATCACACCGGACGGCATCGAGGGCGTCCTCGTCACTTTCGACGAGCCCCAGCGCGCCGTCACGCCCGGTCACTCGGCCGTCTTCTACAACGGCGACGAAGTCGTAGGCGGCGCCTGGATCATCTAGTCCTCTCTTAAGTACCCTCGAAAATCCTCCAAATCCATCGCCTTCGCAGGAACAGGCAAATTCGCCTTCAAATACTTAAGTTTTTACTTGACAATAGGAAACTTCAGCGCATACTTAAGCGTGTACTTTACTATTTGACCCGGAGGATACGATGGAAACCATGCAACAGCCGACCGTCAACCACTCGACCTTCACTCTCGAACGCAGCTTTCCCGCCTCGCCAGAGCGCGTCTTCTCCGCCTTCTCCGACCCGGCCAAGAAAATCCGATGGTATGCCGACGGCCGCACCATGGAGGTTTTGGAATTCACCATGGACTTCCGCGTCGGGGGCAAAGACTGCACCCGCTATCAGACACCGGCCGACAGTCCTCTCCAAGGCGTGATCCTTCGCTACGACACAACGTACCTTGAGATCCAGCCCAACCGCCGCATCGTGATCGCCTACACAATCGGGCGCGAAACGGTCGGTGCTAATCGCCCATTTTCGGCTTCCCTAGCCACTTTCGAGTTGATGCCAAGCGATGCGGGCACCGACATTCTCTTCACCGAACAAGCGGCCTTCTTCGAGAACTCGGACGGACCGGAGATGCGCAAAATGGGCTGGACCAGCCTTCTCAATAAGCTGGCTGAGTCATTGGCCAAGTAGTGCCCGCTCCAACCTCATTTCCTGCCGGGTCGACACCTCCGAATGGAGTGCCCGACAACATCCACCGCATCTTCCATGCGCTCGGCGACCCCACGCGCCGGGCGCTGGTAGAGAGGCTGAGCGAAGCGCCGGTCACCGTGTCGCAATTAGCCGAGCCGCTGGCCATGACGCTGGCGGCCGTGGTGCAACATTTGCAGATTCTTGAAGAAAGCGGGCTTGTGCGCACCGAAAAAGTTGGCCGCGTGCGCACCTGTCGAATCGAACCGAAAGGATTTTCTGTGATGGAACAATGGATTCGGGACCGCCGCACAACATGGGAGCGCCGATTCGACCGGCTGGGCGAATTCCTCGCCGAGACAGTTGAGTCGCCAGACGAATAGAACCGGGCTACTGCTGCACCGCCCATGCCAGCCCATCCGGTTCGCCGCCAGCATCAATGTGGCCGGTGACTTCGAGCGTCTTCAGATCCAGCACCGCGACATAGTTGTCCGGCCCGCAGGAAATGAACGCCCGTGCCCCATCCGGCTGCATTAGGATCCCCGCCGCACCGTGGCCGATCTTCACGCGTTTCACCTCTTTTCGGCTGGACGTGTCGTAAATGACGAGATCCGCGTCTCTGAGGCTGGAGATAAGCGCAAGCTTGCCATCCGTGGTGAATTTGAGCCGGTTGGCGCCGAAGACTTTGGCAGGCAGCGTCGCCACAACCTTCTTGCCTGGAATATCTACGATGGAGATCGTGCCATCCTGCGCGTCCGCAGTCCAAAGCTCGCGCCCATCCGGCGAAACATCGAAACCCTCATCACCCTTGCCGACCGGAATGACGGTCTGAGTCCAGTCCATCTGAGGCGGCCCGTTCATTCCAGGCCCAAGTCCAGGTCCTCCCGGTCCACCATTCGCGGCGCCCGGCCCATGCTGCATCTTCGGCGGCGGAGGCGGAGCCATCGGCGGACGGGCAGTCTTCTCCAGAATGCTGACCGTGGCCGAGGCGACGTTGGTGGTGTAAATCTGCTTCTGATCCGCCGTGACATAGATCATGTGCGTCCGATTCTGGCCGGTACCCATGATCCAGTCAATCTTGCCGGAAGCAGGGTCGTAGCTCCCGATAGCCTTAGCGCCCTCCGCCGTAAACCACAGCTTCCCGCCAACAAATGTCAGGCCGTGCGGCCCATTCAACGCGCCCAGATCAATATCCGGCAGCGCCTTCTGACCTACAAGGTCGATCACGGAGAGCACATGAAATGCGCCTCCGCCATAAATCGAAACGTATGCCGTCTTACCATCCGAAGAGGCGATGACTTCGTGGGGATCCTGTCCCACGGGTGCGTGGGCAATCACCTTTAAGGTCGCTGGGTCAACAATGGAGAGGGCGTGGTCGTGCTTCGAAAGCACCAGCAGTGACTGCTGCGGCGTGGTTTGCGCGATAGCAGGTTGCATTGCCGTCAGTGAGAACGCCAATACAACGCCGCCTGGAAGGAAACACCTGAATCCTGCTGGCAAGATGATCTCCCTTGAATGACAATCGGAATATTACCCGATTAGACGCCCAATGCGAATCCGGAGCGACCGTCACTCATGAAATTGTCATCGGAGGACATTTTCGGATTCCAGCTCAGATTCCAGCGCCATCCTGTCCATTCGAAGGCTCGGATTTACGGCGGGGAACATCCGAACGATACGTTTCAATGACAGCCTTTATCGCCGCCAGTACTCCATTGACCTGGCGCACCGGTGCGGCTACGGTTGCCTCGACTACCGCTCCTGCACGGTCCACGGCATTCAGGCCATTCGTCAACATCTCGTCCAGCCGCTCAGTCTGGCGACTGACGCGTTGCATAATCTCCGCTGCGGAGAAACTGACCCCCCGTGTCTCTTTCTTCAAACTCGCCGTCAATTCAGCGAGGTCGGCGGAAACAGTGATGATTTGCGGACTGATACGCTCCACCAGTTCCCGCGTTGAATGCACCATTGGCAGAACGGTCGCCTTCAGATCCTCAGCCGTCTGCGCTGCGGATTGAGCTGTCTTACGCAACGAAATAAAAATCGCGAAGAGCACACAAGCCTGCAGCAGAACTGCCACGCCCGTGAATGCGACGAAGACGATCAGAATTGTTTCGGTATTCATCGGGATGGTCTCGCTGAATCGACGGCCAGACGGAGTTCTTCCTCCGGTCGGCAATAAAAATGTACAGGATGCCGTGTTGACGCGGCATCCTGAACATGAATGAGGAACAATTCCGAAGAGAGTTCGCTCAGGACGGAGAGATCGGAATTGGAAACCGGCGCTAGGAGATTGGTCCTTCGCCCGGAGCCGCAGTTGTCTCCTGATAGGCATGACGGCCTGCATCAACGGCAGCCGCAACCTTCACAGTCTGATCGTTAACGAAACCCTTGCCGCGATCCACGAAGTCTTCCCACTGGGCGCGCCCGCGCTCCACGACTTCCTTGCCTCGCTGAACATATTCGACGGCCTGGCCCTTGCCACGCTCGACGAGAACGTTCGCCTGGTCTGCCACTTCACGCGCCCTAACACGCACATACTCCGTGCCGTCCTTGGCAGTAGCTGCTATATCCTCGCGGGTCTCACGACCGCTCTTCGGCGCATACAAAATGCCAACCAGTGCGCCAATCCCAAGACCTGCAAGGAACCATCCAAATGCCTGCTGATTATCCGTTGCCATGAAGGAAACTCCTTTCGCAAAACCTGAAGTAGGACTGAGACTAAAATCCCGCGAGTGCAGGAAGCTTTTTCACTGCGCTCAGCCAGTGTAGATCAATTCCCTTCCCTTACTCACCTCCATTGGACGCGATGTTGCGAGTCCATGTTGCCCTGTTATGCTCAATTGCTGTGATCCAGTCCAGAATTTGAGCAAGTTGGTGCTGTTTCAGTGGATTTCCCGCGCTGCTGCGATAGCAGCCGTTCCGATCCGCTTCCAGGGATGCAAGCGACTGTGTGCAATAAACTTCCTCGGAAAACAGGGAAGGCCATCCCGTCCTGCGATGGCCTTCCTATCTGAAGATGATTGGTTACCGTCTCGGAAGACTTACAACACTTCGACCGATACAGTTGCCGTCGAGGTGAGCGTACTGTCTTTCGAGTCTGTGCCCGTTACCGTGAAGGTATAAGTCCCGGATGTAATCATCTTTGCCGAACTGGAGCAGGCGCTGAACCCCGCGACAGAGATCAGCAGGAGGATCGCCGACAGCATCGACCTCCAGCCGCGGCGTCTTGCAGGAATCCCGAATAGCAGGCTGAGAGCCAGCACCGCGCTTCCGGCACCAAACCATCTGGCATTGCTGCTGGTCGTTGTGCTGGTTGGCAACTTGGTCCCTTTCCCAAAGATCAACATCAGCGGACCGGCGGTGCCTCCCGCCGCCAGAGTCGCCGTCGCCGGATACATGGAGCATTCGGGCGGAGCTGCCGTCGTCGTCTTGGTGGTGAGCTTGCACGTGTAGTTGATCGTCCCGGCATAACCGCCCTCCGAGGTGGTAAGAATCGGCGGAGCTGCGGTTGAATGCTCCGCCGGCAATCGAACGCTGATGTTGCTCAACACAAAACTCGGACGGCCCGTCACCGAGACAGCACTCGACGTTGACCCGTCATAATTGGCATCCCCAACATAGACTGCGACGACATTCGACCTGGAAGTAGGCAAATCCAAGGTGGAAATAGTGGCCATAGCACTGGCTCGGGCGGTTTTTGTCGCACCCTCCCCAACCAGCGAACCCTCCGCAACGACCTTCGATCCCACCTTCAACTCAACCTCTCCGGTAGGAGGCGCACCCACGCTATTGGTGCTCACCGCGGCAGTAAAGACAAACGGCTTGCCATCGTACTTGGTCTCATTCACAGACAGCTTCAATTCCGTTGTCGCCTTTACGACTCCGAACGAAATGGAATCCGAACTGGCTTTGAAGCTTGGATCGCCGCCGTATGCGGCTTCGATGGTGTTGCTTCCCGGCGATGGAAAATAGTTGGTGAGCGCGGCCAGACCGTCGGACGCAAGCGTCACCGTTGCGAGCGCGGCGCTTCCCCGAGTGAACTTGACGCTGCCGGTAGCGTCGCCATCCGGCACGACCACACCGCTCACCACGGGCGAGTTCACACCATACGGGTGCGCCGTGATCGTGAACGGATATCCATAGGGTGTGGTGCCCGTTGTCCAGGGAGCGCCGGAAGTAGGATTCGTGGCAGCAATCGTGAGAGCCGTCTTGCTCGGCTCTGCGGTCACGTTCACATTCACAGGCGCTGAGACGCTCTTGGCGTCCTGCGTCGATCCGCCATAGCTGGCAACGACCGAGTAGCTCCCACCTGGCAGAGAATTCAACTTGAGGCTTCCCGTCGAACCAGAGGTATCGATCGGAAAGGTGCCCAGCAGCGGATTTTCCGGAGCCTTCACACTGGCAGTCAATGTGACAGCCCCAGACTCGAAGCCATTCGCGCTGGTCACGGTAGCGTCAGCCGTTGCTATCGCGCCATGTTCCAGCGAGACAGGAGAAATCGTCAGCCTCGTCGCCGTCGGAGAAAGCCCTGCGCTGGCCCATTTCGAAAGCAGGCTTGAAACGTTAATACTTCCGAGCCCAGTCGCAAGATCATATCCGGTCCCTGCGTTGTACCCGGATAGAAAGTAGTTCCCTCCATAGTTGTTGCAATTGGGAGTTCCTGATTTGCACGAAACAGAGTTGTTTCCCGTAGTCACATCGTGGAAGACACCGGGCGAAGTCCGGGCCAGGTTGTAGAAGGCATAGTTGGCGACACCCTGCCGCTCGCCGGTCTTCTGACGAACCAGGGCTAGAATGCCCGCAAGAGTTGGCGCGGCTGCCGATGTGCCCCCCACTCCCTGGATATAAAACTCGCCATCTGGAAGACCGTCCGCTCCGGGCACACACTCTGTGATAGGACTGCTACCCACCTTTTCCAGATCCGTGCAGATCGCCCAAGTCGCGTTGTAAAGCAGTCCATCGGAAGCGAAAAAGGAAACATCTGGAATATCGCGAACCCCGTCCGTCGGCACTCCCGGAGCCGATTGCCAGGATGGCTTTGCATACCCCGAGGTGCATGTGATGTTGCCGTGACTATCGATCGAGCCTACCGCGCAGCTGCTCTTGCCTCCGCTCCCTGCGGCAATATTCGCGTACTCGCCGGTAAGAGCGATATTCGTCGATATTGGCCCAGGTGGATATGCGATGGTGGAATCGTCCCACGGAACCTCAGGAATGTACCCCAGAGCCGAGCGCAGAGTTTTCGCGTTATTTGTCGTCGAGGCATACTTCGTGAAATCAGAGCCGCTCCCATCGGGACCGATCAGCGCCGCGAAGTCGGTTCCACCAACCGCCGTGTCATAAGGAGTTGACGCCAACCCATTGATCTGCAAACCATACTTGGCTTGCGTTTCTACCGTAGGGTCTGGATCGTCACAGCCAGCCGACCCGGAATCGCCCGTGGACACCGTAACCGAAATTCCCTGCGCGGCAGCCTGCTCCCACAGCGTCGCATAGAACTCATTGCCCGAGGTGCCCAAACCCGCCTCGCACTCACCGAAGCTGAGATTCAGCACATCGACAAGGTTGTCATCAAGGGCTTTGACCGCGGCAATATCTCCGCCGAAGGTCGAACCCGTGCTCGCAGCAATGTAGAGGTACAGCTTGGCATTGGGGGCGATGCCGTTGGCAATCTCCGTATCCAGGTAGGCTTCCAGCGCGTCTTTGGTTTCGCCTGGGTCCGTACCATCTAACTTGACCATGGGAGTATTGGCGGCAAGACCAAACAGCGAACGATAGCTGGCATTGACGCTGGTCGTAATATTGGAGTCCCCAATAATCCCGATCACGGCTCCGGTGCCGTCATACGTGGTGCCGGTAGCCCATGGGTTCAGCGCCTTGTTAGGCGAGTTATAAATGGTTGCTGCATCGGCCGGCCCTACAAACAGCACGTTATACGGCGACTCGGGTGCCGTGAAATCCGGCCGGATCTTTCCGGCAGCCGAATCATAAATGCCGCGCGGCCCTTTCTTCACCGTAGACTTCGGATAGAAATCGTTCAGCCTCGCAACCCCCGCGATCACCGGAGCCAGAGCTGCCGGAATCTGCGGATCGCTGGCATTAGCGTGGTGTATCTCTCCATTGACCTCATAGAGATGAATCGCGGTATGAAAAGCCTCTTGCACCTGGCCCGCCGTACCCGAAAACTCAATCACAGTGCGCCCCTCCGATGCGCCCTTGACCGCAAAACCATGCGACTGCAGCCATGCGGTCACCGCAGTGATATCCGAGTCAACTGCGCCCCATTGCGCCCCGAATTGCGCCGGCGTAAGCCATTGATGAAAATTAGGAGAATTAGGGTCGTGCAGCGACTCAACCAGCATATTCAGAGCCTGCTCCTGCTCCGGGCTGCGTCGCAGCACCAGCAGCATTCGGTCTTCGGCCGTCGATGCAGGCACCGCGCCACGGTCGGCCGCAAGCGTCGCCAGCGGATGAGTGTTCCCGGCAAGGGTTACGAGTTCAGATTCATCCACCGCCTGGGCAATCAAGCCCGGGCGGTTGGATTGCGCGTACATTGCGGTTGAGGAGAGGAGCAGAATAACTGCGAGAAGCAACACCGGTTTGAGTGAGAGCACCAGGCAACGCGCACGACGCCGTGCCGACGAGAATGCAGGGGGGAGAGCATTCATGCGAAACCTCAATGGGAGATCAATGCGGGAAATCCCGCGATTTGCTTGCCGGACATGGTTCTTCCGAGGAGCTAATAACTATTCCCACCGCTTCTTCGCACAAGTAGCCGCAAAGCGAGGTGCAGAAAGCAAACTCGTTTACAAAGAAGCGTGTGGTGATTCTGGGTCGTAGTGCAAGTGTATGACGAACGTAAAGAAATTGCGGGTTTGTTGTCAATAACTTGCCAGATTTTTAAACTTTGTATCGCCCTAGATTAGTGAAGTAACCTGCGATGTTGCGATTTACCGCAATAGCATCAACCGGCACAATTCTGCTCAACCTGCGCAATACACCGAGTTGTATCGCCAGCGCATCGCCCTCGGCGGAGGCCGCAAGCACCCGCCGCGCCGCCTGTTCCACCGTTGCCATCGCCTCGTCTGCGAAGGCCGATGTCATCACCGCGACAATCGAAGCCGCGCCCGAAATTGAGCCAGAAGAAGAGCCGCGCGAACTTCCCGCCAGCTTCCTCGCCCGCAACAGCGCCGACTCCAGCGCATATATAGCCAGGATGCAATCGGCCAGATCGGCCATCACCTCCTGCTGATCCTGCAAGGCGGTCATGTAGCGCTGCGAGGCCGCGCCCGCCGCAAGCAAAAAGAGCTTGCGCAGGCTGGCAAGCACCTTGGCTTCCCGCGCCAGCGGCGCATCGGAGTCTTCGTTGTCAAAAGATGGCGACTCCATCATCTCATCCATCAGCCGCTTGATGGCAGGCAAAAGCGGCAATTGTCCGCTCATCGCCCGTTTCATCAGCCAGCCTGTAATAATCAGCCGGTTGATCTCATTGGTTCCTTCAAAGATGCGGTTGATCCGCGCATCGCGGTAGATGCGCTCAGCCGGGTAATCCTCTACATAGCCATACCCGCCCATGATCTGAACCAGCTCATCGGCAAGGTGATCCAGCATCTCCGAGCCGAAGACCTTCAGAATCGAGCACTCGACCGCGTACTCCTCAATCCGCTTCTGGATCTCCCGCGGCGAATGCGCAATCTCCGGACTCAACGCAGCCAGCGCCGCATCCATCATCCCCGAGGTGCGATAGGTCATGCTCTCGGTCACATAGAGCCGCGTGACGCACGAGGCAATCTTGCGCTGAATCAGCCCAAACTCCGCAATCGGCTTGCCGAAAGCCACCCGCTCCTTCGCATAGCGGATTCCCAGCTCGACCGCCTGCCGTCCCCCTCCCACGCACGCCGCGCCCAGCTTGAACCGGCCCATGTTGAGAATATTGAAAGCGATGTGATGCCCCTTGCCCACCTCGCCTAGCAAATTCTCCACCGGAATGCGGCAGTCGGAGAAGACCAGCGCACAGGTCGACGAGCCGCGAATCCCCAGCTTGTGCTCCTCTTTCGCGACAGAAAAACCAGGTGTGCCCCGTTCCACCAAGAACGCCGAAAACTTCTCCCCATCCACCTTGGCAAACACTGTATACAGATCCGCGAATCCGGCATTGGTAATCCACATCTTCTCGCCGTTGAGGACGTACTGCGTTCCATCCGGCGAAAGCACAGCCCGCGTGCGGATGTTCATCGCGTCCGAGCCCGAAGTCGCCTCGGACAAGGCATACGCCGCGACCATCTCCATCGAAGCCAGTTTCGGCAGATAACGCTGCTTCTGCGCCTCCGTTCCGTACCATACTATTGGCAGTGTCCCGATGCCGACATGCGCCCCAAATGCCGTCGAAAAGCTCGCATTGACCGAGATGTGATCCGCCACCAGCGCCGAGGTCGTCTTGTCCAACCCCAGCCCGCCATACTCCTCCGGCACATCGACGGCGGTAAAACCCAGTTCCGCCGCGTGAGCCAGCAACCCGCGCATCACCCCGTCTTCTTTCGCCTCAATCTGGGCCGACGCAGGCAAAATCTGCTCTCTCGCAAAGCGCACGGCCGTTTCAGCGATCTGCCGTTGCTCGACGCTCAGATCCTCCGGGGTCAAGACCTCCTCCGGAGCGCGATCTTCCAGCAAAAAACTACCGCCCGCGGCGGCTGCGATGAGGCTTACAGGCGAAGAAGTCACAGTGGCCATCAGCAGATTTCTCCAATTGCCAGAACACTACGCCATCCGCCGCGAGATGAGCAAACCAAGGTGCGGCGCGCTGAGAAAACAACCACAGCTTGTCTGAACGTTGCCGATCAGACACTATCTCGAAACCGTTTACAGATATTCAGAATTTCAGATATTCTGAATACACAGAGGTTTCACCTATGCAGACGATTCTCGTAGGAAAACGCGGCACCGTCGTCATCCCCGCCAAGCTGCGCAAACGGTACAAGCTGGACGAGGGCAGTCCCATGCTCATCGAAGAGCGCGAAGACGGCATCCTCATGCGTCCTGCCATCACCCCCACCATCGAGGTCGAGATCTACACCCCCGAGCGCCTCGCCGAGTTCTTCCTGAACAACGCAATGGATGACGAGGATTATCTCGATGCGCGCAAGGAAGTGGAAGCCATGGGCATCGATCCGGACTCAATTGACCACCTGCGCTGGCCTAGATGAAGCATCCTCACCTGCGTCCCATCCGGTTGTTCCTTGACGCCAACGTCCTGATTTCGGCTTCCTGGAAAGACAACAGCAAGGTCACCAGGCTCTGGCGTATTCCAGACATTGAATTGATAACCTCCGATTACGTCCTCACTGAGTGCAAGCGCAACCTTCATCCCGGCGAGCAACTAGATAGACTCAGCATGCTTCTCAAAAGAGTGAGGATTATCGATTTCCCCAAGACACCGATTCTGGCAGACCCAACGCATCTACCAGAGAAAGATCAGCCTGTGCTTGCCTCTGCCATCCTTGCAAGAGCGGACTTCCTCGTGACAGGGGACCGAAAGCACTTTGGAGTCTGGTATGGCAAAACGATCCTCGGCTTGAGAGTTGAACCGCCAGCAAGATTCCCTGAGGCGCTCGAAGAGGCCGGTAGCAGCGACTGATTCCAGTTGCGCTACTTGCCGTATCATGAACCAGGGGAGAATTTCCGGAGGCCCGTTCTGTTCGCTGCGATCGCAACCAATCTGAACCTCGCCAACAGTCTCTTTTTCCGGCTGCCGATGGCGCTTCATCTGGCCCTGTTCGCCCCCCAGAATGGCTGGCGTCACTTTCTCAGGTCGCAGTACGCCGACCAGACGTTTAAGGGGCTTTACACCTGGAACGCCTTCGACGCCACCCTGCTGATCCCGTATTTCGCCGTGATGATCATCCTGGCCATCTACGGCATCCACCGCTACACGCTGGTGTACCTGTACTACAAGCATAAAAAGGACTACAACCCCAACCCGCCCGGCTACTTCGACGAACTCCCGCGGATCACCGTGCAACTGCCCATCTACAACGAGCAGTTCGTCACCGAACGCCTCATCGAAGCCATCTGCGCCATGCAGTACCCCACCGACAAGCTCGAAATACAGCTTCTCGACGACTCCACCGACGAAACGCAGCAGGTCGCCGCCGATATCGTCGCGCGATACGCCGCCCTCGGTCACCCCATCGTCTACATGCACCGCACCAACCGCCACGGATTCAAAGCCGGCGCGCTCGACGCGGGCCTGAAAGTGGCCAAAGGCGACCTGATCGCCATCTTCGACGCCGATTTCGTTCCGCCCACCGACTGGCTCCTGAAGGTCGTCCACCACTTCACCGACCCAGCCATCGGCATGGTCCAGACCCGCTGGACGCACCTCAATCGCGACTACAGCATGTTGACCCGCATCGAGGCCATCCTCCTCGACGGCCATTTCGTCCTCGAGCACGGCGCGCGCGCCCGCTCCGGCGATTTCTTCAACTTCAACGGCACCGCCGGCATGTGGCGTCGCGCCGCCATCACCGACGCAGGCGGCTGGCAGCACGATACCCTCACCGAAGACACCGATCTCAGCTACCGCTCGCAGCTCGCCGGATGGAAGTTCAAGTACCTGCCCGAAATCGAATGCCCCGCCGAGCTGCCCATCGAGATGACCGCGTTCAAGACTCAGCAGGCGCGCTGGGCCAAGGGCCTCATTCAGACCTCGATCAAGGTCCTGCCGCTTATCTTCCGCTCCAACGTCCCGCGCAAGATCAAAATCGAAGCCGTCTACCACCTCACAGCCAACATCAGCTACCCGCTCATGGTCGTAATGACCGCGCTCCTTATCCCCTCCATGATCGTGCGCTTTTACCAGGGCTGGTTTCAGATGCTGTTCATCGACTTGCCGCTCTTCACGGCATCGACGCTCTCCATCGCAGTCTTCTATGTCGTAAGCCAGCGCGAACTCTTCCCAAAATCCTGGCTCAAGACCTTCCTGTACCTGCCCTTCCTCATGGCCCTCGGAATCGGACTGACCGTAACCAACACAAAAGCAGTCATGGAAGCTCTCTTCGGCATCAAGAGCGCCTTCGCCCGCACGCCCAAATACTCCGTCGCTAAGAAGGGCGAAAAATCCAAGGCCGGCAAGTACCGCAAACGGCTGCTGCTGACGCCCTGGGTAGAGTTGGCCATCGGCTGCTACTTCGCGCTGGCAATCGTGTATACCTTCATGAATAACAACTTCTTCACCGCGCCGTTTCTCGTGCTCTTCGTCATCGGCTACTGGTACACCGGCCTCATGAGCCTCCTGCAAGGCCGCTTCGAACGCTGGAAGTCCGGCAGCACAAACACCGACGAATCCAGCCCCAAACCCTTCCCAGTTGGCGTTTAGCGCGCTTTCACTTAACATTCCAAAAACACTTCGGGTGCCCCACCCTATGTGCACACTTTGCACATTAGGGTGGGAGACCACCACGCAAGCACCAACTTAAGAATCAGTTCCGCTTTGCCGATAAATCAACCGGAATCCGGACTTTGGCTGTTTGCACGAGGTGCTCCGCCCCTGCAAATGTCGGAGGAGAAGCTGGCAAAGAGTCACGTGTTCCACTTCTTCGGTTCTAACGTCGATACGCCTCACCTTATTGAATCTCGATTCGCTCTTGGGTCGGGCAAACCTATCTCCTTGTAGAATGACCGGGCCGGATACCCGGCGTCTCGCCATCGCTCCGCGCGATCTTTGAGTCTCTCGATCCACTCATTTTCAACGTTTTTCAAATTCTCATCTATGGGCCAATTGGGCGCCGTCTCGATCAGATGCAGCAGCGTCCAACCCAGCCCAAAACAACCGTCGATACCAAAGACCTCCGTTAGCACCTTCGCTTCCTCATCAGTCACCGGTTTTTCTATCGACAAAAGCAATTGCTGGTACTTTTCGAGAAGGGGAGACGGATTTTGGATCGACTCTTCCTCGGAGGGAAGCCGTCCCATTCTTGATAGCTCTTTGACTTCATTTCGTACCATATTTGCTCCATACGTTCTACTTCTCGAGCGAGATCCCGAACAGATATAAATCATCAGCCCCGAACGAAAGACATTTCGCCTGGAGGGTCAGCTGCTCGGAACCTACCTCCCAGAAACTGGCCGGAGAGATCACCCTCCGGCTCGCATCCTATCAACTCGTCGTCTGTTTCATCGCCATCGGCGGATGCCGATACCCAAAAGCCTCATCCAGCACCCCCGCAACCGCAAGCGCAACCTCATCCTCATAAGGCCGCGCCACCACCTGCACCCCAATCGGCAACCCCTCCGCCGACCGACCCACCGGCACCACCGCCGCCGGAGCGGCAAGCACATTGAACCACTGCGTATGCCGCACCGCATCGAGATAAGCCACTTCCCTGCCCTCAACCGTCCAGCGTCTCTCCCCATGCCTGAACGCAGGAATACTCGCCACTGGACAAAGCAGGACAGGATATCTCTCCATCTCCCGCAGCGTTCGACTGCGTACAAGGTCAAGCTGAGCCCATCCACTCAGCAAATCAGCCCCGCTCAGATCACCCTCCGCCCGCGCAATCCCGAGAAACTCCCGAAAAATCGGACTCAGCGTACTTTCCTGCCCGTGAATTGTCGGCTGGTAAAAGGTAGCTCCGCAACTCACAAAAAACTTCCACCACAACTCGCGCAGCAGTTCCAGCGTGCGCGGCCGAAACGTCTCTACGCGAAACCCCGCGTCCTTCAACGCACAAACAGAGTCCTGAATTGCCCGGCGCGTCTCAGCCGTCATCGGCACCAGCCCATCGTCTTCAAAATACCCAATCGTCCGCTCGCGCAAATCCGCTAACTTCGGCTTCAGCAACGGCACAGGCGCACTCGCCGGATCGAGAGCATCATGCCCCGCAAGCGTCTCAAACAGCAGCGTCACATCTTCAATCGTTCGCGCCATCGGCCCAACCGCCCCAAGGATCGAAAACGGCCCCACACAAGGCGGCAGATGTCCTCGCCCCGGCACCCGTCCCGGCGTCGGCTTCAGCGAGCAGATACCCGTAAAATGCGCCGGCAGCCGCACCGATCCACCACTGTCGCTGCCCAACCCCGCCGCCGACATGCACGCCGCAATCGCAGCCGATTCCCCGCCACTCGACCCACCCGGCGACCGCTCCAGATCCCATGGATTATTGGTTCGCCCATGCAGCAGATTGTCCGTCTCATACGCCATCAGAAACTCAGGACAATTCGTAGTCCCTAGAATCAGCGCCCCCGCAGCGCGAAGCCTCGATACAACCTCGGCATCTTCCTTCGCCACATCCCCGCGATTGATCGTGCTCCCAATCTCACACAGATAACCCGCCGTCGAGATAGACGACTTGATCGTCACCGGCAGCCCATGCAGCAGACCCATGGCACCATCAGCCCTATCCGCCGCGTCCAGCACCCGCGCCTGCGCGCGCACCCGCTCCGCATCAAAATCCACAATCGCATTCAGCACCGGATTGAGCCGCTCAATCTGCCGAATATGCGCCTCAGCAAGCTCCGCAACCGAAACCCTGCCAGCCCTCAAAGCCTCCAACTGCCGCGCAGCCGAAGCGAGCACCAACTCACTCATGCGCGCCCGCCTTTGTGATTGGCGAAAGCGCAGTATCCGAAGGCGTAGAAGGCCACAACCGATAATCAAACAAGAACGAATGCGCAGGCTCGCCGCTGTCAAAGCGGTCATTCCAATCCAACTGATACTCAATCGCCTTGCGATCCGCCGGATACGACTCACTCTGCGGATACGGATAAGTGCTCATCTGATGAAACGGCAACTGCGAAACCGTAAACGGCGAAGCGTCATAAAAATCCATATCCTTCACATACCCGTTCGCATAGAAGAAATAGTCCCGCTTCCAGTGCGGCGGCAACGGCGGCAAAGCCCCAGCATCAAACTCCGCAGCAATCTCTTCCCCGCTGCCAAAGATCGCAAACTGGTCATCAACAGCATTCAGCAGCGGAGTAACATCGCCCAGCCGCGTATAACTTCCCCGCTGGCGCTGAAATGGCCCAGTCAGACTAACCTCGTCATAGTTGTAACTCAAATCCCCAGGACTCGCGCCCTCAATCTGCCGCGGATACCCATGGAACCTCAGCCGCGCCTGAGCCAGCGGAATCTCCGTCTCATGCACCGCAGCCTTCTGATTCGGCCCATCATCCACCAGTATCTGGTCCCAATAGATCTGCAGATTGGTCATAATTCGAATGCGATGCGCCCCCACCGGCAGCTTACCGCTCAAATCCACAACAATGGTCCGCTCAAGCCCCGCCGGAAAGCCCATCTCCTTATCGATCCGTTGCCAGCTTCCATCCGCCAACTGCGCCTCAACATACGGCGAAACCGGCGCAATCCCCGCCTGCCATGCCGAGTACAAAGAAGTCGCGCTGAAATACTCCACATACCCCGTCAACAGCAATCGCAGCGGCGCATCCCGGCGCACACTCCCTAACTCCAGCTCCAGCGAATGCTCCTTCGCAAAGCCGTCATAAGGTAGCTTCGTAAAATCGCTGACGAACTTATGATCCCGCGCAGCCAGCAAGCTAAGAACATTGCGCCCTTCGCTGTCCCACACGCCCGCAGGCAGACGCGCCGCCCCGCTGACAACCACACCACCAGAGGCAAACGGCGGATCATCCAGAAAGCGCTCATCCGGATAAACCTCAGTCCCCTCCGGATGATCAATCGCCCGCAGCCGCAACTGGTCAATGTAATTCACCTCTTCCATCGGCTCCGCAAAGCGCAGGCTAAGTCGACCATTCGTTTCCGCTAACTGCGAACCCTCCACCTTGATCCACTCATCCGCACGCGGAATGTTACGCCGCTCCGGCGTAAACCAATGCCCCACCACCGCAGCGCCAATCGTATCCGTGACCAACCCATAATGCTTACCATCCCAAGCAAACAACACAGGGCACGAACTCCCGCGGCGATCCGCCTCCGTATAATCCACCACCGGCTTCCGAGCCACATTGATCTCATCCTGAGGCACGCCCGTAGGCCATAACAACCGCAGCAGATCGACTCCATCCGCATCGCCCAATCCGATCAACACCTCAGGCGGTCCCTGACTTAGATACCCCGACGCACCCGCTATCTCCCACTTCTGCCAGTTATCCCGCGAATAAGCCTCTACCTTAACGCCAATCGCCGTCTTGTTATCCGCAAACCCAGTCAGCTTGATCCGCACAGAATGGTTCCGGTTCCCACCTTCATTCTTCAGCCACACCGGCTCACCACTCGCCGAAGTCACAATCAGATCCGCCGCACCATCCCCATTCACATCCATCGCAATCAACGCCCGCGGATCCTTCAACTCAATGTGATCCAAACCAAGCGACTTGCTAACATCCTCAAACCCGCCGTCACCCAGGTTGCGAAAAACGCGCACCTCCGCGCCATGCTTCGTCTCGACAACGGCAGCAAAATCCACCCATCCGTCGTTGTCGAAATCAATCGGCGTCACCCCCCACGCTGCAGTTGCGTCCCGCATCGGCAACGCAACCGGCTCAAAGCTCTTCCCATCTTTGTTGCGCCAGAGACTCAAGCCGGGAGCTATCGATTGCGTCACCACCAAATCCATCCAACCGTCTTTGTCAAAATCAAGCGCCGCCACACCGACCGAATTCGCAGCCCCACCCGCCGCTGCAAACGGCTCCACGTTGAACTTACCCTCGCGCGGATTGAGATAGACCGTCGGCGCCGAACCATCGCCCGCAACCACCAGATCCACCGCCCGATCGTTGTTCACATCTGAGAGCAAAGCTGCTCTCGTATGCCCCCCGCCGCCCAATCCCGCAGACTCCGTCCACTCCGTAAACGTCTTGTTGCCGTTATTGCGCCACAGCACATTCGAGGCCGAGCCAGCCTGCAGCGGCGACCCCGTCACAAACAGGTCCAGATCTCCATCATGGTCATAATCGACGAACGTAATTCCCTCGGGACGATTGCGAGGCGCAATGCCCGCAGCCTGCGTCACATCCTCAAAGCGGCCATGCCCAAGATTGTGAAATAACACCAACCGGTCCTCAAGCGCCACGGCAAGATCCGGCAACCCATCCCCATCAAAATCTCCCACAGCGCACGAAACAGCATGACCCGAAAGCCCCAACCCAGCCTTCTCCGCGGCAAACTCTTCAAAATGCCCATCACCATGGCTGCGCAGTACGCGGATCGCCTGCGGACCGCTCTCCATCAGCACCAGGTCATAGATCCCATCCCCTTCCACATCCATCACACAAGCGCCGCCGCTGCTCCTCTCCGCATCCCGGCTCGCTGCCCCAGCTATAAATAACTGCCGCGTGAAATGAACCGAAATCATCGCAGATTGCGCCTTCCGCTGCTCATTCACTGCAACCGCCGTCGAGTAGCGCCCCTGATCGCCGTAACTCAGTCCCAGAGCCGAAGCAATCTTCGTACTCGTCAGATGCTGAAAGCGCACAAAATGCGGCTTCGCGTCATCAGCACGCCCCGAACGCTGCAATGCTCTCGCCAGAGCGAACTCCGACGAAGCATGTTGCGGATTCCTGTCGAGCGCCTTCGTAAACACAGCAATCGCTTGAGGGAACTGCTTCTGATCCTGCAAACAGACGCCCTCAAAGTAGAGCGAATCCGCATCCGACGGATCAAGCTCCACCGCCCGCTGGAAACTCGCCAGCGCCGCCGACACATCGTTCGCCGCCCTCTGCACCAGCCCAAGGTTGTACCAAACCCTAGGATTGCCCGGCGCAAGCACCTGCGCACGCTTCAGCGCAGCCTCTGCCTCCGTCAGCTTCTGCAGATAAAGCAGTGCAATACCGTCATTCAACGCCGCTTCAGCCAGCGTCTTGTCCTTTGCAAAAGCCTGCGAAAATGCGGCTTCCGCGCGCTCATTCTGCTGCTGATTCATCAGCGCCACGCCATTGTTATTGAGCCGGATAGCCTCGGCATCATGATTCGCGGCCGCCAAAGCCGATCCGCAAAAACCCGCCGCAAACACGAGAGAGAGAGACGCACAGAACAATAGAGAAGAACGAATTCGCATTTCCAGACTTCCTTTAAGAACAAGAGGCACAAACAAGGCTGCACAATGGAAACAACAGTGTCTCAAATCCCAACGGCTTTCGGCATCCCCGAAACCGCCGCACATAGTAACCGTCCTTGCTCACCTGCACCCCGCGCGGCCAAACATCTATACTGAGGCCGTGCCTTCCGTTCCCCACTCAGCTTCCAAAGACACCGCCATCGACTGGTACACCTTCCTTGCGCGGCCTCGCTTGCCATCTCCAGCGCCCGCATCGCTTGCGCCACTCCGAGACACCTCCGTCCTCGTCACCGGAGCAGGCGGTTCCATAGGCTGCGCCCTTAGCCTCGAATTGGCCCGGCTGCAACCGCGGCAACTACTGCTCCTCGACGCCTCCGAACAAGCCCTCCATCGATTGCAGTCCTTGCTCGGCGCTTTCGTCTCCACGTCAAATTGTCATCTCATCCTTGGCAACATCGTTGATCTTCTTCTTCTCGAAGAGCTATTCGAAGCCCATCGACCCGACTTCATTTTTCACGCCGCCGCCCATAAGCACGTATCTCTCCTCGAAGGCCATCCCCTCGAAGCCATCGCCAACAACTCACTCGGCACCCTCACGCTGGCGCAGTGCGCAAAGCATTCCAGCCGCATAGTCCTTCTCTCCACCGACAAAGCCGTCACGCCCATCAGCATCCTCGGAGCAACCAAGCGCATCGCCGAACGAATCACACTAGCAAACAACGGAGTCGTCGTCCGCCTCGGCAACATTCTCGGTAGCGAAGGCAGCGTAAGCGAAACTTTCTTGCGTCAGATCCACACCGGCGGCCCAATTACAGTCACCGACCCCGAAGCACAACGCTACTTCCTCACCCTCGAAGAAGCAGTCGACATACTGCTCACCTCAGCCGTCGCCGCGCCAAGCGGAAGTACGCTCGTCCCTCTCCTCGCCCAACAAAACTCCGTAGCATCCCTCGCCGAGTTCCTCATCGCCGCATCGCCAAACGGCGTAAAGCCAGCCATAAAACACACCGGCCTGCACCCCGGCGAAAAGTTCCGCGAAGCTCTCTGGTCAGACAGCGAGCAACCGTTCCTAACCCAAAGACACGGCTACTTCGAGATCAACGAACCAATGCTCGACCACTCGTCGCTACGACAAGACCTGATACATCTCGCCGAAGTCGTGCAAATGCGCGACCTCCCACGCGCGATCGAGATCGTCCAGAAGCTGGTTCCCGACTACGACCCCAGCGAATCAATCATGCAGCGTATCCTAAACACGACTCAGCGAACATTGCAGCAAGAGACACAATCATGACCCGCCGCATCGCAGTCGTAACAACCTCACGCGCCGACTACAGCCACCTCTACTGGCCTCTCGTCGAACTGCAGCAACATCCTGAAGTCGAACTCGGCGTCATCGCGCTCGGCGCTCATCTCTCCCCGGAATTCGGCAGCACTATCCATGAAATTGAAAAAAATGGCTTCCCCATCCTCGCCCGCATCGAGTGCCTTCTCAGCTCCGATTCAGACACCGGCATGGCCAAGACCATCGGCCTCGCAACACTCAGCCTCGCCGACACGCTTACGGCATGGCGTCCCGATCTGCTGCTCCTCATCGCCGACCGATACGAGATGCTCGCGCCCGCATCCGTCGCGCTCGCCCTGCGCATCCCCATCGCCCACATCGAGGGCGGCGAAGTAAGCCAGGGAGCCATCGACGACGCCGTGCGCAACGCACTAACCAAGCTCGCGCACATCCACTTCACCTCCACCGCAACAGCTCGCAAGCGCGTGATTTCGATGGGTGAAGAGCCATGGCGCGTCCATCACGCCGGAGCGCCGTCGCTCGATCACCTGCGTCGCAGCACATTGCTGAGCCATCAGGCCATCGAGCAGCGCCTTAATATCCATCTGCAATCGCCAACCCTGCTCGTCGCCTACCATCCCGTAACCATCCACCGCGAAACCACACAGGAAGCAGAAGCTCTCTTCAACGCGTTGCAACAAGTGCAAGGCCAGATCCTCTTCGTCTATCCCAACTCTGACGCAGGCAGCCGCCAACTCATCGAGCGCACGCAAAGCTTTGCAGCCGTAAGACCCGATACGCATATCTTCGTCAATCTCGATGCCGTTACCTACTGGAGCCTCCTGCAATGCGTAGACGCGCTCGTCGGCAACTCCTCCAGCGGCATCATGGAAGCCGCGTCCTTCGCGCTCCCCACAGTCAACGTAGGCATGCGCCAGCAGGGCCGCGAACGCGCCCGCAATATTCTTGACGCAGCGCCCGAAACCACCGCGATCCTCGCCGCAATTGAACAGGCGCTCAGTCCCGCCTTTCGCGCATCCCTCGCAGGCATGACCAATCCCTATGGAGACGGCCACGCAGCCAAGCGCATTGTCCAGGTGCTCGCCAACGCGAACCTAGCCAATCTCCTGATCAAAGCTCCGGTGCCCATAACAAACATCGCAGAGGAACAATGAGCCTCCGCATACCGCTCTCATCACCCGACATCACAGAAGTAGAAATCGAAGCAGTAACCAGCGTCCTGCGCACCAACTCCCTCAGCCTCGGACCAAAGCTCGTCGAGTTCGAAGAAGCATTCGCAGCGTTCCACGGCGCGCCTCACGCCATCGCAGTAAGCTCCGGCACAGCCGCGTTGCATCTCGCCATCCGTGCTCTCAACATCGGCGTGGGCGACGAAGTCATCCTCCCATCCTTCACCTTCATCGCCGTCGCAAACGCAATCCGCTATGAAGGCGCAACGCCCGTCTTCGCCGACATCGATCCCATTACGCTGAACATCGACCACGTATCCGTCGAAGCAGCCATCACCACGCGCACCCGCGCCATCCTCGTAGTCCACACCTTCGGTATTCCCGCCGAAATGAACGCATTGATGCAGATCGCCAGCCGTCATCGACTCGCCATCATTGAAGACGCCTGCGAAGCCATCGGATCAACCTATAACGATAAGCTCGTCGGCACATTCGGAGACATAGCTGTCTTCGGCTTCTATCCCAACAAACAAATCACCACCGGCGAGGGCGGTGCAATGCTCGTCCGCGACACCCACTTAGCCAACCGCATCCGCGCCCTGCGCAACCAGGGCCGCTATCCCTCCGGCGACTGGCTTCAGCATGCCGAACTTGGCTATAACTATCGCCTCTCTGAAATCGCCTGCGCGCTCGGCATCGTGCAACTACGCCGTCTTCCCACAATCCTCGCACAGCGTACACGGGTCGCAAGTAGTTATCACGATCTGCTCGCACACCTCGACGGTATCCTTCTTCCACCGCTCTATCTTCAATCCCGCACCGTCAGCTGGTTCGTCTATATCGTTCGTCTCGCCGAACAATCCACATCCGCCGAACGCGACAAAGTTCTCGACGCATTGCTGCAAGCCGGCATCGGCTGCGCACGATACTTCGCGCCCATCCATCTCCAACCCGCCTACCAGCAACTTCCCGCCGCACAGCAGGCAAGGCTACCCGTAACAGAAGCCATTGCAGAACGCACTCTCGCGCTTCCCTTTTTCAATCAACTGTCATTCGCAGACGCAGCGCAAGTCGCAGACACACTCAAAGCCGCAATGGCCGCAATCACCGCTGATCGATAACACTCTGCACAAGGTCCGCAAGCTGCCGCGGCATAAACTGATTGCCCTCCAGATTCGCCGCCTGCTCCCGTTGCGATCCAGCACCACCGTATGCAGCGTATGCGTGATGAGCTCTTCGTTGTTCCAGAAATTCATCCCAAACATCGTGGCCACCCGATGAATCTCATCAACCGGCCCAGTCAGAAATGCCACACCTGCGCATCGTGCTGCCTCGTCCGAGTAACACCATCCGCCTTCACCTCGCCGCAGCTGCCAACTTTTTCGATCCAAGTTGATAAGTATGTCGATCAAGCCGTGTGTATTCGCTGGAAAATTCCTTGATCTCAAGGAACTGATCTTTTCCTACTGCGTTGAACTGCTGTCGGGTCTTCGTCGCAGGCCACCACACTTCGATACGAATGTTACTCGCGCCATGCCCCAGCCCGATAGCCTGCTCCATCGGATTCCCGCCGAAAGAACTCGTCTGGCCAACCGTGCGATAAATCGACCGCGTAGCGCCCTTATCATTCTCAACCGTAACTTTAATCTCCGCACCAATCGCCGCGCGATTACTCTTCACGCCGACAAGACGTACATTGATCCAGTCATTGCCATTCCCCGGATTGCGGAACAACCGCATCACATGCTTGTCCGCAGGCACAGCGCCTCCCATGTTTGCGACAATGTCCTGCTGCCCGTTTCGTTCCAGATCCGCAAAGGCAATGCCATGCCCCTTGTGTATCTCTCCCGTGCCGGAAACCGCCGTCACATCGACAAACCTCTTCCCCTCGACATTCTTTAAGAGCTCATGCGGCATTACAGAAACAAAGGAGGGATCGCCCATGCCAAGATACATGTCCAGATACCCATCATTGTCAATATCGCCAAAGTTCGAGCCCATCGGCAAGTACACCTTGTCCAATCCAACCTTCGCGGTCACATCCTCAAAAGTTCCGTCATGCATGTTCCGATACAGCTTCGGCGTCTCCACCGTAAACGGCATCCCAAGCGCGCTCCGCATAACTTCGTCCACCGAGCTGTAGTAGTCCGTCACAAATAAATCCGGCCATCCATCGTTGTCATAGTCAAAGAACCACGTCGCAAAGCTCTGAAACGGAGCCTGCACGCCGGCCTGCCGCGCGATTTCAGTAAACGTGTTGTCATGATTGTTGTGATAGAGAAAATTGGCGTCGCCCATATTCGAAACATAGAGGTCGACATATCCATCCCTGTCATAATCCGCGGCAACCACGCCCTTGCTGAATGAAGTCTTGTCGATTCCCGCCGCATGCGAGATATCCTCAAACGTACCGTCTCCTCGATTGTGAAATAACTGACTCGGCCCCTTCTCATTCGCAATAAACAAGTCGACATAGCCGTCATTATCGATATCCGCCCACACCGCAGACTGGCTCTCGCTCACGCTATCGCCTAACCCGCTCTGCTCCGTCACATCCGTAAATGTCCCGTCGCAGTTATTCCGCAACAGCGAACGTCGCATGGGAAACTCCCACCCGCCGCGCAACACCAGCAGATCCATACACCCGTCGTTGTTGTAATCAGCCTCCACAATATTGAGTCCACCCAATTGCCCCGTCAATCCAGCCTGCGCGGTGCGGTCGCTAAACGTACCGTCGCCATTGTTATGAAAAAACTGAAGCTGCTCACACATATCGTTGCTCGACGCGATCACGTCGAGCAGTCCATCATTATCGAAGTCATCCACAATGATCCCGCCCGAACTCTTGAACGCATTCAAGCCCGCACCCGGAGCCACATCCGTAAAGCGTCCAATCCCCTGCAAGCCGCCTTCCTTCGGAGCGAAGGCAACCTCTGGAACCAGGTACTTCACCGGCACCCCGGCCGGATACTGTCCCAGCGAAACATACGCGAGATTAAGCAGCCACTTCACCTCCATGTCATCCGGCTTCTGCTCGAGATAACTCTGAAAGTATTGAACCGCCAGCTTTGAATTTTCCTGCTTTTCAAAGTGCTCGTGCTTATCCATCGGCGGGAAGATATCGATGCTGCCCGAATTCCGGTACGCACCGTTCTCCATCTCCGCCAGATGCAGATAACTCACACCCAAGGTCTCCTGAAGATACGGCACCGATCCGGGAAAACTGGCCTGCGCAACCTTGTACGCGCTCTGCCATGCATCAATCGACTCCTGCATATCACCCCGATAAGCCCGCAGCGCAGCCAGCGCCGAGTACCCATCGATCAGGTCGCGCGGTGGCACCTCGCCTGCCGGTTGCGCCGCGGCTTGCGTGAGCAACTGCTCCATACTATGAATCGCCTCCTGCATGGACTTCCTGCGTATCTCGCACGGCACACTCAAGCTGCGTTCCCACCCCTGCGGCTTTGCATATTGCTCAAAGACGGTCTTGGCCTCGCCGTTCCCTGAAACCACAATGCTCTGGCGCACCGCATGTGCCGCGTGCATCGCGGCAAATCGCGTCTTATCCAGATCGGGCCGGTTAGGCGCCTTCGCAAAGACTGTCAAGACCGCGAACCCGCTCGGTATCCGCATCACATCGCTCAGTCCGCCTGGCTTCACTCCGCGCAGCCCATCGCGCAATTCAACCCGCAGCGCCTCTGGATTCATTCGCCCCATGTATCCACCCTCAACCGCCGTGGAGTCGATGGAGTTTTCTTTGGCGATCACGCCAAAATCCATCCCCGCCCGCAATGCCTTCAACGCCTCGCCAGCCTGCTCCTCCGTCTTCGTGACGATGATTCCAATCTCCTTCTCGTTCGAGCCTTGCGTCTGCTGCGCAAAACCAATCGTTGCTGTAACAAGGATCATCCAAAACGCAAACAGCGCGCGCACGGTTCTCTGATTCTTCCACGAGTGCAAATACATCGGGTTCTGAACAAGAAGCATCGGTTCCTCAGAGAATTCGGCGCAAAGATGAATGGAATCCGGGTACGCAGCGAAGGTTAGACAATCGCGGGATGCATTGTCCAGCGCCGAAAGATCGACAAGTGACGCTCCACGCTTTGTACCAGCTTGTTTGTCCAGGCTTGACACGCGCCAGCTACTTGGAGAGTCTTATCGCATGTGTCAACTTACCCGGAACACTCTCCAGCATCGCGTTTCACTGCTTGCCTTCCTGATTCTCATCCTGGCTGCGCCACTCGCACACGCTCTTGAGAAGCAACCTGTCTCCGTCTACCACACGCGGCGCGTAGCTCTCGCTGAGAAGCTGCAAGGCGGAGTTACAGTCCTGTTTGCGGCCGAAGAGCCATTGCTTGATTTCATGCCCTACCGCCAGGACGAAGACTTCTACTACCTCACCGGCTGGAACGAGCCCGGCGCTGCACTGATGATCGTGGCCGACGCACCAACAGCAGCTCAGCCGCGCAGCTATCATGAAGTGCTCTTCCTGCCGACGCGCAATCTGCGCATGGAAAAGTACACCGGAATCAAGCTGGACGCGGCCACGCCAAACGCTGCCAAGACAGCGGGCGTCGACGAAGTGCTGCCCATGACCGACCTGCCCATCCAGCTCAACAAGCTCATTTCAGCCGACCGACGCCTTGGATCCAACATCTGGACCCAGCCCGATGCCGCGCAGGCCAAGGCATTGATGGGATGGACCGCAGCAACACTGGGCGACGCGACCACACCTGCTGCGCACGACGTCACCAGTCTTACCATGCAACTGCGCGTTGTCAAAGACGCAGGCGAACTCGCGCTTCTAAAGAAAGCCGCCGACGCCTCCATCGCCGCGCAGCGAGTGATGATGCGCAGCACCAAACCCGGCGTCACCGAGCGCGCCATCGCCGGCAAGATCCTTGCGAAGCTCATGGAAGACGGCTGCGAACGTCCATCCTATGCGCCAATCGTAGGCGCAGGCATCAACTCCACTACGCTGCACTACTCCGACAACTCAGCCACGCTTGCCGACGGCGATATCATGGTCGTCGACGCAGCCGGCGAATACAGCATGTACGCCTCCGACATCACGCGCACCGTTCCCGTAAACGGGCACTTCACCGCCCGCCAGCGCGAGGTCTACGACGTCGTCCTCGGCGCGCAGCGCGCAGCCGCCGCAGCCTTCGTCGCCGGCAAGTCCACCATCAACGACCCCTACCATCGCGACCCCAACTCCCTCGACACCGTCGCCTGGAACTACATAAACACCCACGGCAAAGGACTGCATGGCGAGCCGCTTTCCGATTACTGGATCCACGGGCTCGGCCACATGGTCGGCATCAACGTGCACGATCCCTCCAATTATCCCGCAGTGCTCAAACCCGGCATGGTCTTCACCATCGAGCCTGGTGTCTACATCCCTGAGGAGAAGATCGGCGTTCGAATTGAAGATGTATTCGTCGTCGGAGAAGACGGCAAACTCATCGATCTCATCGCATCGCTTCCGCACACCGCCGACGACGTGGAAGCGGCAATGCGGTCCGACAACAAGTGAGCGGAAGCATGTTCTTTGAGGATGAAACCGCCCCCGGGTCATTCGAATCCAGCCCAATCGAGCCCTTGCAGCGCGCCTTTCGTGACCAGCTTTTAAGCTGCCTCGAAGAGTGCGCCGCAGGGCGTTGCGGCTTATTCTCCGACTACGAACACCTGACCGAAGAATCTGCCCCAAACAAGGCATGGCCAGAAGCAGCACGCCTCCGCGAACTGGCCTTCGCATTGCAATCCGTCCTCGCGCAATCCGGCGAATCCGACCAGCTCTGCGATCAGTTCCTCGATCTCTGTTCCATTCACGGCGAGAGCGATCCCGGCGAGCCAAGACTGGCGCGAGCCTTTCTGAACGAAATCGAAGGGCGCAACTAATTCGATGCTGATCCTTCGAGCATTCCTCGCCCTGCTGTCCGGCTTCGTTTCCATGGCTGTGCTTGTCGGCGTAGCAACCGCCGTATTGATGAAGTTAGCGCCAGCATGGGTTGGCACGCCGGGAAATCCGCGCCCCGCATATATCGTTGTCAACCTCTGCTATTCCCTCGCCGCGGCCGCAGTCGGCGGATATGTGACCGCTTGGGCCGCGCAAGACAATCCCCTGTACCACGCACTCGCGCTGGCCATCATTGTGTTGTTATTGAGCGCATTGAGTGCGTTGCAACAGCGAGGCAAGCAACCGATCTGGTATCAATTGCTCTTAATCGCAATCACGCCCGTCGGAGTACTTCTCGGCGGTCTGCTGCGATTGAAAGTCGCGGGAATCTAACATCGTCATGGAATAAAAAGAAAAGCCCACCCGCTCGGAACGGGTGGGCCATCGAAAAGAATAGCCCGCAGCTTACCAGCGAACTCCAAACGTGACAGGAAGAAGCTCCGTCGTACCCAAGCCATCCGTGCTCCCGATCCCAGGCGTATTCAGCCATAGATAGCGCACTTCTGCATAGGCCTTCAGGTTGTTGTCGCTGCCCAGCTTGTGCGTAATGCCAACGCCTACATTGAGGCCGCCCTGATTGCTGGAGAAGTGACTGACAACTACATTTTCAGTACCGATCGTGCAGAAGTAGAAGCATTCCTCCACGGCTTCCGGATCGGTGAAGCTCGTAACCTTGCGATAGAATCCGCCGCCGCCCGTGACATAGACACTATTCTTGCGGTTGGGCAGCAGATCGATCACCGGATCGAGCGTCAGTGACCAGATATGCGCGTGGCCGCCCTGTGCGCCCGCGTCTGCAATCAATCCGCCAGGCAGTTTGTCGTCCATGAATTGATACTCGGCAAGCAGACTCACTCGCTTGCTGAATTTGTATCCGCCACCTACCGTGAAGTTACCGCCCCATGTAATGAATGGCTGATCGTTACCAATCGGCGCATTGAATCCACCGCCGGCTTCAAAAGCCAGACGGCTCGTCAAACTGTGATCATGGTAGCCATACGATCCGCTCGCCTGACCGCCCGCAGCGGCAAGCGAAGGAGAAGGTATAGGAGCTGCGAGATCGGAGTTATCCGCAATAAGGGATTGAGTGGAACTTGCAAACTGATCGGGGGATTGTGCGCTGGCTGTCGCCATTGAAAAAGCTGCAAAGGTAAAGGCCAATGCTGCGACAGGAGCGCAGATCATCGCGCGCCGCCGAAGCGGCGAAACACTGCGTATAGACATAGATGGACCTCAAATTGAATTCGTTGAATTCGCTTGCTTGCAAGAGTCGTGCATTGCTCCCGCTAATGGGTTAGACACGAACTATTGGGAAGAGTTGCTCATCGTTACCAGAATGTGAAAAGGGCCAGCGCTCGCGCCAGCCCTCGCAGCTCACTGATTCTCCGGGTTCTCTGTCAATTTTAGTTAAGCGGATAGAGCTTGATATTGCGAAAATAGACCTCCGCGCCTTCCGATTGAAACAGTATTTTCCCGCTGGATGGAAATGCGTCAGTTCCTTCATTAGCGAGCTTGCCGTTCACGTATTGCTTCACGTGCCCATCCTGATTCACCAGTTCGACCACGTTCCATTGGCCGTGCGGCTTTTCCACTTCGTTCACCGGGTCGCGATAGCCGACCTCGTTCTTCCACGGCCCTTTATTGAAGCGGTCGATCTTCTTCGCACTGCCATCCGGCCCGGTCACGCGCACTCCATCCTTGCCGGTAAGAGCAGCACCATCCGTCATCCAGAAATCGCCAGTACATCCTTCATTGATCTGAAACTCCACCGAGCGCGGCCACACCTTATCCGGTCCCTGAATGTTGTAAAGAATGCCGCTGTCTCTTGCCTGTCCGGCACGCGGCGCAAACGTGCCCTCGCCCCATTTGAACTCCGCGCGCAGATAGTAGTTCTTGTAATCCTGCTTGGTAATGATGTAGCCCATCTCCTTGCCCGAAACGTGAATCATCCCCTTCTCAACCGTAAAGATATGTCCAGGATCGGAATTCAGCCCAGTGCTCTTGATAAATGTGTTGAACTGGTTCAGGTCCTTGCCATCAAACAGAACCTCCTCAGGTCCATGTTTAGGTATGTCCTTGGCCCCTGCTCCCGCAAACGCCGAAGACGAGAGCCCAATCAAAGCTGCAATTACGAGATATCTATCAACCCGCATATCTACTCCATTCTCCCATCCATTATTTAATTCAACAGAAAAGCCCATCCGAAAATGGGCTTTCCTGTTGCATCCAAACTAGCATAGAACCCGCATCAGCCCTGAATATCGAACTGCTCCGGATGTAGCGTCGCATCGCTCTTGACCAGCACATTCTTGGCCGCCAGGTCTTCCAGCTCTGTCAGCCATTTCGCATTGTTGGCCTTCAGCGCCTTCGCCGTCTCCGGATTCACGCGCAGCAACACTTCGCTCTGATCGAAATGCTTCCGCATCTTGCGCATTTCGATGTAGATCTCGTTAGCCACCGTAGCAGCGCTCTTTACCATGCCAGTTGCCTGGCAGACTGGGCAAGGCACAGAGAGCGTCCGCTCTAGCGACTGCTTCACCCGCTTGCGCGTAATCGCCACGAGTCCGAAATCGTTAAACTGCAGCACCTTCGTCGGAGCGCGATCCTGCTTGAGCGCCTCTTCCAGCGCCGCCATTACACGCGTCCGATTCTTGCGCTCATCCATATCGATGAAGTCGATTACGATGATGCCGCCCAGATCACGCAGCCGGATCTGCCGCACAATCTCCGGAATCGCATCCAGATTGGTCTTCAGAATCGTGTCTTCCAGCCGCGCCGTCTTGCCCACGAACTTGCCGGTGTTGATATCGATCGCCACCAGCGCTTCAGTCTGGTTGATGACAATGGAACCGCCGCTCTTGAGCCAGACCTTCGAGCGGAGCGCCTTCGAAATCTCATCCTGAATGCCGAAGTGCTCAAATAGCGGCACTTCCTTCGTATACAGCTTCACGCGCCGCACCAGTTCCGGCGAGAAGCGGTTCAGGAAGCGAACGATCCGCTCATAATCGGCTTCCGAATCGACCCAGATATGCGAGAAGTTGTCGCTGATCTGGTCGCGCAAAATCCGCTCAATCAGGTTCAGATCGTGATAAATCAACGCCGGCGGCTTCGAACTGTCCGCGCGCTGCTTGATATCCGCCCACAGATTAATCAGGAAACGCAAATCCGCGCGAAGCTCCTCTTCCGTAGCTCCCTCCGCGGCCGTGCGAACGATGAATCCGCCCGTTGCGTCTCCCTTTTCGCTCACCAGCACCCGCTTCAGCCGCTGCCGCTCCTCGTCCGAAGCGATCTTGCGGCTCACACCAACGTGGCTCACCGTGGGCATGAAAACCAGGAAGCGCCCCGGAAGCGCGATGTGGCTCGTGATACGCGCACCCTTCTTGGCAATCGGTTCCTTGGCAATCTGCACCAGAATTTCCTGCCCCGGCTTCAACAAATCGCTGATAATCGGCAGATCCGAAGTCTGCGCCGATCGCCTCGACTGTCCCGGCGATCCCGAACCGCCGCGACGGCTGTCACTTCCGCCCGATCCGCCATTGCGTCCACGACGACCGCGCCCGCCCCGCTCTCCTGACCGTTCACCAGTCCGTTCACGCCCCGGCGCACCCGCAGGCGCAGCCCCGCGTCCGCCAGCCGGAGCGCCTATCGCGTCGTCCTCATCCTCGTCCGGATCAGACTCATCCTCATCCACCGACTCAAGCTGGATGCGATGATCCAGGTGCGCCTCTTGCAACATCTCGCCCAGAGCTCCCGAGCGAATCTGCTGCTGCAGCGTCTCCTCTTCCAGCTCTTCAAGATCGTGTTCGTCGCCGTGATGCGCCTTGAGCGGAGTAAATTCGTACTCCTCTTCCTCGATGACTTCTTCTTCCACCAGGCCTTCGCCCGGCGCATAGGCAGAAACCGTCGGCACAGTCCTCGGTGCCGGAACAGCAGCCGAAACAGGGGCCGCAACCTCCGGCTCCTCTTCCTTCTTGCGTCCGCCAAAGAGATCCTTCAGCCGGAAACTGCTCGGCGGCAGCGGATCGACATTGTGACTGGCCGAAGCATCGTGAATTTCCTCGTGCTCAATCTCTGCCGCTGCTTCCGGCTCATGCGCCGCGAGATGCTCATCCTGTGCGGAAACTTCTGCGACAGGCTCGGCCACAGCTTCCACTTCCGCGGGAACGGCAACCGCGTGCTCCTCCGATTCCTCATGCACCGCCTCCGGAACAGCTTCCGCAGCAGTTTCATACAGAGGCAGCACTTCCTCTTCGAATTCCTCAAATTCCTGATGCGAATGATGCACCGGCGCCGACGAGATTTCCTCCGAAAACTCAAAGGTCGCAGGCTCCGCCACAACACCCTCGTGCGAAATGGCCTCGCGGCCCTCGGCGGATTCCTCAGTATGGTGTGCAGCAAAAACACCCGTCGGCTCCGCATCCACCGTGGCAGACGGCGTAGTTTCCGGCGACTGCGCGGCTTGCCGATGCTTCGCGATAGACTCGCCAGGGAACAATCCCTTGCCATCCCAGACAATCTCATCCTCGACCAGCGTCGACGGCTTCGCGACCGTGCGCTCCGGCAGCGGATCGGAGGTATCCGGCGGCAATTCGCTGAGAATCAGCCGGCTCGGCGCGGGCTTTTGAATCTCAGCCGCCCCATACTTCGAAAGCGATTCGCCCGGCAGCAGAAATGGCGTCGAAGGCGCAGCCGGACGTGGTTCCGCTGCTACCGGCGCTTCGGGATGCGCTGCCGCAGCTCCGTAAGACTGCTCCAGCGACTGCGAAGCCGAAGCTTCAAAGTGCAACGCCGGAGCCTCGGTCTCTTCCAATTCGATCTCGTTCGATTCCGCTTGGCTCTCCGGAGCGCCAGCCTGCCCGGCATCTTCCCGGCCACGGCCGCCACGCCGGCGACGCCGGCCGCGCCAGCGACGCGCGCCCTGTTCATCGGTCTCGTCCTGCTGCCCTACTGCATCCGCAACCGAAGCCGGAATTACAGAGGACTCGATAGGGGCAGAAGGAACCGGAACCACCGGAAACTGCCCCTGCGGCTCAGCTTCTACGGGAGCTTGACGGCCATCCCGTCCATCCCGGCGCGGGCGCTGTTCCCGGTCCCCATTGCGATCCCCGCGCTGCTGTGCCTGCACAGGCGCTGGCTGCTGCCGAACCGTATTTCCCTGCGAAGCCGCTCGCTCTACCTCGTCCGTATCTTCCTGGTCTTCCATCTCCAGAAAGTCCGTAACGTAGAGAAACGCATCCCGCTCTAGGCCAATGTCCACAAATGCGGACTGCATGCCTGGCAAAACCCTTGTTACGCGGCCCTTGTAAACCGAACCCGCGAGTGTATATTCATTCTCCCGCTCGTAGTAAATCTCTGCGAGCTGATCATCTTCCAGAATCGCAAGCCGCGTTTCGTGCGGCGTACTGGAAATACAAATTTCCTTGGCCATGTTGCCTTTCTGTCCCACGGCATAAGCCTGCTGGAACCTGCGGCAAGGCCGACTGCGTCACACGAGCGGAAAACTGTTCCAGCTCGAAAGCACCGAATAGGAGGGGAGAAGTTGGAGGAAGCTGTTCGGGAAGATTTCCGGGCCACGTTAACCGAGGCGCTGGAGAAGAACCATTTGTACCGGCCTCATCGTCGAGGAACCCGCACGCGGTGTTCAAGGATACCCATTCACAGCAACTACTGAAGCTCAGAGAGTTTGTGGCCAACTCGAACCTCCCATACCGAGGGCGGGAGGACGATGCCGTTAAACCGCATGCAACGCTCCGAAACTGCTGCATCGAAACCGTTCCGCCAACGCCAGACGGCGAAGGGATTGCGGTTCCGGCGAGTTCCGTACCAACTTTTTCCGTGTTGGCAAAGCGCTGTACGTGGACTACCCGTCTCTGCGTGCTCATTCACCCAATCCTGCCGGGGCTGTTTGCAATCGAAACCTGCCGGCGAAGTGATTGATAATACTTGTCTTCCTGATTCAAACCGCGAACCGGAAGGAAAAACCTGATACAACCTGTGGAAATACCTAGTTCACAAAACGGCGCATGCGGACGTTCATAACCACACCCAGCGCCAGAAAGGTGAACAACACCGAAGACCCGCCGTAACTCATTAACGGTAAAGGAATTCCGGTGACTGGCATAAAACCGATGACCATGCCTACGTTGACCGCAATTTGAAAGGTCAACACGGCTACGACTCCCATAACCAGAAGCGAGCCGGACATGTCTGCGGCAGTTTGAGCGTTCTGAATCAAACGCATCAATATCACGAAGTATAGCAGCAGAACCAGAAACGCGCCGGTGAAGCCGTGCTCCTCGCTGAACGCGGCGAAAATGAAGTCCGCGTGAGGGATAGGCAGAAAATCCCCCTGCGTCTGCGAGCCCTGTTCCGCGCCCTTGCCCCACACCCCGCCCGACCCAACCGCGATCAGCGACTGGCGAATCTGGTATCCCGATCCGCGCGGATCATTATCCGGATTGATGAAGCTCGTCAGCCGGGCCTTCTGGTACGGCTTCAGAATCTTCCCGCTCGACCAGACCCCGACAATCGCCAGCAGACCCACCGTTCCCAGGATCGCGGCCTGCTTCCACTGAATCCCACCCAGAAAAAGCCCCGCCAGCAGAATCGGCGTATACGTCAGCGCAGTTCCAAGATCCGGCTGCATCAGCACCAGCACCATCGGCAATCCCACCAGCGCTATTGCCTTGAAAATCTCCGGCCAGCTCAGCCGTTTTCCGCCCAGATTGGCAAAGTACAGCGCCATCAGCACAATCAGCACCAGCTTGAACCACTCCGAAGGCTGAAAGCTGATCGGCCCCAGCTTCAACCATCGCTTCCCACCCAAAGCCCTGTGCCCAAAGAGTTTAACCGCCACCAGCGCCAGCAGGAAAAACCCGTAGAGATACCAAACGATATCCAGCAGCTTGTGGTAATCGATTTTCGCCATGATGAACATGGCGACGAGCCCGCCCGTAATCCAATAGAGCTGTTTGGTATGAAATCCCACATACCGCGTATGCAGCGTCGCCGAATAAATCTCAAACACCGAGATCGTGCACAGAACCAGCACCATGCCCAGCAACGGCCAGTCGAAATCCCGAAAGCTCAGGTACCGCCGCATCAGCGAATCACCCCGCGAAACCGCTCCGGCAGCCCTACCTCAGACTCCTGAAGCTTTCGCTCACCCGGCCCATTTCCAGAACCATCGCCTGATTGAATGAAGGGTACGGGCTTCAGCCCGTACATCAGATCAGCAGAAGCAACCGGGGCTTTAGCCCCTGAGGTCTGCGTTGCCTTCCCCGGCCCGCGATCTGGAAAAATTGAGTCACTCTCCTGCTGCAACCCCGTTCGCTGACTCGGCGTAATCTCAAACCGCCCGGCAGCCATCCGCGGTTCTCCGGATCCGTCACCTTTTCGCCCAGACTGCGTCTGCGGCACAGACCACACCGCCCCTACCTCGACCGGCGCGGTCGGTTTATTCGCCTGCAGCAGAAGATTCCCCTCCTGCCGACGCTTCTTGTTCACATACGCCGTAATCACCTGAGCCGCCAGCTTCGCCGACCCCGAACCCCAGTCGCCATGCTCCTGCAAAACGACAACTGCAATTTCCGGGTTACGCCGCGGAGCCATCCCCACAAACCAGGCATTCGGAGTCTTCGCTCCGCCCTTGTTGTGCGTGTCCCCGCCCGCAACTACCTGCGCCGTGCCCGTCTTGCCGGCGAAATCGATTCCCTCCAGATGCGCGCCCTCGGCCGTATGGTAAAGACCAGGTTGCGTTGCCTGCGCCATACCCTCCGTAACCGTCGTCCACGTATCGGGAGCCAATTCGACCTGTTTGTCGCCGGAACCGGGATACGTCTCCTGAACCGCCTGCTGAAATTGCGCCGGAACCTGCCCCGGCATCACCACACGCGGCCTCACCAGATGCCCATCCGAAGCAATCCCGCTCAGCGCCCTCAGCAGCTGAATCGGCGTAACATCCACCGCGCCCTGGCCAATTCCCACCGAGATCACCTCGCCCGCATACCATTTCTCATGGAAGGTCTTCATCTTCCACTGCGTCGAGGGCATCACACCCATCATCTCGCCCGGCAAATCGATCCCCGTCTTCGAGCCAATCCCCAGCGCAGTCGCATACTTGGCAATCGTGTCGATGCCGAGCCTCTGCGCCAGCGTATAAAAATACGTGTCGCACGACTCCGGAATCGCCTCATGGATACTCAAAAGCCCGTGGTGATGATCGCACTTGAAGAAATGCCCGTAAAAATCCGCGCCGCCCGAGCAGTTCACCTTCAGATTCTGCGCAATCCCCTCCTCAAGCCCGGCCACCGACATAATCACTTTGAACGTAGACCCCGGCGCAAGCTGATCCTGAATCGCCTTGTTCATCAGCGGATGATTCGGATCGGTAATCAGCTTGTTCCAGTCAGACCGGCCAATCCGGACCGCAAAAGCATTCGGATCGAAGCTCGGATGCGAAACCATCGCCAGAATCTCGCCATTGCGCGGATCCATCGCCACCAAAGCTCCATTGGCATCGCCCAGCGCCAGTTCCGCCGCCCGCTGAATATCAATATCGATGGTCAGCTTCAGATCCTGCCCCGGGGTCGCCAACTGAATGCCGCGCCGCCCCACCTCGCGGCCATGACTGTCCACAATCACGTCCATCGAGCCATCCTGCCCGCGCAGCAGCTCGTCGTAAGTCTCTTCGACACCAGCCTTGCCGACCACGTCCCCGGGCTCGTAGTAAGCAAACTTGGGATTATTCAGATCCTCTTCGCTCACCTCGCCCACGTACCCGATCAGGTGCGAAGCAAACCCATCCCGCGGATACAGCCGCCGCTCCTCGTCAATCGTTTCCAGCTCCGGAAGTTCGTTGCTGTGCGCCGCAATGAAAGCCTGCTCGTCCGGAGAAATATCCTGTTTGATCGGAATCGGCTGATACCCCGGCGCCAGCCGAAAGTGATGCAGCGTCGCCTGCAACTGCTCCAGGTCCAGATTCAACCCCTTTGCAATCAGCGGCAGATCGGCATCGATATCCCGGTTCTGCTCCCGCACAAGAAAGCACGAGACGGAAGGGTAGTTGTCGACCACCAGCCGCCCCTCGCGATCCAGCAGTTTGCCCCGCGCCGCCAGCACCGGCACCTTGCGGATACGATTCTGCTCCGCCAGCACCCTCCAACTATCGCCGCCCAGCACCTGCAAGCGCCACAATCCACCCACCAGCACCAGCATCATGATTAAAATGCCGTACTGCACCGCGGTCAGTTTCAGCGCCGGCAGCTTCTCATCGCGATTCACCTTGTCAATTGCCATAAAACCCAGCTTTCAGCCACTAGCCGCCAGCTACTAGCTTATCTGCTTCGGCGCCCCAACACTGTTGACTCCGCAGTTGCCTTTTCGTTGGCTCGTAGCCAGAAGCCGGGTGCCCTACCCTCGCCGAGTCGTTGTTTTTCCGGCTAGAGTGGGGGACCCGCAAAATCCAGCCGCCAACCTAATCCCGCATCTGCGTCCGGTCCAGCAAGGGAAACAGCACCAGCCCGATCACACCATTGCCCGCCGCCCGCAACACCTCTTCCAGCCAATTCGACTGCCAGTCCAACCCCAACAAAATATGGACGACAAACAGAACCAGCGCGCTCGAAAGCAGCGTAAAGGCAAAATTCAGCACCATCCGGATGAAATTGTTCTCCACCACGATCCGGATGCCGATCGAAGCCGCCAGAAAACCCACCACCGTATTCGCGATCCCATGAATCCCGATCGCACCCTGCGTCAGGCCATCCTGCGCCATGCCCAAAACCGCGCCCAGCAGCGTCCCGTGAATCGGACTCCTCCGGTTGAGCGCAAAGTAGATGGTCACCAGCAGCGGCAGATCCATATACGCAAAGCGCCCGAGCACCCGCGGTAGCCAGGCCTGAAGCACCAGCGCCACCAGCGGCACCAGCAAATAAACGAGCAGCGGATAGCGCCGAATCTCCAGATCGCGCCGATAACCAGGGATAAGACCTTGCACGCCTATTGGGTCCTCCCCGAATTCTGCGGCGTCTTGGATGCCTGCTTCGGCTTGGAACCAGACGTCCCGTTATCTTCCCCAGAAGCACCCGAATTCGTGTCCTGATTCGTATCCGAACCAGCCGCTCCCGGCGTAAACCGATCCGGATGCGCCGCCGGCAAAGGCTTCGCAGTCGCCGGAACCGTCGGCGTCGGCGCAACCGGCTTCCCATCCGGCCCCACCTTCGGAGCCGCAGCCGCAGGCGCATTCGGGTCCTGCAACCCCGGCAGCCGCTCTTCCATCTCCGCCGCGGCCTTCTTGCGCTCCGCTTCCGCAGCAGCCTCCGCCGCCACTACCGCGCCCTTCAGATCCTCGCTCGTCGCCAGATCCGCCTTCTGCTGCGCCGAAAGATGCGCATCCAACGAAGTAATCACCAGCACCTCGTCCAGATGCTGCAAATTCGCCGCCGGAGTCACGATCACATTGATGAACGCACCCCGCTCCGCATCGCGCACTACCTTTTCGACCACCCCAACCGGCAGCCCGCGCGGAAAAATCTGATCCCCGCCCGCCGTCAGCACCCGCTCACCCGGCTGAATCCGCGAATCCGCCAATATATTGATCACCTGCGGCTGCCCCATCGCATTGCCGCGCAAAATGCCGCGAATCCGCGTCTTTTCCAGCACCACTCCAGCCCCGCTCGTCTGGTCGTTGATCACCAGCACCTGCGCCGAGTGCGGAAAAACATCGCGCACCTTGCCGACAATCCCGTCGCCCGTGATCACCGCCATATCCGGCGCCAGCCCGTCCGCCGAACCCTTGTCCAGATAGATCACATGCGACTGCATGCTCCCGCTCGTCCCAATCACCTGCGCCGCAACCGTCGCGTACGCATAGCTCTCGCGAAACTTCACCAGTTCCTGCAGCCGCTGCCCCTGCAAGGCATCCTCATGCAGCTCCGCCTGCTCCAGCCGCAGCCGGTCAATCGTCTGCAGTAGCTGCCTGTTCTCATCCCTGGTATGGCGCAGGTCAACATACTCGTTCCACAGCCCGCCCAAACCCTCCGACGAACCATGCATCAGCCGCTCAAACGGCGTCACCATCCCTGCCGCCCACAGCCGAATCACCAACACTCCGCGCCCATCCTTCGCCGAATGCACCGCCGGGCCACCCGGCACATTCGCCGCCACCGGCACAGGCCTGCGCACCTGCACCGCAAGCCCCATCATCTGCAGCAGCAAAGCCGCCAGCAGCACGATCAGGTTGCGATACCGGCTGAAAAACGATTCCATAGAGTCGTTCTTAATCGATTTTGATCTTGCGCAGCAGCCGGAAGTCGGACAGCATCTTGCCCGTTCCCAGCACCACCGAGGCCAGCGGATCGTCCGCCACCGAAACCGGAAGCCCGGTCTCCTCGCGAATCCTCTTGTCGAGGTTCTTAATCAACGCTCCGCCGCCCGTCAGCACAATCCCGCGGTCCGAAATATCCGCCGAAAGCTCCGGCGGCGTCCGCTCCAGCGCCACGCGAATCGCATTCACAATCACCGAAATGCATTCCGCCAGCGATTCGCGAATCTCGGTATCGTCAATCGTGATCGTCTTCGGCACGCCCTCAATCAGATTGCGCCCCTTGATCTCCATCGTCAGCGGCTTGTCCAGCACATACGCCGACCCGATCTCGATCTTGATCTGCTCCGCCGTCCGCTCGCCAATCAGCAGATTGTATTTCCGCTTCAGATAATTGGTGATCGCCTCGTCCATCTGGTTCCCGGCCATTCGGACCGACCGCGAATACACAATGCCCGACAGCGAAATCACCGCAATGTCGCTGGTCCCGCCGCCAATGTCGACGACCATGTTCCCGTAGGCCTCGGTAATCGGCAACCCCGCGCCAATCGCCGCCACCATCGCCTGCTCCACGAGATAAACCTCGCTGGCCTTCGCGCGATACGCCGAATCCTCCACCGCGCGCTTTTCCACCTGCGTAATCTCCGAAGGCACGCCAATCACAATCCGCGGATGCACCAGCATCTTCCGGTTATGCGCCTTCTGGATGAAGTAGTTCAGCATCTTCTCGGTGACCTTGAAGTCGGCAATGACGCCGTCCTTCATCGGCTTGATGGCCACAATATTGCCAGGCGTCCGGCCCAGCATGTCCTTGGCCTCTTTGCCCACGGCCTCCACCTCGCCGGTGTTCTTGTTGATGGCCACTATGGAGGGCTCATTGACAACAATGCCCTTGCCGGCGGCGTACACCAGTGTGTTGGCAGTGCCAAGATCGATCGCCAGGTCGCTCGAAAACATGCTGAACAGGGAGCGAAGACCGTGCGAACGCGAAGGACGCGAGGGATAACCGTTCGATGACATTCTTGAATAAACTCTCTACGCCTTATTGTACGGCCATAAAGTCATCAGCGCGGACGGTGGAAAATCATACCAAATCGCGGTAACCAATCCACCAACTCCACCCTCCCAACCAGACCAATCGCGGGAACAAAGCCCGACGCCCAAAACCAGAGCGGCGGAAACCCATCAGAGTAGGTTCCCGCCTGCCCGGTTGTTGGTTGTTGGCAATGACCGATTTCTTAGTTGCCCGTACCCGCCAGCGTTACCGATTGCGGAGACAAAGCTCCACTATCGGAAATGCTCAGAGTAGCCTTGTAAGCTGCTGCTGCCGCCGGGTGAAAGGCCACATACACCACGCAACTCGCCGCCGGAGCCAGCGTCGCGCCGCAGGTATTCAGCTCCTCAAAGTCCGTCGGATTGGTCCCCGTCAGCGTAATTGAGGTCAAGGTCAACGTAGCCGTTCCGCCATTGGTCAGCGTCACAGCCTGCGCCGCGGAAGTGGTTCCGTGAGTCGTCGTCGGGAAGCTCAGGCTGGTCGTACTCAGCTTGACCGAGGGTGCCGTGGTTCCAGTTCCCGTCAGCGTCACCTTCTGCGGAGAGCCGGTGGCATTGTCCGTCACGCTGAGAGTTCCCGAAAGTGCCGCCGCCGAAACCGGCTTGAACGCCACATACAGCGAACAGGAAGCGCCAGCCGCCAGCGATGTGCCGCAAGTGCCGATCTCCTCAAAGGAGCTCGCGTTTGTTCCACCAAGCGCGATCGAGCTGACCGTAACCGCCACCGTTCCCGTGTTCTTCAGCGTCACAATCTGGGCGTCGCTCGTCACTCCCACAACCGTTGCCGGGAAAGCAATCGTAGTCGGCGTCAGCGTAACCGTCGGCGTCGAAGCGGCTACCCCAGTCCCGCTCAGCGCAACCTTCTGCGGTGAGCCCGTCGCATTGTCCGCAACCGCTAGCGAAGCCGTCAGGGCACCCGTCGCCACCGGTTTGAACTCCACCGAAACCGTGCATGTTGCGCTCACCGCCAGAGAAGTTCCGCAGGTTTTGGCCGAAATCACAAACGAAGTCGGGTCAGTTCCGGTCAAAGTCTCCGAAGTCAGCGTAAGAGCCGCCGTCCCGGAATTCTTCACCGTCACCACCTGCGCCGCGGTCGTCACTCCTACCGTCGTCGAAGCAAACGTCAGACTCGTAGGCGACAGCGTCACCGCAGGTACCCCCACTCCCGTTCCACTCAGCGCAACCGCCTGCGGAGAACCAGTTGCGTTGTCCACAACCGAAAGTGAAGCCGTCAAAGCACCCGCCGCCAGAGGCTTGAACTCCACCGAAACCGTGCAAGTCGCACCCACCGCCAGCGAAGTTCCGCAAGTCGTCGCCGATTTGAGGAACGAAGTAGCGCCCGTCCCGGTAATCGTCTCCGAAGACAGCGTCAAAGCCGCCGTCCCCGAATTCTTCACCGTCACCACCTGCGCCGCTGTTGTCACTCCCACCGTCGTCGAAGCAAACGTCAGGCTCGTAGGCGACAGCGTCACCGCAGGTACCCCCACTCCCGTTCCACTTAGCGCGACCGCCTGTGGAGAACCAGTAGCGTTGTCCGCAACCGAAAGCGAAGCCGTCAGCGCGCCCGCCGCCAGGGGCTTGAACTCCACCGAAACAGTGCAAGTCGCACCCACCGCCAACGAAGTACCGCAAGTCGTCGCTGACTTCACAAACGAAGTGGCCCCAGTCCCTGTCAAAGTCTCCGAAGTCAGCGTAAGAGCCGCCGTCCCGGAATTCTTCACCGTCACCACCTGCGCCGCTGTTGTCGCTCCCACCGTGGTCGAAGCAAACGTCAGACTCGTAGGCGACAGCGTCACCGTCGGTACACCCACCCCCGTTCCACTCAGCGCGACCGCCTGCGGAGAACCAGTAGCGTTATCCGCAATCGCAAGCGAAGCCGTCAGAGCACCCGCCGCCAGCGGTTTGAACTCTACCGAAACCGTGCAAGTCGCACCCACCGCCAGCGAAGTCCCGCAAGTCGTCGCCGACTTCAGGAACGAAGTAGCGCCCGTCCCAGTGATCGTCTCCGAACTCAGCGCAAGAGCCGCCGTCCCGGAATTCTTCACCGTCACCACCTGCGCCGCCGTCGTCACCCCTACCGTGGTCGAAGCAAATGTAAGACTCGTCGGCGAAAGCGTCGCCAAAGGCACACCCACCCCGGTTCCACTCAGCGCAACCGCCTGTGGAGAACCAGTAGCGTTGTCCGCAACCGAAAGCGAAGCAGTCAGTGTTCCGGTCGCCGTTGGCTTGAATTCGATGGAGACGGTGCAGGTGGCTCCGGCGGCCAGGGTGGTGGAGCAGGTCTTCGCCGAGATCAAGTACGAGCTCGGGTCGGCTCCGGTGAGGGTTTCCGAGGACAGCGTTATGGTGCTGGTGCCGGTGTTCTTCAAGGTCACCGACTGTGTGGCACTGGTTACGCCAACTGTGGTGGATGGGAAGGTGAGGCTGGTCGGAGTAAGCGTGACGGAGGTAGTTCCGACGACGGAGGACCAGTTGTTGACCAGGTTCGTCACGTTCAGCGTGCCCAGGCCGGTTGCGTCGTCATAACCCGTGCCCGCCGCAAAACCGCTCAGGATGCCGAGTGGATCGCCGCTCGTATTGGTCACGCAGTTGGGGTCGCCGGTGATGCAGACCTGCGCATTCGTGCCCTGCGTCACGTCATAGAAGATGCACGAGTTGCCGTTGGCCACGGTGGAAGAGTTGCAATTGGTTCCCGCCGATTTCTGATTGGCATAAAGCTTATAGAAGGCGGGGTTCGCCAGCCCCTGGAAGGCGCCGGTCTTCTGCACCACCAGCGCCATGACGCCGGCCATCAGCGGAGACGAAGCCGATGTGCCGCCCACCTGCTGCGCTTCAATGCCGCTCGCCGAAGTGTAACTGCAGGCCGCGGCCCCCGCCGAGTCGCAGAGCAGGATCGCGCTGCCATTGACCGTCGAGGGGAATCCTCCCGAGGCAAACAACGAAACGTCCGGTACGTCGCGGTTGGTACTGGAGCTTCCATAACCGGTCTGCCAGGAAGGCTTCGCATAACCGCCCGCGCAAGTGGAGGATGTCGTCCCTGTGGGCTGTGTGCAATGGCTGATGCCGCCGCTGCCGCCCGTGATCACGATCAGGCCATCAAAGAAGCCGCTGTCGTAGTTGATCAGCCCGTTGCAAAGCTGCTCCGGATTCGCCGCCCCGAATAATCCATCAAGCAACGGATTGGTGCAGGTCGAGTTCCACGGTACTTCGGGCATAATGCCCTTTGCCGTCTGGAACTGAGGCCCATCGGTCGAGTTCCAGTAGGTCGAAGTACCGTTGGCCACAAAGCTCCAGGTGAAGTCTGTTCCACCCACCGCGGTCACAAACGGGCTGGAAGCCATGCCGTTCACCTGCAAGCCGATTTTGTCGGCGTTCGGGCCCTGCTGATCGGAGCTGGTGCAGCCTGCCGATCCCTGGTCGCCCGCCGACTCAAAGATGCTGATGCCTTCCGTCGCGCCCTGCTGCCATACCGTGTTGTAAGCCGAGTTGCCGGCGGTGCCGAGTTCCAACTCGCACTCGCCATAGCTCGCGCTCATGATGTGCGCCACTTCGTTGTCGATGATGTACTCATCGGAGAGCATGTCTGCGCCGGTCGTCGCCGTCGATGACGATACCACCATCACAATCTGCGCGCCCGGCGCCGTCGCACCGGACATCTCCACATCCAGCGAATTCTCGAGCTGGCCGCCGTCGCCGTCGGCTCCGGGATCGGTGCCATTCACAATGGTCTTCAGCGTCATCGCCGGCAGTCCGAAGGTCGAGCGGAAGTTGGTCACGTCCGCCTGCGAGATGTCGCTCACGCCGGAGATGGCAATCGTCACGCCTTTGCCGTTGATCGGCGAGCTGGCCGTCCACAGCGGCAAAATGTTGTAAATGGTGGCAAAGTCGTACGGCGTCAGATCTTCGTAATTGTCGCCATTGGCTGCATACGTCAACTGCGGCGCCACTCCTCCGCGCAGCACAGCCGCCGCATTCTTCACCTCCGGATGCGCGATCGGATACACCTTATCTGGCGTACCCGGCTGCGGGTCAACCAGGGTTTCCTTGCCGGTCTTGGGATCGAGCCTGACATACTTACCCACCACATGCTGCGGTTTGCCAAAGAAGTCATGCAGAGAGGCAATGCCGGTCACCACTGGAGCCAGCGCTTCGGGAATCGAAGGGTCGCGGTCGTTGGCAATGTGCGCTTCGCCGTTCACCTGGTAGCGGTGCATTTCCACCTGGAAGGCTTCCTGGACCTGCGCCGCCGTGCCCGAGAACTGGATCATCGTCCGGCCCTTGTTCACGTCGTAGATCTCGAACCCATGGTTTTGCAGCCAGCTCGTCACCGCCGTCACGTCCGCATCGGAAGGCCCATACAGCCGGCCAAACTCCTCCGCATGAAGCCAGTGATGAAAATCCGCGGACTTCGGGTCATATTGCCGCTCATTGAACGCCGCCAGCGCCGCTTCCTGCTCCGGACTGCGCTTCAGCACCAGAACCACCCGCTCCAGCAGCTTCCCAGGCTCGACCCGGCCTTTATCAAACTCCTTCCGCGCCATCGGATGCACATTGCCGGCCAGCGTCACCACCTTCGCATCCTCCACATGCTCCACCACACGCGATGGAACCGCCAGGCTATCCGAGCCCGCACTCTGCGCCGTTGCCGGAACCACCATCCCGATTCCGATCACCAGAAAAGCCAGAACGTGAGTGAGATTGAAAACTCGCATGATTCTCTTCCTCTTTGGCTCGGCGCAGAATCTCGCGATTCCCGCAGCTTCACAGAACAAACCCATCCACACTTAAAGCGAGATGAGAAAGACGATTGAAAGAATTTGCTGGTGCAGAACGGTTTGAATCTGGGGAGGGCGACTCGAAGACAGGGGAAATAAGCACGCGCTGTACTGGATTTGAACTAGATCGGTTAACCCATGAATTCGGACCACACCTTTCCCACCCCGCCCAGGACCAAAGACAGTCTGCGGTCGAAATCTAAGAGTCTGAAATTCTCGTGGGGAGAGCCTGTTACCTGATACTGCGAGAAAGAAGCAGAAATCCCGTCATCCAAACACGTCACCAGCGCAGATTTTTATCTTTATCTATCCCAACCACAAAAATCAGCCCAATTCCCGCCGTTGCCGGGTGCCCCATTCTTGACGCGCACTTTGCGTCAAGGGTGGGAAACCGCAAAAGCCAGCCCCGTTCTTGCCTTTGCCGTTGCCTTTCTGTCTGTCATTCCCGAAGGGAATCTGCTGTTCTCAGGCCGCGAAATCCACCCGCAAATTGAGCGCCTACCCAAGACCAAGCGCCAACGGCGCGCACCATCCCAGCCCAGGCCATCGGCCTGGGTCCGAAAGCCAAATAGAAATCAAGGGCTGAAGGCCCGGCTTACCCTGATCTTAGGTTTCTGCTGGCAGGCTCGTTACTATGACTTCGACGTATTGACACACACCCCAGGCATGTAGAGAAGCTGAAATACAGGCACCGCAATCCCGTAAAACGCGAGCTGGCAAAGAAGCCGGAAGACTGGCCCTGGTCCAGTTGCACACACTATTTAACAGGCCAATCAGGCATCGTTGAGATCGAGTCGTGGTGGACGACGACCGAAAGAGAATCAGGCTTGACCGAAACCCAGGTCTCAAAGACGAAACCTAGGGCACCCTCACCTTCCGCTGCCACCTGCGAGGAAGAATAAGATCTGGGTCACCTGGCCAGTCGAAGCCCCTGCGTGAGCGGAGCTTCTTTGGCGCGTCATGGCTAACTGAGCCGTGAAAGTCTCTAATCTGTGGTGAATGCAACGACGGCGTCCCCCGTCTTAGTCCCCCACATACCATGCCCCCCTGCTGCTATAACTACAAATTGCCGACCATTTACTTCGTATGTCATCGGCGTCGATTGTGCCGGAGCTGGAAGATTTCCCTTCCAGAGTTCCTCTCCCGAAGAAGAATCATATGCTCGCAGCAGAGGTTCTCGCGTTCCTGCGGCGAACACCAATCCACCAGCGGTCACGATCACACCGCCAAGGCTTAAAGACCCAGCCTCAACTCCTTCTTCCTGTCTGCCATGTGGCCGCTCCCAAACAATTTTTCCAGTCTGCAGATTCAATGCTGTGACAGTACCCCACAAGCCAGGTGTGCAAGGCATTCCCTCGTGATCGCGAATAGGATGCCGATACAGACTATATGGAGCCTTACTCTGAGGAGACCGATCATCGCCAAAGCCAGCTTGGACAGTTTGCATCAACAATTGTTCTGCTTGCTTCTGCTGGCCGCGCCAAAGGAAAACCGAAATGAGCACAAGCAGCACCAATCCAAGAAGCTTCCATCGATCTCTCAATTTTGTCCCGAACAATAGAACAAGTGCTGAAACAATTGCCAGGACTAAAAGCGCGAAAAAGCGAAGACGATAGGTAATTCCCGCGATGCTGACGATTTTCCGCAATCCAGTATCGCTGGGAATCAATTGAACGGCATAGGGAAGCCGATTCGTGTTTGCGAAGAGAACTCCGCTGGCCGGGTCAAATGCCGCTGACCCCCAATTTACACCGCCAACGCTTCCGGGAAATACCAAAGTCCCCTTCAGCGAAGGAGGTGTGTAGATTCCGTCATATCGAAGCTTGGAAATCTGAATCTTGCAGAATTCATCTTCTGGACCTGATCGGCCGGGTGCGCCTCCGCTTGGCAATTTAAGGGGCGAAAGAGGCGGAAGTACCGAGAAGGGCTGCGTCTTCGAAACAACTTCGCCAGGCACATCGCTTTCTGGTACCGGTCGCTCTTCAACCGGGAACAATGGCCGTCCCGTTCTTCGATCCAGTACAAAGACCATACCCATCTTTGTAGTGATCGCTATTGCTGGAGTATTTCTGCGCCATGTGAACAGGAGCGGTTCGCTGGCCACGTCGTAATCCCACAAATTGTGGTGAACGACCTGAAATGCCCAAACCTTCTTTCCCGTCGCAGCTTCAATTGCAACAACAGAATCAGCATCACGTCCATCTCCGGGCCGCATACCGCCGTAGTAGTCCGGGGAAGCACTTCCTGTTGGGACATAGAGCAAGCCTAAGCTTTCATCCGCCGCAATCGTGCTCCAGGAATTGGCGGCTCCGGTCGGCACAGATTGAGTTGCGCCCCATGGTATTGGTTCCCAGGTCCACAGCGGTTGGCCGGATATGACATCGTATGCTCTTACGGTTCCCTTAGCCTGATCTACTGCTTGGTTATCCGGAATGGAAGATCCCACGACGATAACATTTCCCAATATTGTCGGTGCGGAGGTCACATGAAAATCTCGATCATTGCCCTTTAGACCAGCTTTCAGGTCAACCCTCCCGTGCATTCCAAAGTGTTCGCACGGCTGGCCAGTTGTTGCATCCAGACCAAGTAGTTGCCCGTCAAGGGTGCCGACAAATATTCTGTTCGAACATGGATTCTGCCCCCCCCCCCCCGCTCCACGCAGCAACGCCTCTCGAAGTAATGATGTCGCCTTCGTTCAATTGACTCAGTTGCGGTTGATATCTCCAACGCTCGCTCCCCGTCAAAGGATCCAGCGCAATAACCTCGTCAAATGGCGTACTTAAGTACAAAAGGCTGCGGAATAGAATCGGCGTTGCTTCAAAAGCTGCAGAGAGGCTTCCTGACCGCCCCGAATCCAGAGCGCGAGAGTGATAAACCCAGGCCGAATGCAAATGTTTGACATTGCTCTTATTGATCTGGTCCGCGATCGAATATCTTTGTCCACCGATGTCCCCTCCATAGGCAGGCCACCCTGCGGACAGGGTCTGGGCGCCTCCATCGGGAAGGAAACTCACGACCAAGACGACGCAGCAGGCGACAGCCCTGCCAAAACTGAAGATCCCCGGTAATTGCATTCAGCTTCCGTCCCTCAAAAACTCCCGCCGAACCGCGACCATTGACAGCGCAAGGGCCGGACACCACAACGCCCACCCCGGTTCTTCCTGTTGACAGCCATCCAAAGATGGACCATCTTTCCAATAGAGGCAGGGCATGACTCCGATCAACCTCACCGCCGCCCTCAAGGACGCTCCCATAGGCGAGTGGCTGGCCCTGTCCTACGCCCGCGACCGCATCGTAGCACATGCCCCAAATCTCTCAGACGCCAAAGAAGCCGCTCACAAGCTCGGGGAAGCAATGCCCATTATGATGAAGGTCCCCCCGCCTCACGCGCTGATCCTATAGTCCGTCCAAAAATTGGTTTTCCGAAATGCCCGCCGGTAACTCAGTTCACCCAGAGCTGTCTTATAACTGTGGAACAAAGCCAAATCCCCATTCGCTGTAACAAGGCACAAAATACCATAATTCCCGGCAACCGCAACCCCAACAAAACAATCCGCCTGCAACAAACCCAGACAAGCCCCTCCCCATTCAACTTTGAATGCTCTACGTGGAACAATTCCACGCTCCCGCACCCAACTCGCGAATTCGTAGCCAGAATTCGAAAAATGCCCTTGACAATCCATCCGATCACGCAGTAATTTGCCGTTAGGTTAATTAACCTTTTGGCAAATTAAATGACCGATCCCCTCAGCGCCACCTTCGCAGCACTCTCCGACCCCACTCGCCGAGCGATTCTGGCTCGCCTGGCCCTCGGCGAAACCTCGGTGAAGGAGCTCGCTCAGCCCTTCTCAATCAGTCCACCCTCCATCACCAAGCACCTCAAAGTCCTCGAGCGCGCTGGACTCATCCGGCGAAGCCGCGACGCACAATGGCGTCCCTGCCGCCTCGAAGCCGCACCGCTCAAGGACGTATCCGAGTGGGTCGAGCGCTATCGCTCCCAATGGGAGCACAGCCTCAACCGACTCGACGACTATCTATCCGCACTCGAACCAAAGGAGACAATGAAACATGCTCGCAACCGCAAATCATGAAGTCACCGTAGCCCTCCCATCCGACCGGGAGATCGAATTCACCCGCACCTTCGCCCGCCCGCGCCACCTGCTCTTCGACGCCTGGACCCAGCCCGAGCACCTGCGCCAGTGGATGGGCTGCGAGGGTTCTTCGCTCACGCTCTGCGAAATCGACCTTCGCCCCGGCGGCCAATGGCGTCGCGTAATGCGCATGCCCGACGGCAGCGAACATCCCTTCCACGGTGTCTATCGCGAGATCGTGCCCAATGAGCGCCTTGTCTACACCGAGTGCTACGACATGCCCGCCATCGGAAGTCCCGAGTGGCTGACGACAGTCCTGTTCGAAGAAGTCGACGGACTGACAAAACTCACCCACTCGATTCTTCACAAGTCGCGGGAAGTTCGGGACGCCCATCTCCAGGCAGGAATGGAAGCAGGCACAATTCAGATCCTGAATCGCCTTGACGCCCATGTCGCCTCGATCACAAACCCTGCGTAACAAGTGGGTCAGAACCCCAACCGAGGTAGTTGGCCCGTACGCTCAAGCGAAACTGCCTCGGTAAACATCTTCGACCTTGCACAAAATTATCCCCTCGCGGCGCATACTGAAATGAGTGCACATTTTGTATCTGCTTCCACCAGCGCCGAGCACAAAAAAGCAGCTCAAAAAAGCGTCATAAAACGCCCCAAAAGCGCACTTTAATGCACCTGAATCTTCCTTTAACCCATTTGGAATAAGCAAGATATACGCAAAAATCAGGTACCCCCTACCCCCTCCCTCGGGAAAACACGCCAGATTCACTATTTCTTCGCCTTCCGGATTTGCGATAAGCTGAGAGGTTGGCCTTTGCCGCGCGGCATCGGCAATCAATCTCAGACGAGCAAAGCGAGGAATCTCCGTGGCAGGCAAGCTTTATCACAATCTCATCGGCGGCGAATGGATGGCCTCCAAAAGCGGTCAAACCCTCCAGAACATCAACCCCGCCGACCGCTCCGACATAGTAGGCATCTTCCCCGCCTCCAACGCGGAAGACGTAGCCCTCGCCGTAGCCGCCGCGAAAAAGGCCTTCGCCACCTGGCGCCTCGTTCCCGCACCCAAGCGCGCCGAAATCCTATACAAAACAGGTCAGTTGCTGGCTGAACGCAAAGAGCAGTTCGCCCGCGAAATGACCCGCGAAATGGGCAAAGTCCTCGCCGAAACCCGAGGCGACGTGCAGGAAGCCATCGATGAAGCCTACTACGTAGCCGGAGAAGGCCGCCGTCTCTTCGGCGTCACCGTCCCATCCGAACTTGCCAATAAGTTCGCCATGTCCGTCCGCATGCCGGTCGGTGTTATCGGCATGATCGCCCCATGGAACTTCCCCATGGCCATCCCGTCCTGGAAGCTCTTCCCCGCACTGGTCGCCGGCAACACCTGCGTTATCAAACCCGCCGAAGACACCCCGCTCTCCACTTACAACCTCGTCCAGACCCTGATCGACGCAGGCCTGCCGCCGGGAGTGGTCAACATAGTCTCAGGCTACGGTCCCGAAGCCGGAGCACCCCTTGTAGAGCACCCGGATGTTCGCGCCATCAGCTTCACTGGCTCCAGCGCTGTTGGATCGCATGTGGCCCAGCGCGCTGCAGCAAACTTTAAACCGGTTTCGCTGGAGATGGGTGGCAAAAACGCCATGATCGTGATGGACGACGCCAACCTAGAATTGGCCCTCGAAGGCGCGCTCTGGGGAGCTTTTGGCACCACCGGACAGCGCTGCACGGCCACCAGCCGAATTCTTCTTCACGAATCGATTGCCGCTACATTTACCCAGCGTCTGGTCGCTCGCGCTGAGGCGCTTAGTGTCGGCAACGGCCTCGATGACGGAATTGAAGTCGGCCCGCAGGTGAACGAGCAGCAGATAGAAACCAGCACTAGGTATTGCGAAATTGCTGTCGCGGAAGGGGCAAAGCTGCTCACCGGCGGCAAGCGCCTGATCGACGGCCCCTACGCCAAAGGCACTTTCTTCGCGCCTACGGTCTTTGGTTCAGTCACGCCTGCGATGCGTATCGCCCGCGAAGAGGTTTTCGGCCCCGTCGTTTCGCTGATCGAGTTCTCGACCTTTGAGGAAGCCATCGAGATTGCCAATTCCATCGACTACGGACTCTCCACTGCGCTCTACACCAAGGACATCAACCGTGCCTTCACGGCGATTCGCGACCTCGAAGCCGGCATTACTTACATCAATGCCCCGACGATCGGCGCGGAAGTCCACCTGCCCTTTGGCGGAGTCAAGCAGACCGGGAATGGCCACCGCGAAGGCCTAGGCGCGCTCGACTTCTACACGACATGGAAGTCGGTATACATCGACTCCAGCAATACCTTGCAGCGCGCGCAGATCGACAACGCGGAATAACACCCCCAAATGCTTGCAGCATTGACGCGCCCTCTGTATATTGCAAAAATATACAGAGGGCGTTCTTGCACTACATTGGGTTTGATTGGGACGAGGGAAACGCAAGGAAGAATGAGAAGCACGGCGTGTCCACCTCAGAAGTTGAGCAGGTGTTCTTGAATACGCCGTTGCTGCTCGCTCCGGAGGTGAAACACAGCCAGAAAGAGGCTCGGCTACACGCTCTCGGCAGAACGGACCAGAACCGTTGGTTACATATCACCTTCACCGAACGCAGCAATGGCGAAATGATCCGCCCAATATCAGCACGGTCGATGAATCGAAAGGAAAGGGCAGTTTATGAAAAAGCCACTCAAGCCCATACCTGAGTTCGCGAACGAGGCCGAGGAACGCGCATTTTGGGAATCGCCGGAGAACGACAGCACCGAATACGTTGACTGGAGCAAGGCAAGATTGGTGTCGTTTCCCAAGCTCCACCCCTCGACAGAGACGATCTCGCTTCGCATGCCCGAGGATCTCTTGAACACCATTCGAAACCACGCGCGTAGGCTCGACGTTCCCTACCAGTCGCTCATCAAGCTGTGGTGTGCTGAAAAGGCTGCTGAGTTGACACACATATCTGGGAATGCAAGCCGTACCACCAAGCCCGTACGCTCATAAGCGACGGCATCGGCTCCGTAAGACTCTGCGTCGATGCCAACTACACTCATCAACACGTCCAGATCGATAACGCGGAGTAATTTCGGCTCGCATGAGCCGAAATTCTGTTCGAAGCTTCCATAATTTTCTTGAATCGAATCGCTAGTAGGATTATCTTAGATATATCTTAAGATATATCGTGAGTCGTTCGCCCGATATATCGGGAACACCAAGGAGGAACACCATGTTTGGAAGAGACAAGTTTGGAAAGTTTGCAGAAGGACGATTTGCGGAATCTCAGTTTACTGAGGGCAGGCCGGAATCGAGGCAGGAAGGGCGTTGCGGGCATCACCGCGAGGAGCGCCATCACGGCCGTTATGGGCGGGAGATGTTTGAGGGATTCATGGGCCGTCATGGGCGTGGATTTGGCGGCGACCGGGAACGGTTGTTCGATAGCGGAGAGTTGCGGCTTGTGATCCTACAGCTTGTCGCCGAGAAGCCCAGCTATGGCTACGAAATCATCAAAGCCATTGAAGAGCGGCTTTCCGGCGGCTATGCGCCGAGCCCTGGAGTCGTCTACCCAACGCTGACGCTGCTCGAAGAAGAGGGTTATGCCACTTCCTCGGCGGAGGGCAACAAGAAGCTGTACACCGTAACTGAGTTGGGTACGGAGTATCTCAAAACCAACAAGGCGACGATCAAGGCGATCTTCGGCCGAATGGAACAGGCCAGTGATGTGTTTGGGCGGGGGCGTTCGCCGCAGATCATGCGCGCCTTCATGAACCTGAAATTCGCAATGAAGATGCGCGCCGCGCAGGGCGATCTCACGCCTGAGCAGACGCGCAAGATCGCGGAAGCCATTGATGCAGCGGCAAGGGTGATCGGTGAGGTTTGAGGCTGTCCTTGCGTCTCATGCACCTCATGGTCTCCCGTCGTATGCCACAACAACAGAGTGGGCCAAAAATGGGCCAGAGCCCCCGGAGACAACTACGATGCAGGAAGAGATACAGGCGCTGGAGGCGCAACGCAAAAGCTTGCAGCTTCTGGTCGGCGAATTGTTGATTGCCAACCAGAAGCTGCGATTGGAGATCGCGAAATTAACGAAGGTGAGTGAGACTAGCGGGCAGGCCACTCATCCACAACCACGCCTAGATCATTGAGCTGCTGGATTGCAGCCTCGATCTGGCGGCGGATAGCAGGCCGCTGTTTCTTGTCCGCCAGCGGAGACTCTTCGATGGCGACGACGCGTCCATAGGGCCACGCGCTTTCGGGCAGCGCAATCAGCGCTTCCACCAGATCCTGCTGGCGAATCTGCACCTCCTGGCGTCGCGCTGCAGATGGCCGGAGCAGGCCGCCCTTGCCGAGTTGACTGGGATTGGCGTCCCCCTGGATGATGCGGAGATTGATCATTTGCGCGTCGAAGCTGAGGAAGGGATTGGCCCACTGCCCCGGCTCATGCACATCGACGTATCGGCTCTTGGTCGGGAGAGCGATGCGGGCCAGTTGCGCTCGCTGCTGGTCTTTTTGGGCGGACGCAGCTTGTGCCTTATGCTCGGCGGCTTCGGCGGTGCTGGCGACTTTGCTGACTGCCTGCTCTTCCTTGCGGCAACCGGAGAGAAGAGTGGTGATCGTGAGGAAAACTACGGCAAATGCCCTTAATCGAGAAGAGGATGTCACAGGAATCAGCATATCAATTCTGTCTTAGCCCGTCTGTAGAACCCGGACATTCCTACTTCCCGGTCCATGTTGCGGGGCGTTTGGCCAGGAACGCCGTAGTGCCTTCCGCTTTGTCTTGAGTCGCGCAGCATTGCCCAAAATGCCGGGCTTCCTCGGCCAGGCCGTCCTCAAGGGAACGATCGAGGCCGGAGTCGACAGCCAGCAACGTTCGCTCGATCGCAATCGGGGCGTTGCCTGCAATTTCATTCGCCAGTTCTTCAGCGCGGGCCATCAACTTGTCTGACGGAAGCACTTCATCGACAAGGCCGATTCGCAAGGCCTCTGAGGCGGGAATAATCGCGCCGGTCAGCAGCAACTTCAAGGCTGCGCTTGGGCCGACCAGGCGCGGCAGCCGTTGTGTGCCGCCGAAGCCGGCGATCACGCCCAGCTTCACTTCCGGTTGCCCGAGCTTTGCCGTCTCGCTCGCCAGCCGCAAGGTGCAGGCCATGGCCAGTTCGCAGCCACCGCCGAGCGCGAAGCCGTTGATGCAAGCGATCACCGGCTTACCCAGCGTCTCGATGCAACGGAACACTTCCTGGCCTCGTCGTGCATAGGCCCGTCCCGTCTCGGCGTCGAGACCGGCGAGTTCGGAAATATCCGCGCCAGCGACAAAGGCCCTTTCGCCTGCTCCGGTCAGCAGGATCACGCGGACCTCGGGGTCTGCTGCGGCATCTTCCAGCGCCGCGGAAAGCTCTTCCAACGTCGCAGCGTTGATTGCATTCAACACCTTTGGGCGATGGATGGTGATCACCGCGAGGGGAGCACGTTTTTCGAGCAGAACATTTTCAAACTCCATGTCGGTCTCCTCATGAGATGCCGGGAATCAGATCCGCTTGATGAGATCTTTGGCCATCGCATCCAATACGCCGTTCAGGAAGCTCACGGACTCCGGTGCGGAATATCGCCGCGCAATCTCAAGCGCCTCATTGATGACGATTGGGAAGGGAGTGCCTTTGAAGCCGAGCATTTCGGCAGCAGCCAGCCGGAGAACATTCCTGTCCACCCCTGGCATTCGCTCAAGACGCCAATTGACGAGGTGCTGCACGATGAGCGCATCAATCTCGTCAGAGCGCACGGTGGCCATGCGGTAGAGGTCTTCGGCGAAGCTGCGCACCTCAGCATCCGACTCTTCGCGAGCCAGCCAGAAGGTTTTGCGCACCTGCTCGGGCGTCTGCTTGCCGAGGTCGCCCTGGAAGAGCATCTGCATCGCCAGTTCGCGGGACTTGCGCCGCGTTCCGGTTGTCATGCACCCTCGCTGTTTTCGCGGTCCACGAGCTTGCGATGCAAAGAGACCATCTCGATGGCCGCGATGGCCGCTTCAAAGCCCTTGTTGCCGGCTTTTACGCCGGCGCGGTTGAGGGCCTGTTCGAGGGTTTCGCAGGTGAGTACACCAAAGGCGTGAGGGATGCCGGTTTCCTGTTGCGACTGACCGATTCCCCGCGCGACTTCGTTATAGATCGCCTCATAGTGCGCGGTTTCGCCGCGGATCAGGCAACCGAGGGTAATGATCGCGTCGACGGAGCCGGGGCCTCCAAAGGTGGGTGACCGATCGGCGATGGTTCGGGCTGCGGCTGCAACCTCCCATGCGCCCGGCACGCGCACGATTTCGATGTCCCGGCGCGCCGCTCCGCTGCGCAAAAGGGCGTCGAGAGCACCGTCAAGAAGCCGGTCGGTGATGACCGCGTTCCAGCGTGCTGCGACGATGGCAAAACGCATCCCTTCGGCGGATAGGTCGCCCTCGACGGCAATCGGCTTGCCGCGGAGCGGGTCAGCCCACTCCCAGAAGGCGAAGACGTGGCCTGAGACGGGTTCCGCAGTGAAGATACGGGATTTCCAATCCGTCTCAGCGACCGGCGAAATGTGTCCGGCTGTCTCTTCGCCCTGGCCGCGAAACCACATGATCGCGGCTTCGCGGACTGCGTCTAACTGCGTTACTTCTATGAGAACGTCGGTAACCGAGGGCATCGTGCCGTCTACAATTTCGAGATTTCCCAGTGGCGCGAGAAAGGACGCGCCGCGGCTGGAGTCTTCGTTCCAACCGCTTCCGGGAGTAAAGCCCAGGACAGAAAAAAAGCTCGCCAACCGTTCGTAGGTGTTGGCTGTTGCCGCTGGGCGCAAAATGGAAATGCCCTTAATCATAGTTCCGATTCTATCTCGCCTGATTGGCGTGGCTGCGGAGATACGGCAGAGCTTGCGGTGGGTTTCGTGGCGCAACGAGAAGCCCGCTGCGCGGCAAATTGCGTTTGCGCGAGCGGGCTTTCCCTTGCAATGGAGCGAGTGTTGGTTTAGGTTGTGGGGCGCGGCTTCACGGCAATAAAGGTTGCCGGAACGGGCTGACCGACTGTGCAGGGGTTGGTTGTAACCGGGTTGCCCTCCGTGCAGGTCAGTCCGGGGTTAATCTGCTGGGTATCCAGCAAGGAGCCCACATTGATGTAGTGAACCAGATCGTCTCCTGCGGTCGAGATGAAGAACATCGTGTCGTCGAGGCTGAAGGCTCCGGTTAATGGCGCAGTCGCAGGAGTCGTGGTTCCGGAAGGCTCGACAAATGTGACTTGTCCGACCGTTCCCAGGGTTCCGTTGGTGGTGGGTTGATAGTACGGCAAGGTAGCCGCAGCCGTGGCGCCGGTGGTCGGGGTATACGTTACAAATGCCAGATTGGAAGCCGGGGAGGCCACGACCTGGTTGATCGCGGAGGCGGTGAAGCCCAGCGCGCCTGAAGGAGTCGTTAAGGCCTGGGTTACCGGCGAAGCGGTAATAGATGTGCTGCTGCCATTAGTGGCTCTCGGGCAGGCTCCGTTGAGCAGGCTGTTGGCGAAGTTTACGTTGATGTCAGACAGGGTCGGAGAGGTTCCCCCGTCCAAACCGACGCCGAGGATATGTCGCCCGTCCGTGGTGGCGGCCAGAACATCGGTCCACGGCAGTTGTCCTGCGGGGATCTCGGGATATGCCTGCTGAATTGTGTTGGTTGAGCTCAATTGTGGGCACCATCCGTAGGCGACCGTCGGATCACCGCTCAGGAACGAAGCAACCCCCGGAATTGCAACAGCGAGGCTGCTTGCGGGAGTCGTCTGAGGAACTGGTTCGCCGGTGGTGAGGGGATAGGTGGTCCACCCTGTATTGACGTTGTAGACGAAGAGAGTCGGAACCTTGGTGCCGCTGGCGTTGGTGATATAGCCCGTAATATAGAGCGTCTTGGAATCCGGGGTCCACTGAGCTGCTGTTCCGACGCCGCTGTAGGTCGAGTAGGTCGCAGCGCTCGGTGCATACACATAGAAGACCTGGCGGATCGGGTCGTTGATCAGGATGGTCTGGTTGTTGGGAGCGGCCGCGAGAACGACGCCCGGCACGTTCGGATCTTCCTTGGTCAGTGCGTTGCTCGCTGTAGCGTAGATCATGAGTTCGTGAGCGGTGCCGAAGTAGAGGTTCGTTCCCGTCTGGTCCATAACCATGGAGTTCGGGAAGTACGGCATTTTGACCGTTGAACCGAGTGTTCCGCTGACCAATTCGATTGGGACGAAGTTTTGCGAATATGGACTCGCAAGCCAGATGTAATCGCTGGCCTGGCCGGGCGTGTTGATCGTCACCGGATTACTGGTGATCGATGTGCCGGTCAGGTTAATACCCACCTTGTCGATAGGGGACGGATTGCAGGTGGTTGGCTGGCAGACTGCGTAAACCGAGGCTTCGCCCGCAAAATTGGCCGTGATGGCGCCGCCGGTACCCACGGTGATGTCGAGAGGATTGGTCGATTGATAATCGAGCGTCAGTCCCTGGATGGTGTTGCCGTTGGTATCGGTAATAGTGGTCACCAGGTTTTGCGTGACTCCCTGGGTGACGGTGCCGGTGGTGGCGCCGTTGAGCGTCACGTTGATATTAGCCGGCGGGCAGGTGGAGAAGTATCCGGCTGACGATCCGGAGCCCGCCACCGATGCGGTGATGTAGGTGGTGCCTGGGAGGACGGCGGTGATGACGCCGGTCTCATTGATGGTCGCGATCGTGGAATTCTGCGAGGTATAGCTCAGGTTACCGATCGCCGTCGAGCAGCTTGGAACAGAGGTAGAGTTTGGCGCGCACAAAAGAGTCTGTGTGCCATTCAATGTGTAATAGGCCTGAGAATCCAGTTGCGCGGTCTGGGTCTGTGACAGGCATCCATTGATCGTCTGCGTGGGGTTGCCTACCGGCTCCAGCACAAGAGAAACGGCTGTCACCTGAGGATGCGTGTATACCGTGACCTGATTCGATGTGATACCGGAGCCGGTTGCCGTTACGAATGCTGTACCGTAGGGCGATCCGCCGGTGGACGGAAGCGGGGACGGATAATTGCAGATCGTATAGTTGGGAATGCCGCCGCCGCTGTTCCGGTTCCAAGTGCCAGCGCAGAGGTTTCCCGAGGGCGAAACGTCCACGATCTGATTGTTCGTTGTGCCATAGGTGTAGGCGCTGACGCTCGCCGTGTTTCCTTTGCAGGTCTTGGCGGTCGGCGAGGCCAACTGCTGTGTTTGGCCGTAGGCCAGAGAGATTCCTGTCGTCTGGGGCTGAAGAGTGACGGTCGCCACCGAGGTCAGCTTCAGTCCATACCCTTCGCCATTGCAGTAATTTCCGGCGGGATTGCGCGTGCAACCGGAGATCGAAATGCCGGCCGGAATTGCCAGGCACAGCAGAAAAACAAGCGTCAGCAACCGCTGCATGAAACCTCCCCGTTCCACCTTCGAAGCAGCAGAACGGTCAATCACAACGTCTAGAATCCGAAAGGAATCCGAATGAAAAGTGTATCAGGACGCGGCTGCCCTTCGCTTGGGGAAGAAGCAGTCGCCTGGAACACATGCCTGATGGACGAATTGCAGGGCGAAACGAAAGCCGAGTGGGAACTATGGGTATCGGACGCTTCAGTTCTCCAGAGAAAGTAATTTCTGGCGATTGTGCGATGCCTGACATGGAACTCGTGAGACACCCCTTCCGCCGTTCCCTGCATCGCAGTATCCAGATTGGAGTATCAAATCGCAGTATCCAGGAGAGCACGATGACCAATCCCCTTGCACCAAATCCGGAGACGGGTATCGACAGCCCCGAAATCCACAAGCATCAGGTCCCAATCGTGAATATCGACGACACAGACCAGAAGACTTTGGAACATGAGCCGCCAGAGAAGATGGAAGAAGACCTTCTCATATTCGATGAAGCGGATGCGCTCTTCGGCAAACGTGGTGGGGTCAAAGATAGTCATCACCGGTATTGAACTGAACGAAAAGCCGCCGAATTCATTTCCTGCATCCCACCTGCCAGGAGAACAGGATGACCACGAATCTCTTCGCTCCCGATCCCCTCGATTCTCTGGCCTATATTGATGGCCCTCCGGTTCTTGAACCCGACTACAACGAGCCTGTCAAAGACCCGAGGAGCGACCCGGGGAGCGACCCGGACAGTGGAGAACTGCCGGAAGATGAACCGGAGGACGAAATGCCGGAGGAAGATCCTGACGACGAACCGCTCGCCGAGGAGGATGACGCAGTGCTCGGAGAGCCCATAGGAGAAAGGGATGTCGAGATGGATGACGAGATATTTCGTCAACGTCATGCCGACGCGGAAGCAGGTCTAGCACAATAGAATTGAAAGACCGTCTGCGCCGTCCATGGTGCGACAGGCGGCCTTTCCCCGACACTTACCTCCACCCGTGGGTTTTTCTCCATTCCTCATCGTTCAGCAACACAGCGGGCTACTCGCCTGCCGGCATGTACTTGGCGAACCAGTTGAGTGTTCTCACCAGGACATCGGTGCGATGGTCCGGATTCGCGAAGCCATGGCCCTCATTGGGATACACGACGAGTTGCGTCGGAACGTGCTCATCGCGCAAGGCATGCCAGAACTCGAAGGACTGGGGCGCGGGACATTCGCCGTCGCGGTCGCCGACCACGGCAAGCGTGGGGGTGCGCACCTTGTCGATGAAGTCGATTGCCGAGCTTTTGGCGTATACGGCTGGGTCTTTGTATACGGAGGCTCCAAAGTAGGGCGTCATCCATTGGTCGATTGAGTTTTCGCCGTAGTAGCTCTTCCAGTCGGAGATACCTGCCCCGGCAACCGCCGCTTTGAACCGCTGCGTCTGCGTTACTGCGAACATGGTCATAAATCCGCCATAGCTCCAGCCGGTGAGGCCTACGCGATGCGGATCGACTGCGGGAATCTTTGTTGTGACTGCATCGACGCCGGCGAGAATGTCGCGCAGGTCGCCGTAACCGAAGTCCTTACGGTTGGCGGCGGTGAAGGCCTCGCCCTGGCCGTAGCTGCCGCGCGGATTCGGCTCGAGCACAAAGTAGTCCATCGCCGAAAAAGCCGGTGCGCTCAGGCTGCCGCGCCCACCCCAGGACGATCCGGCCGCCGCCGCCGGTCCGCCGTGCACGAGCACGATCAGGCCGTATTTCTTTGCCGGATCGAAGTGCGCCGGATACAGGAGCCACCCCTGAACGTCGAATCCCTCATTCTTCCAAGTGAGCGATTCAGCTTTTCCCCAGGTTGGCTGGATTCCGTCGTTGACGTGGGTCAGTTGATGGAGTTCGGCGAGGGAGGTGGCCGCCTGGCCGGTCTTTGCGGCGTAGACCTCGGCAGGGTGATCAAGGGAGTTTGCCGTGAAGACGAAGGTCGAGCGGTCTTTGGTTGCGGAGAGGCTCATCATCATTCGCCCATCCCCGACCGACGCTGGAATGCTGAAGACCGGTTGGGACGCGATGGCTTCGCCGCCAGAGCCGGGAACCTGAAGCGAGACAAGCTGGCTGTTGCCTGCCGACTGTTCGCTGACAAACAACGAGGAGTCACCCCAGGCAATCCAGGCGGCGCTGGTCTTGCGGTCCGGCGTCAGATTTCTGGGCTCTCCACCATTGGAGGGGATCAGCCAGACATCGCCGCCGGTCGATCCTTGATCGCTCATGAGGCCGCCGATGAAGGCAATCGACTGCCCGTCGGGCGACCAGCGGGGAACGGCAATCTGCAGTCCGTGCAGCGCGCCAGTGGACTCGGAGGGAGCGAAGATTGACTTCGGCTCCGCGTCCAGAGCCTGGGTGTAGAGCTTAGCTACCCACCAATTGTTTTCGCCCGGCGGATCGGCCGCGACGTATGCGAGCGATTTTGAGTCCGGGGACCAGTCGAATTCATAGACATGCAGTTTCGCGGGGGTCGCGAAGGTGGGCGCGGCTGACTTGTGTTCGTTTGCATCCACGAGACCGACCCGCTGGATTTCTATGCCATCCTCGCCAATCACGCCTGCCCATGGCTTCATTGCAGCCAAGGCGCCTGCGGCACGGGTGGCTCCCTCGACGTAGAGGAATGCTATCCGGGAGCCATCCGGCGAAAACTCCGGATAGCCCACTTCGCCTTTGGCCTCGGTCAGGCGCTGAATCTCAATCTTTGGCTTGCCGCCGGTCAAATCTCCGCTGATTGCCGCCACGAAGACATCTTGCTGGCCGTCGCTCTGGCAATCGCTCAAGAAAGCCAGCCGCCGCGAATCCGCGGCCCAGGCAGGATCGGTGTCGCCGCATGGTGCACCCTCCTTCTTAGCGGCAGTAATCCGCGTGGTCCTAGCGGGGTCGCTGAATGGAGCAAGCACCAGTTCCGAGCCGGTTTTGCTGCGGCGAACGTATGCCAGCAGAGCGCCATCGGGCGAGATGGCCACGGGGCCGAGGCCATGGCTGCGGCCCAGACCTTTCAGAACTTCCTCGACCTGCGCCCTGGCTGCCCCATTCTGGGCCGGTAAGCGCAAGGGAAATCCTGCGGCAAGAATCGCAAACGAAGCAAAGGCGCACACCAAAGTACGCCGCGTGAAAGAGCGGTTCAGCATTCCAGACATAGCGAAATGCTAACAGCCGGCGTTGGGATTTTGTCTTATTGTCCCGAGGAGTTGATTTGCTCGGCCACTAAGCCGGTGGAGGACCTTGTTGGCGGTCTCTGGCTGAGGTCTGAGCTAGGGTCTGGTCGAGACTGTTCATGAATTCCTGTCTGCTGGGCTGAATTCCACCGGACAAGACCTGCTCCACCTGAGCGTCCCTCTTCCGTTCGTTCAATTCCAGGACGAAGCCCAGAATCACGCCTACGGAAACGAAGCCGCCGAGACACAAATAGAGCATCACTCCCCGCTGATCGCGGTCGACTTTGTCCCGAAATTCCATCAGGCTATTCGTTTTTGGGTCCTGCGGATCGAAATATACGATGGATTGAAATGCTGGCTGGCCGCTGCTATAGGCGGATCGCATTGCCTGCTCGATTGCATCCGGGGTGCAAACTCCACGCCCGTTATAGATCGAGCCATTGGCTATGAAAGAGTACGAACAGGCGGCGCCTCTTTGAGAGCGGGAGGAAACTCCCAGGGAGTTCTCCTCGATCGTTCCGTGGGCGACCGCTGTTTGCTCCCTATCCGCGACGGCTGAATCATTGTGGGATTGAACGACTCGCATGGCTCCGCGAGTAAGCGATAGAACCGCGCACAGAATCAATGCGGCGTTGGCGGCGTTTCGGCCTCGGCTCATACGTGCTCGCAATCTCAATGCAATGGATATTGGGACGAAGTATATAGAGAGTTGCGCAGTTCAATTCTGCAACTTTCCGGCCACCTCTTCGATTTCGCCGGCTGACTTCGGTGTGCGAGAAGATCAATTATCCGCGAGCGGCGTGATGAATCGCGAGCAGCGTTTCGAGAAGCGGCTTCAGTTTATTCAGATTCAGGGCGTTGGCGCCGTCTGACTTGGCGTTGGCCGGGTCGTCGTGGACTTCCAGAAAGAGGCCGTCCACGCCTGCGGCGACGGCTGCGCGCGCCAACAGAGGAATGAATTCCGGCTGACCGCCGCTAACTCCGCCTGCGGCTGAGGGCTGCTGGACCGAGTGTGTGCCGTCAAAGACGACTGGCGCGAAGCTTCGCAGGACCGGCAGGGAGCGGTAATCCACCACCAACGTGTTGTAGCCGAAGCTGGCGCCGCGCTCGGTCAGAAACACCCGCTCATTGCCGGTCGACCGCATCTTTTCCACCGGGTACTGCATATCCCAGGGCGCGACAAACTGGCCTTTTTTAATGTTGACGGCGCGGCCGGTTTTGCCTGCGGCGACCAGAAGATCGGTTTGGCGGCATAGAAAGGCTGGAATCTGGAGGACGTCGACGGCTTCTGCGGCGATTTCGCAGTGTCCTGGCTCGTGCACGTCTGTCAGTACCGGGAGACCGGTCGCTTTGGCCAGCGCGCCAAGAATCCGCGTGCCCTCTACGAGCCCCGGTCCACGGAAGCTCTTGACCGAGGTGCGATTGGCCTTGTCGTAGCTGGCTTTGAAGATGTATGGAATCCCGAGGTCGGAGGTGATCCGCTGGATCGCGTCCGCCATGGTACGCACATGGATTTCTGACTCAATCACGCAGGGGCCGGCGATGAGGAACAACTTCCCTGCCCCAACCTGCACCGGCCCGATTTCAAACGTATGGCTCACAGTAAAGATTGTATCGTTTTGACTTGTGAGCCTTTGGCAGGCTGCGGATCGCGCTCCGAAATTGCGACCTTAGCTGCTTCGCCGATCGTGTCGAAAGCTAGTTAGACCTGGCGTTGGCAGCCGCCATCGCCCTGCTCTCGGCACGAGCAGAACGCCATAGCTGATACTCCTCTTGCATGGAGAGCCCTGGCTTCCTGTAGGTGCGCAGAGCCTGACCTAGATATTTAAGCCATTCTTTCTCGTCGCTCGCATGATAGGTTTCCATGTCCATTGGCTTTGAATGGATTCCTACCTGGTGAACTTCAGACGGGTTGCGATTCAATCCCGCAGCGGAACTCGACTGTGAATTCGACGTGGCTTTTCTGGATACAAATAAATTCAAGATACCCATTCTCTTCTCCGGAAGCCAAGCATCTTACTCGATTGAGTTAGCAATCTGGCCGCTCCTCAATTGGTCTGGCTTGCGGTAAGGCTAACAGTGCAGGTGGGCTTTCGCCTTGACCCAGAGGTGGGATGGGTGCGGAACTATCGGATGATTACTACGTCCGGCGAGGAAACAAATGCTTGCCCAGCCGGACGTATTTTATGCGATCGCGGAGTTCCCTAGTGCCGCCGCGTGGGAGCGCTATTTCGTCTCTGAAACCAATGCCTCGGATGAGACTGATTTCCCCTGAGCGATCCGGTTCCGATAACTTGCCGCCACAAAGTCGCGGAAGAGCGGATGCGGCTCCAGCGGCTTGGACTTGAATTCTGGATGGAACTGGCAGCCAAGGAAAAAGGGATGATCGGGGATTTCGACGATCTCAACGTAGGTTGAATCAGGAGTCGTGCCCGTGAGGCGCAGGCCGCCGCCGGAGAGCAGGGCCTCGTATTCGCGGTTGAACTCATAACGGTGCCGATGGCGCTCGCTGATCTCAGTCGCGCTGTAGGCTTTGGATGCGAGCGAACCCGGTTCCAGTATGCAGTCCCACGCGCCGAGGCGCATCGTTCCGCCCATCTCTTCAACGCCGAGCAGTTCGCGCAGCTTGTAAATGACACGATGTTCGGCGGCTGGGTCGAATTCGCTGGAATTGGCGGCTTTGAGCCCGCAGACATTGCGCGCAAACTCGATGCACGCGGTCTGCATTCCGAGGCAGATGCCGAAGTACGGGACTTTGTTTTCGCGAGCGTAGCGGATGGCGTTCAGCATTCCCTCGATGCCTCGTTTGCCGAAGCCCCCGGGGACGAGGATTCCATCGAAACCGGCAAGCTGCTGCTCGTAGCTGCGGTCGCCGGGCTCTTTCGATTCAAGGCCCTCGGCTTCGATCCATGTGACCTGGAGTTTGAGATTGTGGGCAAGCGCGCCGTGCACGAGGGCTTCTTTCAGAGACTTGTAGCTGTCTTCGTATTCGACGTACTTGCCGACAATCGCGATCGAAACATTGTCCTTGGGGTTGTAGGCCCGGTCGACGATGTCCTTCCATTTGCTCAGGTCCGGCTCTCTGGCATCAAGGTGGAGATATTTCAGAGCCAGGGCATCGACGCCTTCCTGGGCGAAGACGAGCGGGCATTCGTAGATGGACTCCACGTCCTTGGCCGTGACCACGGCTCGCTCTTCGACGTTGCAGAAGGCGGCGATTTTGGACTTCATCTCCCGCGCGAGGTAGCGGTCAGTTCGGCAGAGGAGGATGTCGGCCTGGATGCCGATGGAGAGCAGTTCCTTGACTGAATGCTGGGTTGGCTTGGTCTTCAACTCCTGCGCGGCGGCGATCCACGGGACGAGTGTTACATGAACGAAGACGGTATTTTCGCGGCCCAGTTCCTGGCGCATCTGGCGGATGGCTTCGAGAAACGGCAGCGATTCGATATCGCCGACGGTGCCGCCGATTTCGACGATGACGACGTCCGCGCCATGCGAGGCGACCTTGCGCATGGCGTTTTTGATCTCGTTGGTAACGTGGGGGATGACCTGGACGGTCTTGCCGAGGTAGTCGCCGCGCCGCTCCTTGAGGATGATCTGTTCGTAGATGCGGCCTGTGGTCAGGTTGTTTTCGCGGCTAAGGTGAGCGTGAGTAAACCGTTCATAATGACCGAGATCCAGGTCGGTTTCCGCGCCGTCGTCGGTGACGAAGACTTCGCCGTGCTGGAAGGGCGACATGGTGCCGGGATCGACGTTCAGGTAGGGGTCAAACTTCATCAGGTTGACCTTCAAACCGCGGCTTTCGAGCAGGCAACCGATGGAGGCTGCGGCCAGCCCCTTGCCTAAACTGGACACGACTCCGCCCGTAACAAAGATGTACTTTGCCGACATGGGTGCGACCTCTTGATTGGAATGTTGGGATTGGACGTACCGGGTGGGCACAATCAAGTATGACAGATTGGCTATTTGAAATAAAGCCGGAAAATAGGCCAATGTCCGTCTGGCTTGGGGCTGCGGGCGGGACTAGACTTTTATTTGGGATAAAGTGCTGATTGCAAAGCGCGGGCATCCGTGGCGGCCCACCATGATCGAAAACATCACGATTCTGAAGACCGATATCACCACCCTGGCTGTGGACGCGATCGTCAACGCGGCCAACAGTTCCCTGCTTGGTGGGGGCGGCGTGGACGGAGCCATCCATCGAGCGGCAGGACCGGATTTGCTTCACGAGTGCAGGCTGCTCGGCGGCTGCAAGACGGGGCAGGCCAAGCTCACCAAAGGCTATCTCCTTCCCGCCAGATATGTGATCCACACGGTCGGTCCGGTTTGGCGAGGCGGAGACGATCGGGAGCCGGAGTTGCTGGCGAGCTGCTACAGGGCCTGTTTTGCAATCGCACGCGAGCGCGGCTTACGCAGTCTTGCGTTTCCGGCGATCAGTTGCGGGATTTACGGCTACCCGGTCGATCTGGCGACGGAGATCGCCGTGCGCGAGACGGTCGCTGAACTGAACGCGAATCGCGAAATCGAGCGCGTGATCTTTGCCTGTTTTGGCGACGTGGTCTACGAAACTTACCAGCGAATCGTGGGCCGCATGCTGTGATTGGATTATTGGGCGTGGTAGCTATCCTTGCCCCATGGAATCTCGACGGTAGCCGTGCATCCTTTCGTCGCTACTGAGACCTTCAAGATCCCGGCAGCTTTACTCACAACAAAGGGCAGATCGACGGCGGCTGCATGTCCGCGTGGGTTGGTGTGAAAGATGGAGGCGTGCGATTCGCCTTCCGAGATTTCCTGGAAGGGCACGTCGGCTTTCGGTGCGAGTCCGTCAACGTAGATGAGCACTGCTTCGGCGTCCGGCATTCCGAGTCTTGCTTCGAGACGGCAATTTCCGTCCTTGCTCTCGATTGGATAAGGGACTACGGTGCCGGGAACGAGCAGCTTTCCGTCAGCGGTTGTGAGCACATACCGGACTGGTTCGCCGCGCGCTGCTTCAAGGGAGAGTTCTATCTCGTCCTGGCTGTCGACCGCATCCTTGTCCTGCTGGTCTGGACGAGGCTTATGAAGCATCAGCAAACCTTTTGCATTGACGTAGACCTGATCGTAGATCGTCTGTACTTCCGACCCGATCTTCCAGCTTGACAGCGAATAGACCTGATCCGCTGGCGCACCGGGGGCAAAGGCCCGATAACGCGCGACGTGATGAACCAGGTTGTACGAGACAAAGGCATCTGTGTCGATCAAAGTGAAGCTCATGCGCAGACCGGATGGGTTTTGTGCACTGGGCACGGCATCGTCCCAGCCAACCTGAAGATTGAGCATGGTCAACTCTTCCGGAGGAAGGCTCCTGGCCGCAGACTGGGCCGCTGGCTGGGCGGCGGACTGGGCAGGAGACAAGATCTCGCCACTGCTAAAAACCGCTGCAAAGAGAAGCGACAAAAGAAAAATGCGGGCGGGAACCATAAAGGCAGTTTGCGCCTTCGGGTTCACGCCCGCAAGTGATGGTCCTGGTTAGTTGGCCCTGGTTAGTTGTCGTGACTAAAAGTGGAATCCGATCTCGGCCGTCAACGCGCGCGGAGTCAGGTAATGCGTACCGCTGAAGGTGGAGAGGAAGTTATACAGAGCGTATTTGTTAGAGATGTTGACCGCTGACAAGCGCAGGCTCCATTTGTCCTTATCGCCGTGGAAGAGGTTGTCCTCACCAATCGATGCGTCGAAGACATTACGGGGCGCGATGCGCTGCGGGTTCTTATCGTTGTCGCCCGTGTTTGGCGCAGGGATGCTGATCAGGCTCGAAGTGAACTGCGTGGCCGGGCAGACGTTTGGAAGCGCGAGGTACGGAGTGGCCTTTACGCCATTGCAGGCGAAGCCAGCCTCAAACTCCTGATCGGCGGTGAGCGGAATGCCCAACGCATTCACCATTTGGATACCAGGCTGGCCATCTTGCGTCGTAGTGGAAGAAAGTGCACAGGGGGTGTTTGGGTCGTTGGCTGCGGTTCCATAGCACGGAGCGCTACCGGCGACCAGACCGCTGTCATAGCGCCAGTTAAAGCTGATCCAGGGAGCGGCAGTGCGCCCGATGCTGAAGGGCAGCTGATATTGGACGTGAGTCGTTTCATTGTACTTTTCGTCGTGGTCAATACGGAATGGATATCCCGTCTGGCCCACCGTCGCGCCTGCGCCGGCTACCTGCGGCGGGAAGAACCGCGCCGCCACCGAAGACATGACGACAAAAGCCGTAAAGTTGTGGAAGTTGGGCACGTCGGCGCGAAGATCAAATCCCGGGATCTTCGAGTTGTGCCAGTCGATGGGGAAAGTAATCGGCGTGTTGCCGAGCACGCTGAAGTCGAATGCGTTGTGAGTGTACTTCCAGATGTAGTCCCCGCTGAGCACCAGGTTCTTGCCGAAGGCCTGTTGCAGACCGGCGTGGAACTCATTGCGGAATCCCGGTTGCAACGTACCGGTGCCACCTTGGCAGGCCAACAGCGGAGAGAGCACAGCATTCGAGCATCCCTGGCTGGAGAGCACCAGATTCTCATTGAAGGGAGACTCCAGCGTCCTTGCATACGAAACCCGCAACACACTGCTGGTGGGCTTAACCTTGTACGACATTCCGACTCGTGGCTCTGCCTGACGTGCGACAGCCAAACCGTTGTACAGATCGCCGCGGATACCGGCGTTGAAGAGCCAGTTGCCCAACTGAATCTGGTCCTGCGCGTAGAGTGCAATCTCCTTCACATCGGTGTGGCCGGCAAAGTTGTACAGCATTCCACCGCGTGTCAGATCGTACGGCGCCAGAACAGGAATATAGCTGGGATTCGGCGCGTTGTCTCCGCAGGTATCCGGACTGGCATAACCTGCAAGAGGATTGCCGTTTGCATCCACGCATGGAGCGTTGTAGAGAGGATTGACGACTCCCAGGGCGTCGTTCTCATTCAGAAAAGTCTGCGAGTAGTTCGCGCCGATCTTGACCGTGTTGATTCCCCGCGAATACGAAAGGTCTGTGTGCACGCCCGCGTTCGTCAACGTTCGATACTGGCCGATCGAGGATGTCTGCAAGTCGAGCGCGCCACGATCCGCGAGTGGATTGTTGCTCGGATAGTAGTTGTATGCATCTCTGCGCACGTACGGGCCAAAGTTGAAGACGGCGTAGTTGTTAATTACCCGCGTGTAGGTGGGAGCAATATCGAAGGTTCCGATCTGCGACCGCTGGTCGGTGTTGCCCACGCTGCCGATGACTGGATTGGCGCTCGTCCCATCCGCCATCGGATTGAGCACATTCTGAACATTGATGTTGTCGTAGCTATTCGGCGTCTGGAACCAGGACCGGCTGTAATTAAAGTTCAGATGGATTGAATCCTTCTGGTTAAAGTTCCAATCAATGCGGTCAAATGCGTTTTGTTCGTTGCCCTTGTCATGAAACACCTTGAACTCGGGGGGATCAAGGAATCGCCCCGTGTTCAGGCCATCGATTTCGATAAAATTGCCCCAGTTCTTGCCTCCGTAACCCAGGTCAATTCCACCGCTCGCCGACCCGAAAGACCCGTACGACGTGGTGACGCTACCTGTCGGCTTTGTCTCGCCCTGGCCCGAACGCGTTGTCACCTGGATAACAAGGCTGGTTTTGCCGCCAAACTCAGCGGGCGGCGCTCCCGAAATTACCTCGATCGACTGCACTGAGTTCGACGGAATCTGGTTGGAGAAGACTTTGCTCTGCTGATCGGTGATCGGCTGGCCATCGATCGAGAATGAATTGGAGGCATGATCGCCAAGCCCGTGGAAAAGGCCGTTGGAGTCAGCCGCAACGCCGGGAGACGAAAGCGTCACGAGAGAACTCAGAGAAGAGGACTGGCTTTCCAGTGGCAGTTTGTCAAAGAGTCCCCGATCCAGATCGGTATGAAAGGTCGCATCAGGCGAAAGAAGATCGCCGGCATCTACAGTCACGGAGGTCGTCGCCGTTCCGATCTTGAGTGAATCCGTGAGGCTCACGGCAACTGTCGAGCGCACATCCACATCGCGGGTGTACGCGTTGAACCCCGGAGCGGAAATGACCATGTGATAGGAGTCAAATGGGACGTTGGCGAATCTGTATACACCGGTCGTATCGGTAACGGCTTCCCTGTTGTAGCCGCTGACCGGATTCATCATGGAGACCTTTGCACCAGTCACCACAGCTCCAGTCCCATCGGTCACAGTTCCAGACACAGTTCCGGAACGGCCTCCGGACTGGGACAACAAAGGCAAAGCGGCGGCAAAAATAAGGAATAAGGCGAAGAGTCGAAATAGGGAGCCGCGAGTGTACGGCATAGGAATTACCTCCACATGAGTAGGAATGCGTCGTGCTGGTTTGTTTCCTGAATGGCTGCGGGCGTCTTGTTCTACCTGTACGACCCATCCTCAACCCCGATTCGCTGTACGCGTTTCAGATTGGCTGTGGTGGGTTTGGCCGGCGCCTTCTTCAGGAAACGCGATCGCCGCAGTTATAAGTTGCTAAAACTGCGTACGCGTCGTCCTGGCATCTTAGGCTTCCGTGGGAGGGGGGCGATTGAACAACGTGTAGTGCCATCGCCTAACGACTACGTGCTCTACCGGCACTGGAACCGGCGAAGAGCTTCGTACGAAAACAATGACGGCCGCAACGGCCACAACTGGCGCGGCCGAATGCATCACCACGCAGATTGGGCAACGATCGGCATCCGAGGTTGTGGGATGGAAGTGAGTCGCCTGAACAAAAGTCAGGAGGGTCAGCAGCACCAGGCAGATAAGAGAAGTTGCGCGCACAGTCCAGGGACTGCGATCGCCAGTTCTGCTCACTTGTCGCTCGACGCCGGTTTCCATTAGAGTGGGCCTACTCTACTAAGGATACACAGATTTGAGGCGCACGGAGTGGAATTGGCTGTACGAAAATGACCCGGTTTTGTCTAAATAAAATCGCAAAGACCAACTTAGCGCGGTTTCGTCTAAACTTGCGTTCAATGGTTCGCCCTATGCTTCGCGACTCCGGATCTCGCGTTTCAGGAACAACGTTCACGGGCGTGGTCGTGTCTTTTTGCCTTGGCGGAGTACTGTGCGGGACATTCCTGGCTGTGTTCGGCGGTTCGGCGGCGATGGCTCAGAGCAGTGACGCCAAGCAGAACAAGACGCCTCTTCCACTAAAGCCGGAGGTTCCGGGAGTGCAGGTCAACCACCGGCTCATTCTCAAGGATGGAACCTATCAGATCGTTCGCAAATACGAGGTAATCGGAGACCGCGTCCGGTATATCTCCGTCGAGCGCGGCGGAGACTGGGAGGAGCTTCCGAATGATCTCGTCGACTGGCCGGCCACGCACAAATGGGAACAGCAAGCCGAGCAGGCTGCGACTGAGGCCCAATCGCCTGCCATGGAGGAAGCCGCGGCGATTGACAAGGAAGAGGCTGCCGAGCGGCTGGCGCAGAAAGACCGCATGCCCGAGGTCGCGCGCGGCCTCACTCTGCCGGATCAGGACGGCGTCTTTATCCTCGACGAGTTCCAGGGCACTCCGCAATTGATTGAACTGGTTCCTTCCACCGGCGATTTGCAAATGGCCCGCCAGCACGGCATCCGGTCGGTTCTGCCGCTCCAGGGCCAAACCGCGCATGTCGAACTCGAAGGCCCGGCGGCAAAGGTACATCTGCACGTCAACGAACCGACTCTCTACTTGTCTCTGGATTCGCCGGACGACGCCCGGGTGGCGGGAGATCAGGTCACCGCACACTCGCTGACAGTCGATACACACGGCGCGTCGTCGGTGGCGCATCCCAAGCGCGGAGCAACCTCGGCCAAATCCGGCTTCGCCATCGTCCGCGTCGACATGCGCAAGTCCGTCCGCATTGTCGGTACGGTCCACGTCAGTCCAACTGGCGACGTCACCCAGGACGAGAACGTGATTCCTGCGACCGCCGAAGTCCTGCCCGGCAAACACTGGCTCAAACTCACGCCGAAAGAACCGTTGCTCATCGGCGAATACGCGCTGGTCGAGATACTCTCCTCGAAAGATATGAACGCCAGTGTGTGGGATTTTCAGGTCAATCCGCGCGCCGGGTTGAATGAATCCGCCATCGGGCCTATCGATGCGAAGTAACTGGGATTTCCGACTATCTATCCGCTGAATTCACTGAATCATGACGGTAAAGGTCAGTATTTGCGATGGGCCACCGGCAGAGTCTTTTGCTGACACAGTGATGGTTTGCGTGCCTGTAGGTGTGCCGGGAATCGTGGTCGGAGGCGGCGATGATGAACCGGAACCACACGCTGAGAACGAAATGAAGCAGCCGGCGATGAGCAGCAACATCGTCCCGCACATCATCCGACGGTGTATCGTCCAGATGCGTCTCGGAGAGAATGCAAGGCCGAGGATACCGGCGAGGGCAATGCCCTGCAGCGGTCCGGCGATTCTCCGCATCATGGAAGTTGAAGTTGTGGAGGCTGTCGTGGAAACTGTCAGCAGAGTCGCGGCTGTGGCTCCGCCAGTGGGAGTGGCAGAAACTGGCGCAAAGGTGCAGGAGGCTTTAGCCGGTAGTGTGCCGCATGAAAAGTCGACTGTTCCGCTGTAGCCGCCCGTGGGAGTAATGGTGATAGTGGTGGTTGCAGACTGCCCGTCCGTAATGGTGGCTGAAGTGGGCGAGGCTGATGCGGTGAAGCCTGGCGGAATGATTGTGACCGTAACCGGGCCTGAGGAACTGGCTGAGTTATTGGCGTCGCCCGAATAACTCGCGATTACGGGGTAACTTCCCGCAGTGGAAAACGAAGCGGAAAGCGTCGCGACTCCGTTGCTGAGGTTCGCGGTTCCGAGTGTGGTGCTTCCTGAAGCGAACGTGACAGTACCGGTCGGATTGTAGGCCATGACGGCCGCAGTTAATGTGAGCGATTGCCCCTCGTCGTCGGCGCTGGTTGGCGAGACCGTGAGATTAGTCGAGGAAGGCAGGAGAGTTGGGCCAGTGGGCGCTGAATTTGTCTGGTTAAGGAGGACTGTTGACCCCCCGTTTGTGAATGCCACAAAATCCAGTGCCGGGTCACCTGGCAGAACGGGCGCCTTGCTGTTAAATCGCCCCAGGGCCGCAGTCGTAAATTGAATGGAATCCGTGAGAAAGCCGATGTAGTAGGTATTGCTGTCAGCGGTAAAGTTACCCTTACCGTCTCCCAACAATACGAATACGCTCGAAGGCCCGACTCCGCCGTTGGAAATCACAGTCAAAAGATCCGGATGTCCATCCCCGTTGACGTCCCCGATAAGTACGGGATCGGCTCCGGATACAGGAATTGTGTAGAACGGGGTGGCCGAAAACGTCCCGTCCCCCTTCCCCGCATAGACGCCAGATGCGTCAACCAGGTCCGGGATCCCGTCGCCATTCAGGTCCCCAATAGCCAATACGGGGTTCGGCCCAATCGAGCTATTGAGTGGCACAACGTTAAATATCCCGTCGCCGTTACTCAGGTAGGCATTCCCATTCCAGACCAGGTCCGTTTTGCCGTCCATATTGAGATCCGCGGCATTGAGATCAGCGGCGTAAACCGGAGTTCCAGCTGTAACCGAGAATGCATTAACGGTGATGGGCGAACCAAACGTTCCGTCTCCGTTTCCGAGGAGGATAACGAGACCGTAACTGAGAGCTGCATCGACTTCAGCCGACCAGGAAAAGGCAAAATCGAGCTTTCCGTCTCCATTGAAATCGCCAGTGACCGCGTTTGAAACGAGAAACTCAACTTCCGAAGACCCTAGGTCAAATGCCGGTCCGGGCGGCTGAAACGTACCATTGCCGTTCCCTTGAAGGAAGTAGGCCAGTGCGCCTTCCAGAGGGGCCGGGTTGCTGTTGATTACCACAGCATCAATCTTCCCGTCCCCATTGAAATCTCCAGCCAACACGATATTCGCGCCGTTTGGGATCGCAGTTCCCGGTTCCAGAGCCAAGAACGTTCCATCGCCTCGGCTTATGGCCCCAATCAGGATGGTTCCATCGAACTCAAGTGGATCCGTATTGAGTTCAAGCACATCTGTGAGACCATCTCCGTTTAAGTCCGCTGTTACCGTAGAACCGCCAGGCAGAGTCGGAAGCGCGTTGAAAGTGCCATCTCCATTCCCGGTCACTATCGTCATGAAAGAAGAGCCTGCCATCCAATCGCCGCCGGAGAAGAGGAGATTCGTCTTACCGCCAGCGGCAGGAACAGGAGACACGGGGCCGCTTAGAGCGTAGGAGGGGCCGAAAGTGAAACCGCCGTTACCGTCTCCGAGCAGAATTGTGGCCTGATCGTTCGTTACCACCAGGTCGAGGTCATTACCACTGCCTGTTGCGCCGGCAAATGCAAGCCCTGTGCCACCAGCCCCGAAATCATACCAACTCAATGGAATGTTGGCGCCCAAATCAAATTGTCCACTCGAATTACCCAACAGAACCTGCACTGCCGCCGGACCGGGCGTTGTCGAAAACGCAGGCGAAGTCACGTACACCAGGTCGGTTATGCCGTCGTGATTCAAGTCGGCTGCGAGCATGGGAGAGCCAAAGCCAAGCGCTACCGGAGCACTAACCGCTACCGGGACTGCATTCTGGAGTGTTCCGTCTCCGTTGCCGATGTAGAGGAAAAATGAAGACAGCACAGGCTCCTCATCTACGGGATCTATGGAAATGAGGACGTCCTGCTTGCCGTCTCCATTGAAGTCTCCGATAACCACAGAATCGGTGACCAAAGGAGCACTATAGGTCGCTGGAGGCAGAAGCGCTCCACCACTCCCGCTGCCCTTGTTCAGGAAAACAGCAACCACGCTCTCCGTAGGTGAGGGTATCGGTCCCCCTATTAATTCGTTTGCGACAAGATCTGGGTATCCGTCTCCATTCAGATCCACCGGCTGCGCGATTTGGATTATTCCAATTGCTGCAGTAATCGTTGGGGCGCCAAAGCTGCCATCGCCCTTGCCGAGCATCACTGCTACGTTTCCGTTACATGCGAAAACGACATCGAGAATCTTGTCGTTATTCATGTCAACGGCATAGAGAGAGGCGACGGAAGTACAATTCAAGCCGTTAGTGGTAACAGTCTTTGGCGGGTTCCCATCCCCCTGATTCAGCAGAACCGTGATCCCTTGCACCAGGTTTGCCGTGCCAGTTGTCAGGGTCCCAAGATAGGCAATATCCGGTAACCCATCGCCGTTGAAATCTCCTGTCACAGTTTGCCGCGGCGCAACATTGGCGGGGAATGGCACCGTGGGTAAAACAGGAAATAACGGCTTTGAAGCTGCGGCAATGGCGACGGGAGTCAGCGAGAAGGCAACGAAGGAAAGAGTCAGGAGATACTCAAAGCCGATCAATGCTCTCAGTTTGGTCTTCATATAAAGGCGCACTCCTATCGACGCCCGTTACATTAGCCCGTGCCGGAGTATAGCATTGGTTTTGGATAGGGAAACATAAATCGCAAATTTAGCTCAGATAACATATATCTGCTTCTTATGATTCAAGGATTACTTTGACTCGTGGCCTGGTCAAATATCCGACGTATAAAAAGTACTCGATAGGCTTCGACTTCGGTTATAAATTCGCCCGTGATGTCGTGGTATCAATCCCATAACCAAATCCGTGTGAGATACCCGGTCTCGCAGCGAAATCCCCAGCATCTTCGTCTCCCCGCAGAAGTGACTGCGTTCCGCTCGATTACAAATCTTTACAGGATTACCATTTACAACCGATAGCCGCGACGCGTAGCTTTGAGCCCATTCGCATTTCAGTTCGATAAATCGATTTAAGCGGAGGGAACATGTCGATCGGTCCTTCAAGGAAAAGACTGCTCTGGCTGGCAGCGGCTCTTACAGTTTCGGGATTCCTGGCCACTCCGAAAGCGAGGACGCAACAGCCTGCTGCCTCCGCATCGCAGCCCATGGAGGACGCATCCAATCTGCCCTACATGAATCCCGCGCTGCCCATCGAGCAGCGTGTTGACGACCTGATTCATCGCATGACCCTCGAAGAAAAAGCGACCCAGTTGGTAAACCAGGCGCGCGCCGTTCCGCGGCTCGGCGTGCCCGCTTATGACTGGTGGAGCGAAAGCCTGCACGGCGTTGCGGTCAATGGCACGACGGAGTTTCCGGAGCCGATCGGCCTTGGCGCGACCTTCGATCCAGAGACGATCCACCAGATGGCCATCGCCATCAGCACCGAGGGCCGCATCAAGCATGCGCAGGATGTGCGCGCCGGGCACAGCAATATCTTTGAAGGGCTCGATTTCTGGGCTCCGAACATCAACATCTTTCGCGATCCGCGCTGGGGCCGAGGCCAGGAAACCTATGGCGAAGATCCATTCCTGACAGGCCGCATGGGCGTCGCCTTTGTAACGGGAATGCAGGGTGATGATCCGAAGTACTATCGCGTCATTTCAACGCCCAAGCACTTTGCAGTGCATAGCGGACCGGAGCCGACGCGGCACTTTGCCGATGTGGATGTGAGCAAGCACGACGAGGTGGATACTTATCTGCCGGCCTTCCGCGCCGCGGTAACCGAGGGCAAGGCGGGTTCCGTCATGTGCTCCTATAACTCGATCAACGGCCAGCCCGGATGCGCCAACGAGTTCCTGCTTCAGCGCGAGTTGCGAGGCTTTTGGGGCTTTAACGGATATGTCGTTTCGGACTGCGGCGCGGTAATAGACATCTTCAACGGACACCACTTCCGGCCTACTCAGGCGCAGGCCTCTGCTATCTCGTTGCGAAGAGGCATGGACAACGAGTGCGCCGACTTCTTCGCCAAGGTAACAGACGACCATGATTACAAACCCTACGTGGACGCGGTGAAGCAGGGCTATTTGAACGAAAGCGAGATCGATACCACGCTGCGACGGCTCTTCACGGCGCGCATCAGGCTGGGCATGTTCGATCCACCTGACATGGTGCCGTACACGAAGATCGATGAGAAGGAGATGGACTCGGCGGAGCATCGTGCGCTGGCGCGCAAGCTGGCTAACGAGTCCATGGTGTTGCTCAAGAACGATGGCGTGCTGCCGCTGAAGACAGGGGCTCTGAAAATTGCCGTTGTTGGACCGCTGGCCGACCAGACCAAAGTGCTGCTTGGCAACTACAACGGCGTGCCAACGCATACCGTAAGCGTGATGGAAGGGCTCAAAGCCGAGTTCCCTTCCGCCACCATCAACTACGTCCCAGGAACGCAGTTTCTGCGCGCCGAGGGTGTTCCTGTACCTGCCGCGCTGCTGACCACCCCTGACGGCAAGCCTGGTCTAAAGGAGGATTTCTCGACAGGGGACTTGATGGGCGGCAAACCAACGCCTCTCGCCAGCCGCGTGATCGCAAAGGCCGATTACACGGGCGAGTCTCTTCCCAAAGAAACCGACGGTAAGGTGCCCCTGCTAGTCGGCTGGTCCGGCTTTCTCACTCCCAGCGAAACCGGTGAATACAATCTCGGGTTCCTCGCCGACGGCTTTGCCTCGCTGACCGCCGACGGCAAGCAGGTCGCGCAGGAATATCAGACCGCAGGTGCCGAAGCCAAGACGGGCCGTATCCATCTGGAAAAGGGCAAGAAGGTTGAAATCAAGGTTCAATATGCGGCGATGAGCTTTGGAGGCGGAGCGGCGTCCAAGCCCAAACTCCAACTCATCTGGTCCCCGGTCGACATGAAGCCCTCACCGGCTGCGGCCGCGGCGGCTAAGAACGCGGATGTGGTCGTAGCCGTTGTCGGAATTACAAGCCAGCTTGAGGGCGAAGAGATGCCCGTCAGCGAGGAGGGATTTCTGGGCGGCGACCGCACTAGCCTCGATCTTCCGCATCCGGAGGAAGAACTGCTCGAATCAGTCGCTGCCACGGGCAAGCCGCTTGTCGTGGTGCTGATGAATGGCAGCGCGCTCGGCGTCAACTGGGCCAATCAACATGCGAACGCGATCCTTGAAGCCTGGTACTCCGGCGAAGAAGGCGGCGGTGCGGTTGCGGAAACGTTGAGCGGCAAGAACAATCCAGCGGGAAGGCTGCCGCTAACCTTCTACAAGGATGTAAGTCAACTGCCGCATTTCGAAGACTACTCGATGCATGGGCGAACTTATCGCTACTTCGAGGGCACGCCGCTTTATCCCTTCGGATATGGGCTGAGTTATTCGACCTTCAGTTATAGCAACCTGAAGCTGCCTACAACGCCTCTGAAGGCTGGCGACCCGCTTACTGCGGAGGTTACGGTCACCAACTCCGGCTCGAAGGCCGGCGACGAGGTGGCGCAGCTTTATCTCAGCTTCCCGGATGTCAAAGGCGCGCCAATCCGGGCCTTGCGCGGATTCAAGCGAGTGCATCTGGACGCAGGCGCGAGCCAGACTGTCAAGTTCGAACTGCGTCCGCGCGAGTTGAACATGGTCACGGAGGACGGCGATCCGATCATCGCCGCCGGTAAATACACCGTGTCGGTCGGCGGAGGCCAGCCGAAGACCAGTGCTGCAACTGTAAGTGGAGAGTTTTCGGTGGACGGAACTTTGAAGCTTTCGGAATAACTCAGTAAGGATCATGGGTTGAAGGTGCTCGCCTGATTTGAGATCGATGGGGTCGGCAATAAATGAAGCACTATCGTTCCTCAATTCCGAAAGCAGCCCTGGAGCGCGTAGTTTCCACTCATCAATCTACTGGGAAGAAGCAAAAGGTAGAGTATGTGCTCGGCGATGAAGTGGTTGGCGTTCGTTGGTTCGCTCAAGATGGCTTAATGGGCTCCGAGACCCCGTGGAAGAATGGCGTGCCTCACGGGACCATGTATTACTTCGACGACAGGTTCGACGGATTATTGAGAGTCACCTTCGCTGAGCCCTATCGAAACGGCCTTTCTCATGGCGTCGCGAAGCAATGGTCTGGGTACAATGGAAGACTGATTGGCACCTATTCCATGAAACGCGGTACCGGAATCGACCTTTGGCGGTGTGAAACCTATTCCGGTAAGTCTGTATATCTCCACGAGGCCCGATACATCCAAGGCGGCAAGTGGCATGGCTTTGAATGGTGGCTTGAAGATGACCAGAAATCCGTTCATCAGGAAGCACACTTCTGGGACAACCTTCAGCACGGCATTCGGCGACTGTGGAATAGCGAAGGCAGGCTGAGACGCGGCTATCCCCAATATTGGGTCAAGAACGAACGCGTTTCCAAGCGGCAATACCTCCGCGCCTGTACCCAAGACCCTAATCTGCCGTTGTTCCGTGAGATCGACAACCTTCCGCAAAGAAAATTCCCGTCAGAAGTTCGAGTCGCAATCAAACAAACCGCCAGCCTCCAGCTAGCGGCTAGGGGCTGAAAGCTACTCTCTAACTGAGATTCCCAGTGCTTTCATCTTGCGGTAGAGATGGCTGCGCTCCAGGCCGAGCAGCTCTGCCGCGCGGCTCACGTTGCTTTTGGCCTCTTCCATTTTTTTTAGGATGTAATCGCGCTCGTAGGCGTCCCGCGCCTGTTGCAGCGTCGAGAACTCCTCGCTGATGCGCGCGCTGGATCGCTGCGTCAGCGGCGGCAGGTGCTTTCGTTCTATGCGCAAAGCTCGCGGATTGAGGATCAGCACCCGCTCGACCAGATTTTTGAGCTCCCGCACGTTGCCGGGCCAGCTATGCTGCGCCAGCACCTCCAGCGCTTCTTCGCTGACCTCCATGCGTGGGCGGCCGTATTGCCGACCGAACTCGCGCAGAAACTCGCGCACGAGCGGCGGAATATCCTGCTTACGCTCGCGAAGCGGAGGAACGGAGAACGGGACAACATTGAGCCGGTAAAAAAGGTCTTCGCGGAAGTTTCCCTTGAGGATTTCTTCTTCCAAATTCTTATTGGTCGCTGCGATCACGCGTACATCCACGCGAATCGGCTGCGTTCCGCCAACTGGCGTAAAAAGCTGCTCGTCTAAGGCTGACAGAACCTTGGCCTGCGTCTTGAGACTCATGTCGCCGACTTCATCGAGAAACAGCGTGCCCCCATCGGCGCGCTCCAGCGTTCCGCGCTTCTCGGGACTCGCCGTTGGCGGACCCAGGTTGCTGCCCGATCCCGCCGCCAGCGGATAAGCGCCATGCCGCACGCCAAACAACTCGGCCTCGATGTGCGCCTCCGGAATTGCCGCGCAGTTCAACTCGACGAAGACGCTGTCCCGGCGCAGGCTTTCGGCGTGAATGGCGCGCGCAATCAGCTCCTTGCCGGTTCCCGATTCGCCGTAGATCAGCACTCGCCCATTGGTAGGAGCCATGAGCCGGATCTGCTGGCGCAGGGCCTTCGACGGAACGCTTTCTCCGGTTAAAACGCTTTGCACGGAAAACTGCCGCTTGAACTCCTGATTGTCCCGCCGAAGTCGCCGGGCCTCGACTGCGTTCTTGAGCACGATCAGCGTCCGCTCCAGCGACAGCGGCTTTTCGAGGAAGTCGTAGGCCCCGAGCTTGGTTGCTCTTACCGCCGTCTCAATCGTTCCGTGGCCCGAGATGATGACGACTTCTGGGCGCGCCTCGATTGCCAATGCGTGGACATCGCCGAGGACGTCGAGGCCGTCCCGATCTGGGAGCCAGATATCGAGCAGCACAACGTCATAGGGAGCATCCTGCAGCAGCGTGATCGCTTCCGCCGCAGTGGCCGCCGTTGCAACGCCATATCCCTCTTCGCGAAGGATTTCTTCGAGCGAGGTACGAATCTCCGTCTCGTCATCGACGATCAGAATGTGGTTCATTTCCGTCCGGTCTCACAGGATTTCCGGTGCACTTCGATTGTATTCTGGAGCGTTGCCGCAGAGCGACGAGTGGCGGAATCACCCGGACGTGGGAAAATAGGGTTTGTGCGTGGTTTCCGCATTCCTAACTCAATGGGCCGATCATGTTGAAACGAACCAGGCGAACGAAATTTCACAATCTTCATCCTCACTCCGCCCATGACTTCGCCGGGATTGTACGATGGAAGCTCGGTTTGGCCTCCGAAAACTCTGAAACACCCGCAATCAAGGCTCCCGGCAAGAGTTGGGCGCTCCACACGCCTCCGCAAAAGCCGGCTGCCGGGTCGCCAGAGAAGACGCAGATTCGCCTTACATGGATCGGTCACTCCAGCTTTCTGATCCAGCATCAGGGCCTCAATATCCTGACGGACCCGATCTTCGGAGACTGCCAGCCGATTCCGGTCGGGCGCATGCGCCGCTCAACGCCACCCGGAATTCGGTTTGCCGATCTGCCTCCGATCGACCACGTGCTGATCAGCCACTCTCATTACGACCATCTTGATCTGCCTACGATTCGCAAGCTGGGCAACGGGGTTCGCTACTGGACGCCCGAAGGGCTTTCCCGCTGGTTTCGCAGGCGCGGCATTACTTCCTGCCGCGAGCTTGCCTGGGGCCAGTCCGCGCAGCTTTCCGAGGAGCTTACGATTCATTGCGTCCCGGCGCAGCACGGCTCCGCCCGCACGCTATTTGATCGAAATCGCACCCACTGGTGCGGCTGGGTGATCAAGAGCGCCGATCGGACGGCTTATTTTGCAGGGGACACGGGCTACTCGCCGATCTTTCGCGAAATAGGGGAAGAGTTTGGCGGCTTCGATCTGGCCATGATCCCGATTGGGGCCTACACCCCTCGATGGCTGATGCACCCGGTGCATCTCAACCCCGCGGACGCGGTTCAGGTGCATCTCGATGTCCGGTCCCGGCTGTCGATTGCGTGTCACTGGGGCACATTTCGCCTGGCGGATGAACCACCTGAGGAGCCGCCGGCTCTGCTGGCGCACGAACTGGCGGAGGCTCATGTCGATCCGAGCAAGTTTCTCGCGATTCAGCCGGGGGATGCTGTCGAGGTTTGAGATCGGCTCGATCCAAGTAGCAAATGTTATCCCAAACCATCGGCGGCCAATGCTGACGTTTCAACTTCGGAGTTGCCGTCGATGGTGGCGGAAACGGAGTTCTCCATCACGGGCAGACACAGCAGGAAGCGGGCGCCCTTTGGCGTATTCGCCTCGGCGCGGATCGATCCGTGATGCTCCTGCGCAATCTTCGCGGCAATGGACAGACCCAGTCCCGTGCCCCGCTGCTTGGTGGAGTAGAACGGCAGAAACAGGCGCTCGCGAATGTCATCCGTAAGCCCGTGACCGGTGTCGCAGACGGCGACCTCGACCGACATTCCGTCTTCGCTCAATCCTGTCGTCACGGTCAATTCGCGCAGCAGGCTGGTCTGCATCGCTTCGGCTGCGTTGTCTATGAGGTTGGCGAGCGCACGCTTGACGGCGTCTGGATCGGCCATTACCTGCGGCAGGGCAGGTTCCATCCTCTTGCGGGTTGTAATTCCGTCGAGACGCCCGGAAAACAGCAGCAGTGCGTCGTCGACAATCTGATTCATGTCGCAAGGGCGCGGCTGCGGCGCCGGAAACTGGGCCAAGGCGGCGAACTGATCCACCAGCGAACGCAGTGTGCCGACACAGCCGAGAATCACCTCGCTGCACTTGCGAATCACGCTCGGCGACTCTTCCGTGGCGCGATCGAGATGCCTGCGAATCCGCTCGGCGGAGAGCGCAATCGGCGTCAACGGATTCTTGATCTCATGTGCGACGCGTTGCGCCACTTCCTTCCAGGCCAATTGCCGCTGCGCGCGCAACAGTTCGGTGGTGTCTTCCACGACCAGCACCGAACCTTGTTTATCCTGGCCGAGTTCGAGGCGCGCGCTGGTGACTGCCAGATGCATCACGCGCCCGAGGGCACGCGTTTCCACTTCGATGGACGCTGCGCCCATGCGGTGGCTGCGGCGAATGACCCGGGACAGGTCGTCGCTGCAATCGGCGGGAAAAAGCGTCTCAATCTGCCGACCGCTCAGGTCGCTCTCTTCGCGATGCCCGGTGAGCGCAGAAAATGCCCGGTTGGCGAGCAGAATCGCTCCGGTTCGATCCAACGTGACGACGCCGCTGGGAATCGTCTCAAGAATCGTCTCCAGTTCCCGGCGGCGCTCTTCAAGAGCCTGATTGGCAGCGGAAAGCTGCTCCCGCGAACTCTCGGCCATGTGCCGGCTGCTCTCCAGATCCTGAGCCATGTGGTTGAAGGCACGGACCAGTTCGGCCATTTCGCCGCCTGACTCGACGGCGACCCGCCGGCCGAGCTTGCCATCGGCGATCTCGTCCATGGCATCGGCCAGTGCTTCGACGGGCCGCGTGATCTGTTTCGACAAGAACAGCGCCAGCCACATGCTGCTGAAAAAGACAAGCGTGGTGATCAGGAGCAGCATGAAGATGTAGGTCCAGCGAATGCTGTTGCGGGAGCGAAACAAAGCCCAGTACTGGCTGGCTCCGATACGGATCTGGCTGGCCGTCTCGCTGAGCCCCTGCGGCATCGGCAACCCGACCACCACCAGCCTTCCGCCGGGGGTGACGGCGATGCCGGAGGCGAACTCCCGCTTTTGCTGCCCGTCGTCGACGATCAAAATCGGCTCGTCGCTGCGCTGCGCCACGGCCAGGAGATCGGAGTAAACGGGCCCTTGCAGCGGGGTTGCGTCCGATTTGCCATCATCGAGCCAGGGCAACAGGCTGCGCTTGCTGCTCTCGGCGGGCAGTTGGTAGCCGAGCACTCCCTGCCGAACTCCCTGCAAGCCCTGCCCATAGACGGCGACATAACCGCCCTCAAGCGTAATCCGGCGGGAGTGAATCTCGGCGTTGGCGGCTTCGACGTCTTTGTCCAGCGCTCCTGAGGTTGCAATTGCCTCGGCCTCCAACCGTGCATTCGAAGAGGCATAATGCGCTAATTCCAATACGACGCGCGTCGAGTCCTCGCGCAGCTCCGAGGTAGGCTGCGAGAACCACCGGTCTACCGAGCGATTCAGCAATTGAAAGCTGAAGAGATACATGAAGGCCGCCGGAGCCAGCGCAATGAGCGCCGCGCCCAGAACCATGCGGGTGCGCAGGCGCGAGCCGAGCGCACGGCTTCGCTGATCGACAAAGAGCTTGAGGATGTTGCGGATGAGGAGAACCAGAAGCAACAGCAGCAGCAGAAAGACGATCACCGACATTGCGGTGAAGACGAGAATATCGCTTGTGGTCTGCGGAGTCAGAAAGGGATATTTGCTTGTGTTGAAGGCTTGCAGAGCCACCAGAGCCGCGAAAATGACAAATGCCCCCGCCGCCAGCCAGGCGATTGTTCTACGACGTGAGCTGCCGAAAAGGGACATGGCGAGATTATAGGCTGACGGGCGTCGTAAACGTCCGGAATCGATGCGAGTCAGATCGTGTCGATTTTAGTCTGCCGCACTTATTCGACGCTGGCGCGATCCTAAAGTCTCTCCGGTACAATCGGCGGGAGAGACTCCAGGAGCCAGCGAGGAAATTTCCCGTGAACGAATTAGCCCGAGCACTCATCGGAAGCAGCGCATTTGCCCCGGCCGCAAACATTCTTCAGGCAATTCCCGAAAGCGCAGCACAGGAAAAGCCTGGCGCCGCGCTCGGCGCCTCTCCGCGATCCATCTACGAAGAGGTCTGGCATATGGCTTTCTGGCAAGAGATCAGTTTGGATTGGGTACAAGGAAAGCCCACGCCCTACCCGGCCCACGCTACTGAGGGATTTCCGGCGAATTTCGATGAGCCGTGGGAAAGTCTTCGCGGACGGTTTCTTGCCGGGACACAAAACGCCGCCGCGATCGCCAACGACACGGATAGGCTGGAAATTCTTGTCGCCTGTCCCACCAATCCGGAGCGCAACCGGCCCACGGACATGACGGTTCGTGAGCAACTGGAAAGCCTCGCCGCTCACAACGCCTATCACCTGGGCCGCGTCGTGCTGTTGCGCCAGTTGCTTGGAAGCTGGCCCCCGCCTGACGGCGGGGACTCGTGGTAGCTAGATTGGCAAACTAGATCTGTGACGATCCCATCGGGGTCAGGATTAGGTTGGTGATGTTACTTACCGTTGGTTCGAAGCCATAACGCGGATCGGCCGAGAGTTTCTTCCACTCCGGATTGCTCCCGAAGGCTTCCCACTTGGTATTCAGCTCTTCGAGGTTATCGAGGCCAAGCATGTAGGTCAGCGCAGGCAGCCGCGAACCGATGAGCGCGTCGCCGTAAAATACCGAGTGCAAACCGGCGGATTTGAAGAAATCGAACTCGCCGTGGTGGAACATCTCCACCTTGCGGACATGATCGCGATAGCTCGGGCTCTCGTAGGTTCGCAGTTGGAATATTCGCTTGGCCTTGGTCGTCGAGCTGGCTGGCAGGGTCAGCTTTGGCCAGCCCTCAAAAGCGATATAGAGCGAGCTTTCGACGCGGATAAATGCAGGATCGCTTGCCGGTGCATTCCAGAATGGGTCAGCAGCCTTCTGGAATTCCGCGTCTTCCGCCAGATGCAGATCGGCGGTCACGAGCGCTTCTACCGATGAGCCTGGAATCAGCAGATAATACGTCGGAGTTTCCGGCCCGATGTTTACCGAAAACGCGCCAATCGGCCCGAATCCCATCCGGCCCAGCGCCGGAATCAGAGCTTGGGAAAAGTAATTTCCAGTCAGCTTCGTCTGCGGACCGTTTTGCATCTTGTATTGCCGAATCTGGTAGAACTCACGAGCGGTAGAGGCGGAACTCTGCGCCTTGGCGTCACGCGCCAAGGCCAGAGCTGAGGTTGCAAGAGAAGCAGCTAGAAACTGACGACGTTGCACAGAAACCCCCGTAGATAATTTTTAAGAACAGGGATAATTATGCACTACGCCAGCACCTCCGCGGGCGCGGTCCATGCGCGGCCCTGTGACTCGGCAACTCCGCGATGAGTCAGAGTTCCCTTCCAGACATTCAACCCTTCGGCGAGGCCCGCATCGGCGCGCAGCGCCTCGGCTGCACCCTGGTTGGCAAGGCGCAACAGATAGGGGAAGGTAGCGTTGGTCAGCGCCAGCGTCGAGGTATGCGGCACCGCTCCCGGCATATTGGTCACGCAGTAATGAACCACGCCGTCCACAACATACGACGGATCGGAGTGAGACGTTGGACGCGCCGTTTCCACGCAGCCGCCCTGGTCGATAGCCACGTCCACAATGACTGCGCCCTTCTTCATCTTGCTCACCATTGCCTTGGTCACGATTTTTGGAGCTGTAGCGCCCGGAATGAGCACTCCGCCGATCACCAGATCCGCTTCGCGGGTTGCGCGGCCGACGTTATAGCTGTTCGAAGCGAGCGTGTGCAGCCGCCCGACAAAAATATCATCCAGCTCGCGCAGGCGGTTCAGGCTGACATCCACCAGCGTCACATGCGCGCCCATGCCCACTGCAATTTTAGCCGCATTGGTGCCGACGATTCCGCCGCCGATGATGCAGACGTTCGCGGGAGGCACACCCGGTACGCCGCCGAGCAGAATACCGCGTCCGCCCTTTTCTTTTTCGAGATAGGATGCGCCTACCTGCACACTCATCCGGCCAGCGACTTCGCTCATGGGAGTCAGCAATGGCAGCGTGTTCGCGCGGTCTCGCACTGTTTCATAGGCAATTCCGATCACCTTGGACGCAAGTAGAGCATCGGTGAGGCCAGGCAGCGGAGCAAGGTGGAGATAGGTGAACAGCACGAGCCCTTCGCGGAAGAAGACGTATTCGCTTTCGACCGGCTCCTTCACCTTTACGATCGTCTCGGCATTGGCCCAGACGTGCCCGGCTTCGCCTACGATCTCCGCCCCGGCTTCCTGATATTCATGGTCCGGAAAACCCGATTGCGCACCCGCATGTGTCTCGACCAGCACAGTATGCCCCGCTTCGACAAGCGCCTTTGCGCCTGCCGGAGTTACGCCTACGCGTGCTTCGTGATCCTTAATTTCTTTCGGTACTCCAATAATCATCCAACAATCTCCATATTCCAGGTCCTGCGTTTTTCTCGCACTGGCTACCATTGTAGATGCCGGACCACTCTTCTAGGTGCGACTCCAACCCCACCATCGGTTTGCCGCTGCCTCCGACAAAAAATCGGGCAGTAGGTCAGTTTAGAATTCACAGACCGAACCAGCGTTGAAGTAACGCGTCAATTTCGGTGAAACCGACCACACGACCGCGAGTCGCTATGTTTCGAGACGTTCAGCGCATTCGAGTAGCTGCTCAGGAAGACAGCCGAAGTTGCTGGCAACGTCAGGGCTGGTAACCGTATCGTGCAAAGCCTCGCCCATCTTCGCCAGTACGTCATGGAAATCATCAGGCAAGTCTTGATCTGACCAATGATGCTCCCCGTCGTCGGAACAGAAGAATAGGTCAGCCGCCCAACAGTTTGCGCTCGTCCGCCCTTCGCCGCTGAGGTATTGAAGCAGTTCCACAAGGCTGTTCTTCAAGGCTAGCAAGTTGACAGGACTCGTGCCCACGTCGTTGTGGACGCGGAGCACGAGGGGCTTCAACTCTTGCAACACTGCTTCCCCACCACGAGTCCTAGCGACGGAACTCCAAACCTGCTCAAAGTCCTTCATCTTCTCTCTCTGGAGCTATCTGAAACATATCAAGAAAAGAGTTCTGAGAGGATGACCGGCTATCCGAAAGCTACTGATCCAACCGTGTGGATTCAAACTGCCCCATGACCGAAAATCGCGGAAGGGCGATGCCGATCCTCAACCCGAGAAATACTGGGAAAAACGGCAATCGACCAAATCCCTGCATTCGTAAGCCATAGCATCCGCGATCAGGATCGACTTCGGCACCGCCAACGAATCTGTCGCGCTGGCCGATCGCGGCCAGCGCGAGCTGGTTTCTTTCACCCTCTAGAAGAAATGCGGCTTGCACTCCTTCTGGTCGGCGACTCCGGTAAGTTCATTGTTGGCCGCGGTAAGTGTACGGCTGTAGCACCCGCCCAGCGAGTCCTGATAGATATACGTCTGCTTGCTGGTTTGGCCGGAGTTAGGCCCGAGCGAGAAGCCGGTAGGCGAGGCCACGAACGTAGCCGTATCGCCCGAAGTCAGCACATTGCTGACATTCGAATGGAAGATAGGAAATCCCTCCAGTGTCTCGGTCTCATCCCGCAGAAAATTCTGCCCGACGGTAGTGACCTGGCCGATATTGCCATTCGACTCCACTGTCTCGAGAAAGTTGATGTTGAAGGGATACGAGACATGCGTCTCCTTGGCCGTAACCAGGAAACCTGCCTGCGTCGTTGTCTTCGCATTCACGGTCGAGGTTTGCACCACGCCCTGACCGAATGTCGTGGCGGAGGAGGTGACGGTCTGCGCATTGCTGAAGTTCACCTTCTCATCGATCTTCGTGCTCACCCGTCCATGCGAAGTATTCACCCAGCCGGAGATGGTAAAGTCTTGTGCGCTGGTCACAGTCACTTCGCCCCCGCCATTGCCGCTGGCATCGAAGACAACGTTATTCACCACCACCGGATTCGGGGCGGTCAGCGTGTTTTCCGTCACCTCGCCCGTTACCTTCTTGCTTCCGTGATCCTCATACAACACCAAGGTAGCCACGGTGCTGAAGAATTGGAAAGCGTTGTAGACGGTTACGCCGATCGTATGCGGTTGCCCATTGCTCAAGAGACCCGCGAAAGGCGTCAGATCCACGCGATAGGGCAGCAGGTTGAGCGTCTGCACGCCGGGAATCGGAATCCACAGGCCTGGGTCCACTCCGCCGGTGTAGATCCAGGGAAAGACCGGCGCAACTCCAGCGGGCGTGCCGTCGATGCTTATATTCACCTGGCGAAAATCCGTGTTGCCGCAGTCGCCCACATCGCTCGCAACACTGTTCGGCAAGCAGAGAAACCACTGCTCTTCCTGATTCTGGCTCTGCGCGATCACGTCAAGATAGGCGCTCTCAACATTGGTCGGCAGGGTAAAGGTCTCGGTGTACTCGGGGTTCGCGTTGTTGAGGATGACGCTGTCATTTCCATCCTGCGTCACAGGTAGCACCACGTCGGCTGTGCGCGGCACCGGGTTGATAAAGTTTGCCGGGTAGAACTCCAGCTTGAAGGTGCCGAAGATAATCGAGTTCAGCCCATCTTCCCCGATGATGTTGCCCAGGCTCGCGAAGCCGGCTTGCGGAGTCTTGAAGAGTGCGCTGTAGTCTGTCAGATCGCGCTCGACGTGCCAGGTATCCGTTAACTTCGCAAGGGGCTCGGCGGTTGTTCCGAAGTAGATATTCACATTGCCAAGGAAAAGCTGCCCGGTGCGGTCAAATTGCACGCCAGGCTGAATGGAAAAGTCTCCTGTGAAGACAACCTTCGCCCAGGGACCGGGGCATGCGGCCGGCGGCGTGTATGTGTAGGTTGGGTTATTGAAATTCTCGAAAGCCTGGTTGGCCAGCAGAGTCACGACACAAGGCTTGGTGTTGGGCCGGGGCACGGCCGGATCGGCTGTGGCCTCAAGCGACGAGCCTAGCTGGAACTGGCTCGACGAGCTGGCTGCATTGTTGGTTTGAGAGTGAAGCGTGCTGGCCACAGCAAGGACTGAGATTGCAACAAGCAGGCGTCTCCGGGAGGGAGCCGTCTGGAGTCTTGATCGCATAGTGATTTCCCTTCTGGTTGAATTTCGAGTGAGCCCCTTCGAACGTCGGGAAGAATAACTCGCCGCACGGAGCGCAGTCTATCTTTTTGAAAAAAACGCGCAACTCTGAATGCACAGATTGAAGTTCATCGTCATAATTCCGCGAGAAACGATCAAACATTGTCAGAATCGATTCGCGCGACAGTCGATCACAAATTGGGAAATAATGGGGAAATGCGGCAATCGACCAAATCCCTCCATGCTCAAGCCATCGCATCGCCTATCGGGATCGACTTCGGCACCACGAACAGCTCCGTGGCGCTCGCCCGTGGCGGCCAGATTGAGCTTGTCCGCTTCGCTCGGCGGAGTGGTGAAACCGAGTCCTTCCGCTCCGTCCTTTACCTCGAACGCGTCCGCCAGGACGGCCATTTGCGCATCGGGAGCTGGACAGGACCCACGGCAATCGAACACTACCTGGATGCCGAGAAAAAGGGCCGGCTGATCCAGTCGCTGAAGAGCTACCTGAGCAGCAGCAACCTCACCGGCACCGAAATTCTTGGCCGGCACTTCAGCTTTGAGAACCTGATCTCGCGCATCCTGACAGATCTTCGCTTGAACGCGGAGCGCCAATTCGGAAGGGATATTCGTTACGCCATGGTCGGCCGCCCCGTGCGCTTCGTTGGCGCGGAATCCGCAGAGGACGATGCCTTTGCCGTCGGACGCCTGCAACGCGCTTTTGAGTTTGCTGGTTTCGAAAAGGTCGAGTTCGCCATGGAGCCGGTCGCGGCGGCTTATGCCTACGAGTCGACGCTGGACCACGATGAGCTGATCCTGATTGGCGACTTCGGCGGTGGTACGAGTGACTTTTCGCTGCTTCGTGTCGGCCCCGGAATTCGCAAGCGTGGCCGCAGTCCGCAGGATCTGCTGGGCAACAGCGGACTCGGACTCGCTGGAGACGCCTTTGATGCGCGTATCGTACGCAAGCTGGTTTCTCCGGCGCTTGGCGCGGGAACGCTGCTGCATCCGGCGAGCAAGATGCTCCCCGCTGTTCCGGCGTGGATTTACCTGAATCTGGAGCGATGGCACTATCTGTCCTTCCTGCGCACGCGCAATGTCACCGAGATCCTGAAGAGCGCCCGCGTCCGGGCGATGGAGCCGGATAAGATCGAGGCGCTGATTACGCTGGTGGATGAGGATCTTGGATTTCAGTTGCATCAGGCTGTGCAGCGACTCAAGTTCGAATTATCGAGCGCAGAGACGGCGGAGTTTCGGTTTGTCGACGGCACGCTGGAGTTGCGCAAGGCAGTGACTCGCGCCGAGTTTGAAAGCTGGATAGCCGATGACCTGGCTGCGATTGAAGGCTGCGTGGATTCGCTCTTCGACAGCTCCAGCGTTGGTTATGCGGACGTCGACCGAGTCTTTCTTACCGGCGGGACTTCGTTTGTGCCTGCTGTGCGCGGTATCTTTGAGCGGCGGTTTGGCGTGGACCGCGTTCGCAGCGGGAATGAGTTTACGTCTGTAGCTCGCGGACTGGCTTTGCGGGCGGAAGAGTCTCTGTCCGACGCACGCCATAGTTAGTGACGCATGCTATTGCCCGCTGAATGCTGAGTGCCCGGGGCGGTCAGGTAGCGGCTCGCGAAAGTGATGAACGTCGGCCAGTTCGGCGCGGGCGTGTGACCGCCGGAGTGCTGGCGAAAGGCCAGGTCTCCATCAATGAGCGGGGTTTCGATAGGTGGGAAGGTCGTCGTGCCCATATCTTTTTTGCCGAGAAGTTTGTAGACAGGGCCCGCCGCCGCAGCAGCCATGAACATGCCTCTAGCGTCGATCCAGCCGTCGCCATCGCTGGGATGACCGCTCACGCCATTCGTCGCTCCGCCGCTGATAAAGACAGGACGCGGTGCGCAGAGAGCGATCAGTTCATGAGAATCGACGGGCAGATCGTTGGGGTGGAGCGGACCGGCGTATTTGAGAAAGTTACCCGCCATCCAGTGATATTCCTGCGTTCCGGCTACGTTTTCCAGCATCTCGCCCCAGTGCCTGCGATAGAGCGCTGCTCCACCTGCGCCGGACGAGCTGATGTAGCCGATGGCGAAGCGCTGGTCGTAGGCCATGGTGACTAGGGCAGCCTTGCCGTAGCGCGAATGACCCGTGATTCCAACCTCCTTGGCGTTTACGGCTTTGTCGGTTTCGAGGTAATCGAGAGCACGGCTGGCTCCCCACGCCCAGGCTCGCAGCGCGCCCCAGTCGTCGGGCTTGCGGTACTGGCCTTTGTTGCACAACCCGATGATTCCCTCCCGCAGACCAGCGCCGTTGTCAGCCTGGATTGTCGTGGGAATCAATTCCGCGTAGCCCCATCCCTTGGCCAGAACCTGCTGCTGCCACGTTGGGCCAACCTGCGACGGTAGGGCGAAGTTGGGGAAACGCTTGCGCATGGCCGCCAGGAAGGCTGGATCGAGGCCAAATTCAATAATGACCGGCACCGGACCTTTCGCATCGGCCGGCGTAGAGACAGAGAAGTCGATATTGACGGTGATCGCGGGGTCCGCCGAGTTGTCGACGTGGCCGATCAGCTTCTTCGTTACGACGCTGAAGTCGCCGTTCTTTTCGGTGGTTGTGCTCACCATCTCCCACGTAACCTTCGGAGTGTGCGCGGGAACGCGGCCGTAGATTTCGCGGTCGAAATCCTCAACGATCTCGGGACGGCGCTGCTTCCACCACTCCTTCGCGGATGTTACTTTCTTGCCGTCCTTGAGGGTCAGCAGATCCGGCAGATCAGGAAAGGGATTAGCCTTCGATTCGTCGTAATTGGCGAAGTTGGGGGCACTGGGGTCAGTTCCGTTCGCGCCGCCGCGAAGTGAGGCGATATGGAGCTGATCCATCATTTGCTGATGATCGGCTTCCGAGGCTGCCTGCTGTGCGAGTTGTTCTGGAGTGGGCGCGAGACGGGTGGGCGGAGTTGCAGGAGCGGCTGGCGTCGCAGATGCAGCCTGTCCAATTGCCTGGGACACAAATGGCGCTGCGTAGGCGAAAAGAGCGGAGAGGAACAGCAGGCGGGACAGCTTCCATTTCGGAGTGGGCACGTGATCGCTCCTTGGGATTTACTACGGGACGCGAAGGAATGACGCACGAAGGATATCGATTCTGTAGGGCTTTGACAAACTTTGACAAATTGGGCCGAAAACCAACACGGCAGACTCTCAAGTCAGGAATGAAAGCCGCGACTTCGACATTCGCTGCGAACTCATTTATTTCCATTGATACCTGCGAAGTTCCGGGAACAACTGGCATGTTCGCGGCGTAGAAGAGATTGACGTGATCAAGCTTCCATATCGTCGCCCCACTGATTTCAAAGGAGAATCCGATGCGTAAGCCCTTCGGCGTTATCGCTCTGTTCATCCTGCTTTGTCTCGCGGTTCCCGGCAGTTTTGCAAAGACTCCGTCGACTCCCAAGAGCGGAACAGGCACGATCGTCATTGTCTTCAAGGATGGCCACCGGCAGAGCTTCAATCTGGGCGATATTGAGCGGGTGGAGTTTCCGGTCGGCTCAGATGCGACCGGTTCGACTGGTAGCACTAGTTCCGTGACGCCGACCCGCGAGCATTTCCTGGGCAAGTGGGAGGTCGGTGAGGGCAACGGCAGCGGCAACTACTTCTTCATCACGCTCAAGGAAAGCGGAGATGCGGAGCGATCCCTGGGCGACATTCATGGAAAGTGGGTCTATGTGGATGGCGAAGCACGCGTGACCTGGGACGACGGCGCGCAGGACGCAATCCGCAAGGTCGGGACAAAGCATGAGAAATTCGCCTACAGAGCCGGCAAATCCTTCACGGATACACCGGATAACGTAACCGCTGCGCGCAATACAACTCCGCATCCCATTTAGGGAGTTCTCTTCCTTCCGCTGACAGCTCGATCCGATCAGGCGAGGGCCAGATTCAGGTTATCGATGGCTTCGTCGACCTCTGCCGTGCTCTTGTAACCAACGGTAACGCAGTCGACGCCGGCAGTTTTGAACGCGAAGCGCATGGCCTTCTGTCGGTCTTCGTGATTGAAGACACCTTCGCCGACAAGCTTCATGCTGATGACGCCCATGCCTTCTTTGCGCGCCTGATGGACGTGGGTGACGACTTCGCTGACATTGCCGAGCATCGGGGCGTCGGGAACCTCGGCATCCATGCGGGTGCCGTTGTGATTGACGCGAATCATGGCGACCTTGAGCCACTCGTTGCCGGGAACGAGGCGCAGCGCCGGAAGCCCGTGAACCGATGCGCCATGGCTGACGATGACTTTTCTGGATTCCGCTTCGAGGATTGCGTCCTGCCACTTGCGTGTGTCAGTGGGCCAGGTGGGCGTGTGCTGGTAGTGCAGCAGCATGATATCGAAGTAGTCGGTCTTGGCTAGGGTGCGGAGTTCGTCGAATTTCTGCTGCGGATCGACCTCGTGATACGTCGTGACCTTGGACATGATGCGATAGCTCTCGCGGGGCAGTCCCTGAAGGGCGATGCCGAGCATCTTGTGCATTTCGCCGTAGGACTCAGAGGTTTCGAAGAATCGGATGCCGCGATCATAGGCGTGGCGCACCAGCCGCGTGAACTGCTCCTGGCCGAGATCCCGCTGAACCTGTCCGCTCATGCTGCCGGTGCCGAAGGCGAGGCGCGTTACTTTCACATCAGACCGGCCAAGCGTAACCCAGTCCGTCGCCGTCTGCCGTTCCGCATTCAGAGAAAGGCTGCCTGCGCCTGCAATGGCGCCGGCTGCGAGCGAAGTTTTGAGGAAATCACGCCGGGAGAATTGGGAAGTTTGAGCCATGGGAACGAGCCTCCGATGGGCCGAATCTTACCACAGCTTATGAATCCCATGGATAAACCTTTGAAATCGTAGAAAATCGATTGGCCCGCCTCCCATAATGAGAGGCGGGCCATTTTGTTGCTGTTGGATTGTGGCTGTTAGCTGCGGTTTGCGGTTTCGGCGGCTGCGGCCTGTTCCTTGGCTTCTTTGGCTTCCTTGGCGGCAGCCGCTACGGTTGTAGCCAACTGGCCGAGGTCGCTGGCCATGCGCTCTGTGGTGAAGGCTTCGATCACGTCGCCTTCCTTCAGATCGTTGAAGCTGCCTGCGATACCGACGCCGCACTCCATGCCGTTGGTGACTTCCTTGACGTCGTCCTTGAAACGGCGCAGGGAGCCGATCTTGCCCTTGTGCACCATTTCGGCTCCACGCAGGATGCGAACTTCTGCATCGCGGCGGAGGATTCCGTCGGTCACGCGGCAACCGGCAATGGTGCCCACCTTGGGAATGCGGATGACGTTGATGATCTCCGCACGGCCAATGTAGTTTTCGCGGAAGGTCGGGTCGAGCAGGCCAAGCATGGCTTTGCGGATCTCATCCTGCAACTCGTAAATGATCGAGTGCAGGCGGATTTCCACGTTTTCCTGCTGGGCGAGTTCGGCAGACTTCCTTTCTGGCCGGACATTGAAGCCGATGATGATGGCGTTCGAAGCCGAGGCGAGGAGAATGTCGCTTTCGGTGATCGCGCCGACACCGGAGTGGATGACCTTGATGCGCACCTTCTCGGTCGACATACGGACCAGCGAGTCGGCAATGACCTCGACGGAGCCGGTGACGTCGCCCTTGATGATGAGCGGCAGATCTTTGACGCCTGCGGTGCGGATCTGCTCGGCCAGGCCTTCCAGAGACACGCGGCTGCTCTTAGCGAGCTGCGCCTCGCGTTCCTTCATCTTGCGGTACTGGGCGATGCCCTTAGCCTTATCGCGATCCGCCACGACCAGGAAGGTATCGCCGGAATCCGGCATGCCTTCGAGGCCGAGAACTTCGACTGGAGTGGACGGGCCGGCTTCAGTGATGGCCCGGCCGCGGTCATCGAACATCGCACGGACCTTGCCGAAGGTGTTGCCGACGATGTAGCTCTCGTTGACGCGCAGGGTTCCGTTCTGGACGAGAACCGTTGCGACTGCGCCGCGGCCGCGGTCCAGCTTGGCCTCAAGCACCGTTCCCACAGCCTTGCGGCCGGGGGTGGACTTGAGGTTTTGCACGTCGGAGACGAGGCAGATCATTTCAAGCAGCGCATCGAGACCGATTCGCTTCTTGGCTGAAACCGGAACGTAGACAGTGTCGCCGCCCCACTCTTCGGGGACGAGACCACGATCCGCAAGCTGCTTTTGCACTTTTTCCGGGTTGGCTTCGGGACGGTCGATCTTGTTGATGGCCACAATCATCGGGACACCCGCTGCCTTGGCGTGGTCGATGGCTTCGAGCGTCTGAGGCATCGGACCATCGTCTGCGGCTACCACGATCACGACGAGATCGGTGACCTTGGCTCCGCGGGCTCTCATGCGGGTGAAGGCTTCATGGCCCGGGGTGTCGAGGAAGACGATCTCGCGGCCTGAGGCCGGAGAGCCTTCCTTGGTGAACTTCACCTTGTAGGCGCCTATGTGCTGGGTGATGCCGCCGGCTTCGCCGGAAGCGACGTCGGTTTCGCGGATGGCGTCGAGCAGCGAGGTCTTGCCGTGATCGACGTGGCCCATGACGGTAACGACGGGCGAACGCGACACTTCGAGCTCGTCGATGTTGTTGCTCTCCAGGATCTCTTCGATGGCCTGGTTGGCGATTTCATCTTCATAGCTGATAACGGTCGCGCCAGCGCCAAAGCGCGCGGCTACGTCCTTCACCATTTCGGCGTCGAGCGACTGGTTCACGGTGACGAAAACGCCACGCATAAGCAGGGTCGCGATCAGGTCTTTGGCGCGGATTTCGAGCTTCTCGGCCAGATCCTTGACGCTGATGCCTTCGGTTACGGTGATTTCACGGGTGATCGGCGGCGGCTCATTGCCCATGTACGCGCCACCAAAACGCGGCGGCGGCACAAAGCCCTTCATCGGGCCTTCTTTGGTCTTCGGATACTGCTGACGGCCACGGCCTCTTGGCGGTCCCGAAGGACGCGGAGCACGCGGAGCTTCACCAGGAGGTGGTGGACCGCCCGGAGCCGCGCCAAAGCCACCGGGACGCGGAGCGCCGAATCCAGGACGTGGGCCGCCGAATCCAGGACGCCCGCCTGGGCCACCCGGACCACCGGGGCCGGAACCGGCGAAACCGGGGCGAGTGGGATGCTTGGGACGCGGCCCGCCGGGGAATTGTCCCGGTGCGCCCTGATTCTGGAATCCGCCGGGGCCACCACCCTGAGGACGAGGCGTAAAGCTGCCGGGTCCGCTCTGCGGACGGCGGTCGAAGATTGGCTTGCCGCGTTGAATGCCTGCAGCATTGGCGTTGGCGGCAGGAGCTGCCGACGGCGGTGGCGGCGGCGGAGCCTTGTAGACGGGACGAGGTCCGGTCTGGGGCATAACCACCTTGCGCACCTGAACGACAGGAGCTGGCGGAGGAGTTGCGACAGGTGCTTCCGGGGCCGGGCTGCTGGCTGCGACCGGAGCCGGCTCACTGGCGGGGGCTGATCCGTTGTTCGCCGGAAGAGAGGGAGCGGAAATAACCGGGGCGTCCACCGAGGACGCAGCCAGTGGGGTCGTCGCCGGAGCGGAGATTGGCGCTACCTCCGAAGTCGTTGCTGCGGTAGCCTGAGGCGCGGGAGGAGTCGAGACTGGTTCCTGGATGGTCACGGACGGCGTAACCGCCGCTTCGGGCTCCTGAACTGCGGTTGCCGTTTTCGTGGGCGGAGGCGCAACCACAACGACTGGAGGCGCCGGCGTTGCCGAAGGAACGCTTGCCGAGGCCGTCGGCGACGTTGGCGGTTTGACGACGACCGCAACCGGCGGAGGCACAACCGCGACTGCCGGGCGCGACGCTGAAGTTCCCGATACAGGGCCAGCCTGCGGACGGGCTACAACCGGTCCACTCGGCGGGCGCGTTCCAATTGCCCCGGAAGCGGGAGTCTGCGGTGGATGAATGATTGGCGGGGCCTGACGCGGCTGCGGAACGATCTTGCGCGGCTCCGGCCTGGCTGCAACGGGAGGCACCGTTACGGGGCGAGCCGGTGGCGGAACAGGAGGACGGACATTTCCCGAATGGACCGCGCTGGTGCCGGTTGCAGTGGAGGCTTGCACGCCGGAACCCGTCACGCCAGACCCGGAACCAGCCCCGGAGGCAGGAGGACGCACCACCACCGCCGGAGCACCAGTCCGCTGCGGATACTGAGCTTGCCGTTCGGCTTCCTGCTTCCGCGCCAGAATCGCCTTCATCACATCGCCGGGCTTGGAGATGTTGGAAAGATCAATCTTGGGACGATTGTCCTGCTCGCTTCTTGCGCTCGCCGAAGGCGCTGGCCGCGAACCGCGTTCAAAATGAACGCGAACCTTCTCAGCCTCATGCGCTTCAATGGAACTCGAGTGAGTCTTGCCCTCAGCCAGACCCATAAATTCCAGAGCATCGAGAATCTGCTTACTCTTGACTTCCAGCTCACGCGCCAGATCGTTAATTCGAACCTTACTCATCCGCCTCTTTTCGTGGTGTTACCCAATGCCGGTTAACCGTTCATAGCAACCTCGTGGCAACAAAAACTCTGCCAATTGCTATTATCCTCTGAAACTATCTTTGCGGGGCGGCACATACTACTCGCCGCCCTGCCTTTCCCCGGAATCAATCACTGCTTCTTCTGCCTTTTCTGTCTCTTCCAGCACTGCTTCCGCTGAAACATGCACGACATCTCCGCTTGCAACCGGATGCGTGCGCTCAGGATCGGCAGCATTTTCGACTTCCATGATCTCGGTGGCTGCGTCTTCCTGATTGGAATCAGGCGTCAGCTCCGCGGTTGCTTCCTCAACTGGCTCATCCGGGGTTCCGGGCTCATCAACTTCCTCCGCGGCGTCTTCGTTGGCCTTGGCTGCTCCTGCGGCTGCGGCATTCGGATTCGACTCGCCCGATTCGTACTCGCCGAAGTAGTGCCGAACGGCGACACTGATGCGTTCCAGCGTCTTTTCGCCGATGCCGGGGATTTCTTCAAGCTGCTCCGGCGTCATATCCGCCAGACCTTCGACGGTCGTGATGCCAGCAGCAACCAGCTTCTGGATAATGGTCTCGCCCAGCTCGGCAACCTGCTCGATCGGTGTCGAAGGACCGCTGGAGAAGCCGGTCATCTGCTGCTCGACTTCCTGGCGCTTCTCTTCCTCGCTCTTGATGTCGATCTTCCAGCCGAGAAGCTTGGCCGCGAGGCGAACATTCTGCCCTTTTTTGCCGATTGCGAGCGACAGTTGCGTGTCGTCTACGATGACCTCAAGCTGCTTATCGGCCAGGTCCACAATCGACACCCGGCTGACCTTGGCCGGCTGCAATGCCTTTTCGGCAAAGGTCGTAATTTCCTCGTTGTACTCGATGATGTCGATCTTCTCGCCGCGCAGTTCGCGAATGATCGACTGCACGCGCATCCCCTTCATGCCAACGCACGCGCCGACCGGGTCAACGTCCTTGTCGCGGGACATAACAGCGATTTTGGTGCGCTCGCCGGCTTCGCGCGCGATGGCGCGGATCACAACCGTGTTGTCGTAAATCTCGGGAACCTCGGACTGGAAGAGGTTCGAGACCAGCTCCGGAGCCGCGCGCGAGACGACGACCTGAGGGCCCTTGGCGGCGCGATCCACCTTCAGCAGAACCACGCGAATCCGCTCGCCCACGCTGAACTGCTCCAGCCGCGACTGCTCGCGCTTGGGCATGCGGGCTTCCGCCTTGCCCAGATCGATAATGATGTCCTGGCCCTCAATGCGCTTGACGGCGGCCGACAGGACTTCCTTCTCGCGATGAGCATACTCGTTGAAAACCGTGTCGCGCTCGGCTTCGCGCACCTTCTGAAAGATGACCTGCTTGGCCAATTGCGCGGCAATGCGGCCGAGTGGGCGCGTGTCCTTGTAGAGGCGAATCTCACTGCCCGGCTCAAGCTCGGCTCCGGCCGCCATGGCCTGCGCCTCTTCCAGCGTGATTTGATTGACGGGATCTTCAATCTCGTCCTCGCCGTTCATGACTGTCTTGTAGGCGTAAACCGTGATCTCGCCGGTCTCCTTGTTCAGCTCACCGCGCATGTTTTCCTGGGTTTTGTAATACTTGCGGGTGGCGAGGGCAATAGCCTCCTCGACGGCGGAAACGACAATCCCCGGGTCAATGCTCTTTTCGCGGCTGAGTGCCTCAATGCTTTGATACAACGCGCTGGACATAGCTTGTGCTTTCCTGCCTTGTCTTACTGAGAATCTCCCGGACAGGCCCTGATTCATGGCCGCCAGGGGAGTGGCTTGCTGAGCTTCGCGTCAATTTCGACAGCCGCAAGCGAGGTGAACGACTTCCGGAAAAATCCGGCGATCAAAATTCCGGGACAAGTTGCGCCTTCTCGATGTTGCCGAGGGCGATTTCGACCGTGCTAACGCCTGTCTTGCGGGACTTGCTGTTTTGCCGCGTTGCAGTCAGGTCGACCGTAATCGACTCTGCTGAACATTGTGTCAACCTCCCCTGCCAATGGCGGTTGTTGGCGATCGGTTCCTGGGTCTGGAGCTTCAACAGACACCCTTGAAACCTTTCAAAATCTTCCCGCCGGGTCAGCTTGCGATCAAGCCCTGGAGAACTCGCTTCCAGAGTGTACTCCCCGTCAGGAATCAAATCTTCCACGTCGAGCAGCGTTCCAAAATCGCGGCTGAACTCGGCGCAATCTTCGTGCGTCAGCCAGGAAAGCTGGTCTGGATTCAACTCGCCCTTGGCAAGCCGCTCGGGAACAACGACTTCGGCATCAGCGCCTGCTTCCGGATCGGCAACAGCCGCAGCGGCGATGGCAGCCTGCGCCGCGCGCCCCTCGGCATTCTTCTCCAGATAGATGCACAAAATGCGGCTTTTCGCTGTACCGGTAAACTCAACATCCACCACGTCCAGCCCAAGCGACGCCGCCACCCGATCTGCGGCTTTGCGAATTTCGTCCAGCTTTACCGCCATCTTCTCCAGCTTTTGCGGCCTAAACTCCAGCCAATTCCGCCCAAATTCAATCCCAGCGCCGGCGAATATTTGCACCAAAGAAAAAGTGGGCTGTGAGCCCACTCCTCTCTCCGCCACCCGGATTGCACACAGCGCGGCGGACAAATTCGTCTGCACATATAGAATACGGCCAAACTGCGGGAAATTCAATGTGTAATGGCTGCGTTCGGGGAGTAGGCTTCATTGAAGCCGCTATTTCTCTGGTCTACGGAGAACATCTCCCGGTTGAGTGGTGTATACGCCGAGGTTGCCATCAATGGACTTGAGGAGATTGTCGAATATTTCTTGCATGCCCGAATCGTATTGAGGCGAATTTTTCGACAAATGGGGCCACGCAACTCTAACCGCTACAATCACATCCGCAATGCTTTTCTTGGCATCCAGAACCGCGTACTCTGTTTCCTTCTGATGGGCCTTCTGAGAGTACAAGTCCCATCCCAGGCGCGAACTCGCAGTAACTGAGCCCTCGTAGCTCTTACCAATCTTGATTAGAGCGCGCTCCCCTTCTTCGGTACCGGGCTGAATCAGACTGATGACAACATTCGTTGCATCGGACGTGTGCTTATCTGCCTGATTCACCAGTTGAAATCCAGCTACTGCAACCGGAGGTTTACTCTGCATCGTGATTACTCTCCAATCCTTGGAGACTGAAAAGCTGACATAGCCATTGGCAGTAAGGACTGTGAATCGAAAGCTTGGAACGTTACTCGGCTGGGACACGATGACATCCCCGACAGTGGGGGTGGTATATCCAAGGGAGGGCAAACTGGCAAGAAACAGGGCCGCCACGATCAGGAGTTTTCGCATTTAAATAGCCTCGAAGGGATCGCACCATCTTAAGGTTCAGCATGGCTCCGCTACAATACACAGAAGCTCCTGCGCCGCCCGAGCTTGAAGCGCGCGTCGCGCCAGGAGCATCTAAGCCCTATGTTGACCCATCCACTGCCCGAAGCTTTGACCTTTGACGATGTCCTGCTGGTGCCTGCCTTGTCCGATGTGGTGCCAACGCTGGTGAGTACGCAGACGCAGCTCACCAAGGACATCACCCTGAATACGCCACTGATCTCCGCCGCCATGGACACCGTGACCGAATCGCGCATGGCCATCGCCATGGCGCAGCAAGGCGGAATCGGCATCGTTCACCGCAATCTGCCGATTCAGGATCAGGCTGGCGAAATAGACAAGGTCAAGCGATCCGAGAGCGGCATGATCGTCGATCCGGTGACGATTGAGCCGGATCAGCCGATCTCCGCCGCGCTGGACGTGATGCGGCGCTATAAGATTTCCGGCGTCCCGGTCACGCGCGGCAAGCGACTGGTGGGCATTCTCACCAATCGCGATCTGCGTTTCGAGACCCGCTCAGACATTCCAATCGGCGATGTGATGACCAAGAACGACCTGATCACGGTGCCGGTCGGGACGACGCTGGAAGAGGCAGAGCTGATTCTGCACAAGCACCGCGTCGAAAAGCTGCTCGTGGTCGACGACCAGTACCAGCTCAAGGGCCTGATTACGGTCAAGGACATCCAGAAAAAACTGAAATATCCCAATGCCTCGAAGGATTCGAAGGGCCGGCTGCGCGTGGGCGGAGCGATTGGCGCTACCGGCGATTTTCTGGAGCGCGCTGCTGAAATGGTGCGCGCACGGGCCGATGTGCTGGCCATTGATTCGGCGCATGGGCACTCCACGCGTGTTCTTGAAGCTGTTCGCGAGGTGAAAAAAGCCTTCCCAAATGTCGGCTTGCTGGCCGGAAACGTGGCCACGTACGAGGGCGCGTTGGCGCTGATCGACGCGGGCGCGGACGCGATCAAGGTCGGTTTTGGACCGGGCTCGATCTGCACTACGCGCATGGTCACGGGCGCGGGAATGCCACAGATTACAGCGGTCGCCGAAGCCTACAGGGCCGCGAAAGAACGCAATATCCCGGTGATCGCCGACGGCGGCATCAAGTACTCCGGCGAAGTGACGAAGGCAATAGCGGCGGGAGCCAGTTCGGTAATGATCGGATCGCTCTTTGCGGGCGTGGATGAGAGCCCCGGCGAGACGATCCTCTATCAAGGCCGGTCTTTCAAATCGTATCGAGGCATGGGATCTCTGACCGCCATGGCGCTCGGTTCGAGCGAACGCTACTTCCAAAGCAGCGATGACGCCGGGGCAGCCTCGGAGAGCGTGGAAAATGTTGTGCAGCGGGAACGGTCCAGCCAGAACCGGCTGGCAAAGTTCGTCCCCGAGGGCATCGAAGGGCGTGTCCCATATCGTGGACCGCTCGAAGGCATGGTCTTGCAACTGGTCGGCGGACTTCGCTCCGGCATGGGCTACCTGGGCTGTGGGACGATTGCCGAGCTTCAGGAAAATGCGAAATTCGTCCGCATTACCGGAGCCGGGTTGCGCGAGAGCCACGTTCATGACGTGATCATCACCCGCGAGGCGCCAAATTATCATGTCGAGTAAAGCGCATGCCGAGTAGCGTAGCCTCACCACCGGTTTCCCCCGACCGCGGCAGTCTGCGCCACCAGGTGAGCGCCTGGACTCCGGTGGTTTTGTGTGTCCTGGTCATTGCGATGGAGTCGACCGTTTACTTCGGAGCGGACCACACGACCGGCCCGCTCCAGCGGTTTTGCGAATTCCTCCTGCACCGGCATTTCTCTCAGCCCCAGTGGTGGCGGCTTCACATCATCATTCGCAAATGCGGGCATTTCACGGGATACGGCATTCTCTCGCTCGCATGGTTTCGCGCCTTCTGGATGACGCTGCCCCAGCCTCTGGAACGGAATCGCCTGCGAATCACCGCACACGCTCTTGCCATGCTCGGAACGCTCCTGGTCGCGTCTTGCGACGAAACGCATCAGCTATTCCTGCCCAACCGCAGCGGTTCCTTCCGGGACGTCATGATCGACTGCACCGGCGGTCTGATTATGCAGATGCTGGTATGGTTCTGGATGCGCTTCGGTCACTCGAAACAGTCCAAAATCGCCTAGCCGCCTGTCCCTGCTTCGGGTAGATTTGCTGGTACGGTTCCGATTTGTGCATCCCCGAAGGGTTTGCCGCCATCTGCATAGGGAACACTCGTTGCCTGTCCAAATGTCGTTTACTCAAGTCTGAGCCTCACAGAGATTCTTGGTCAATCTCGTTCAAAAGGCTCAGCTCGAAAAGGGGAAAGCCGATGGGAAGTACAGCTGGGGCTCTAACTGGCGGCGAAGCATTTCCCGATTCCCCCGCGCAAAGCAAGCCCGCTGAGCCGGCTACGGCTCCCTCCAGCGGAGAAAAGACCATCAAGAACCCGTCCATCTCGGCCAATGATCATGCGCATTGGAAGCCGCGCGTCAATCCCTGGCTGATCGCCATGACGGTGGCGCTCGCCGCCTTTATGGAGGTGCTCGACACCTCCATCGCCAACGTTGCCCTGCCCCACATCGCCGGAGACCTCGGCGTCAGCACCGACGAGGGAACATGGGTACTGACCAGCTACCTGGTCGCCAACGCTATTGTGCTGCCGTTGGGCGGCTGGGCCTCGAACCTCATTGGCCGCAAGAACTTCTTCCTTCTCTGCATCACCATCTTCACCGTCTCCAGCTTTGCCTGCGGGATCGCTCCCTCCCTCCCGATTCTGCTGCTCTGCCGGGTGCTTCAGGGCGCGGGCGGCGGCGGATTGCAACCGATGGCTCAGGCAATCATGGCGGACAGTTTTGACGAGCGCAAACGCGGTCAGGCCTTTGCGCTGTACGGCCTGGTCGCCGTGCTCGCCCCCTCGATTGGACCGTCGCTGGGCGGCTGGATCACGGACAGCTACTCCTGGCGTTGGATCTTCTACATCAATATCCCGGTCGGCATCCTTGCCTACGTTCTGGTGACGCGCATGGTCGAAGATCCACCATGGATCAAGCCGGACCGCTCCAAACTCTTCAACATGGACTTCATGGGCCTGACCTTCCTCACCCTGGCCATGGGCGGCTTGCAGATCATGCTGGACAAGGGCGAAGAAAACGACTGGTTCGCTTCCAATTTCATCCGCTTCTTCGCCGTCACATTCGTGGTAGGAATCGTCGGGCTGATCGTCTGGGAACTGCGTCAGAAAGATCCTCTGATCAATCTGCGGCTCTTCAAGTTCAAAAACTTCGCCATCTGCTGTTTTCTGATGATGCTGGTCGGCGGAGTTCTCAACGCGAGCACCGTTTTGCAGCCGCAGTTCCTGCAGCAACTGCTCGGCTATACCGCGACCAACGCCGGACTGGCCCTGACCGCCGGCGGTGTCTCGCTGCTGGTCGTCATGCCATTTGCCGGTTGGGCGACCGGCAAGTTCCCTGCCCGCAACGTCGCTGCCTGCGGATTCATCATCTTCGCATTCTCGTTCTGGTATTCGACCACTCAGCTCAGCCTCGACATGAGCTTCGCCAACGCATCCTGGCTGCGCGTCATCCAACTCGCACCGATTCCGTTTGCCTTCATCTCGATCACGACAGCGGCTTACGTAGGCATGCCCAAGGAAGCCAGCAACCAGGTCGCGGGATTGATCAATTTCGTCCGCAACATCGGCGGCAGCGTATTCATCGCAATCACAGGCGCGGAAGTCACCAATCGGTCGCTCTACCACGAGGCGCACCTGCAGCAGAACATGACCTCGTTGAATATTCCCTACAAGCAGTACTCCCAAGGCTTGGGAGCTGTCATGGGGCAGGATTTTGGAAGTGCGAACAGTCAGGCCAAAGCTTCCGGCAACATCTACCAGATGTTGCAGCAGCAGGCTGCCATGTTGGGCTATCAGGATGTGTACAAGATGCTCTTCTGGATGGCCCTGGGGATGGTCTTCCTGGCCTTCATGCTGAACAAGAACCGCCCCGGCGGCGGAAGCAGCGACATCGCGATGCACTAGGGCCAATCACAGCGATGAAACGCGGTCCCTCGATGCTATGATTGGGAAAAGATTGAGGAGGATTGGTTGGCGAAGGTCTTGCTGCATTCAGTTGCGCTCACGGACGCAAAAATCGATCCATGGTACCAAGGCGGATACAAACTATTTCGAAAGAGCGCTGAAGAGGATGTATTCGGCGTTCATCAGCTCACAGACAATCCCTCGGAAGCTGATGTTATTCTGTTTGCCGAGTTAGGCGGGCACGGGCTGTTTTCCGAGTTAGTTCGCCGTGATCCTTATGTAAAACAATACCGCGAGAAATGCTTCCTGTTCGATCCGGGAGATTACGCACTCCCATTCCTTCCGGGCATTTATGCATCCCTGCGGAAGCAGTACCACGATCCCACCCGTACACGCACCGGCTACTATCTCCGGCTCGACGAGAATCCTTATATTGAGTTCCGCGCACCGCATACCAATCCCAAGTATCTCGGGTGCTTCATCGGTTCCCTGGAAAATCACCCCGTTCGGGCTGCGTTAGGCAATTTGCCTGCTGACCGCTTCCTCATCGAAGACACATCCAAGTTCGCGTTGAAGATGCTCGTCGGAGGCGAAGAGCAGGACCGCCATCAGTTCTGGTCTCACTACGCCGACGCCATCGATATAGGAGCATTCTCTCTGTGTCCGCGCGGCCGTGGGCCCGGAAGCATT